>JAAYBV010000061.1 GCA_012744475.1 Phycisphaerae bacterium
AATGGTCAATATACCATATATGGCATGAGTACAACGCCAATGACAGACTGCTGGACACGCTGGAATGGAGGGATCAGACCATGGCGACGACGAAGACGATTCGGTGCTGCCATAACTGTGTGTTTGCGTACCTCGACCGCGAGCACACGCTCGAGTGCTACTCGGCGGGCCTGCTGAACTGGCCCGCCTGTGCCAACCATCCCCAATCGTTCGGGCGGATGTGCCGCACCCCCCAGCGCGGGATGTGCCCCAATTACCGCCCCCGCCTCGCCAAGCCCGAAGGCGACGTCCGCATGATCCCGCTGGGGCGAGGTTACTACACCTACGTCGACGCCGCCGACTACGAATGGCTCAGCCAGTGGACCTGGCACATTCAGAACGGATACGCGGTGCGGTATGGCAAGAAGGTGATTTTCATGCACCGCGAGATCATGCAGCCGCCCGACGACAAGCTCGTCGATCACCGCAACCACAACAAACTGGACAACACCCGGATCAATCTGCGCGTTTGCACGCACCAGGAGAACATGCAGAACACACGCAAACGTTCCGGCACCACATCCCGCTTCATCGGTGTGTGCCATCGCAGGAGCTGCAAGAACAAGAAGTGGCGGGCCGCCATCCAGTGGAAGCGCAAACCGCTCCACATCGGCTATTTCGCGGAGGAGGTCGATGCCGCCCGCGCCTACGACCACAAGGCGGTCGAACTGGGCGGCCAGTTCGCCCGCGTCAACTTCCCCGAAGAATGGCCCCCCGAACGACGCGCCCAGGTCTACGCCCCGCCTCCGGATCCCCCTCGTAGGGGCGAATAATGATTCGCCCTCTCGATGATGCCCTAAACGCACATCGCAGAACTACTAGGGACAGAACTACTAGGGACAGCCACCTATTTAGAGATGATGTCACTCCATTTAACCGGCGCCTGTCCTCGTCTATCCATGCCTCCGTTCATCCGTGCGCATCTCTACTCACTGTCAACGAAGTACTCAGCCATCTGTTCGGCACTGAGCCCGGCATAAGCCTGAGAGAGTTCATGGCGTCGTTTCCGTATGAACGCCGCGGCGGCAAACGTCTTCTTCTTCATGCAACCCCTCTCTGGCCGTTCGTATCTCAGTCAGGGCGCCGGAAAGAGTACTGGACACCTTCAATGGCCCCCAACAAAGGCCGCTAGGGACAGCCACCTATTTAGAGATGATGTCACTCCATTTAGAAAACCTTCCGGGCACGCCTTATCGATTTCGATCTTGGTTGAGCAGGGTGCCTCCCGATTCCGCCGCAATGCGGCCTCTATGCCCCCTGGGCGGCTCCTGATGCAAGCCACCCATAGCGATTCAGGGTGTCCCACGCAATGCGTAAGTGCTCATAGCTGAACATTCGCTTGCGATCGTTCCAGGCGTAAGTCTTCTTTACCGCATCGGCGAAATCTGCTGCTCCTTCGTGTTTGGCTACCCAGTGCACTGTGGACAGCAATTCCATACCGTACGGTGTCTCAAAGCCCTCAATCAATTGGGCAACCTGGTCGAAACGCGCTTGCAGTCTTGAACGATCCTTGAGAAAGACCTCGGCAGCATGGATCGCTTCTGCCTTGAGCGCGATGGGCTTGTCCGGCTTGTCGGCGGCATCGCCATATCCAACGACGAAATGCCCCTCGATATGCGTAAGCACATGCCTCAAGTTCTCGGCATAAGGACCGTAGGGCCCCTTCGCGTGGTTCAGCCGGAGGTTCTGTCCCGATTCCTGCATGAAGTACATCAGCTTATGAATCTCAAGGAGCGTGACCGTGGGGTCCATGACTGCTGCGAGGTATCTGCGCATCAGGCCCAACAGCAATGCCCGGCCCTCCGTCATGTTCGGTGCCTTCCGGCCTTTGGCCATTGCCTCCGCCGACGGCGCGCCCTTGGGCTCGAACAACAAAACGTGCACGTCGGGCATCGCCTCAAATGCGCGCTGAATACGAGGTTGCACTTGCGACCAATCGAGCCCCCCGAGCCCACAGCCAAGCGGTGGTACCGCCACGGACTTGAGCCCGAGCCGTCGCACCTCTTCAACGAGCGCATCAAGACCCGCCTCGATATACTCCATTCGGCTCTTGCCTCGCCAGTGCTTCTTGGTTGGCAGGTTGATGACATAGTGCGGCTGCTCAAAGCGGTTCAGGTCATAGGACAGCACCCTGCCCGGTTGAACTTCGCCTCGCTTGCACGCCGCTTCGTAGGCGCTAAAGACTTCCGGAAAGGCTTTGCTGAATTGCAGCGCGATGCCACGCCCCATCACACCCACACAGTTCACCGTATTGACCAGCGCATCAGCCTTTGCCTTGAGGATGTCGCCTCGCTGCAACTCGATCATGGGGCGCTCCTTTCGCTCAGTAATACCACTCTCGTTTGACGGTCACCTGTGGCCTCTCGTGCGATTGTACTATCGCTCGGTGGACTTGGTCCGCAACACGATCATTGCAGACCCCAACCCGCTCAACCAATCGCCATGGAAACGACTCGTAGACGAGGAATTCAGCCTGCTTGCCTTCCTTGACAACCATGTCGCGGAAATCAGTCGATGCAATGGCCATCCAGTTGATCTCGGCCAGATGGTCCACCTGGTTGAAGAACCTCGCGAGGTACGTCCCAGCGTTTCGGTCGCTGAATGCCCATCTCCGCTGCTGCTTCTCAGCCCACTCGATCACGCTATGAAGGTCAGCCTGCAAATGCACGATGGGCTCTTGCCCCTCTTTGTAATCTATCTCCGGGTGATTGCCCATGTACAGAATGTAGAGCATGATCGATCGTGGACAGAAGTAGAATGGTACATAGTCCCCCACGTGTGTGCCTGCATGGCACGTGACTTCAATTTCCAGGAGACGCCGCCGTTTGACGTGTGACATCCCGACTACATCACAGTCAAGCCCCATATCAATGCGCTTGGCGTCCGGCCATAGCACACCCGCCTCTACGATCTGCGGCAGATTCCGCACATGCGTGATGTGGTATATCTTCGGATTGGCCGGCACCTTTGCCATGTGAACTCATCATCCTGCTATTCTCGCAGCGATCTCCTAACCAACACGCATTGTCGCAGCTCGCTGTCTGTTCGTCAATTTCCTCGTTTGACTCTTCTGTCGTGATCCCGACACCCATCGGGCTTGAGGCTGCCACCCGGGATTCACGCGTCTACGCTTCTACCCATCTACACATTCACACGCTACAGGTTTCGGCCCAAGGCCTGGAACATGGCGAGGAGGTTTTGGGTGGGGGTGTTGCACTGGATGTTGTGGATGGTGTTGAAGACGAATCCGTGTTTGCGGCTGAAGATTTTCACGCGTTCGGCGACCTGGGCGCGGACCTCGTCGGGCGTGCCGAAGGGCAGGGTCTGCTGCGTGTCGACGCCACCGCCCCAGAAGACGATGCGGTCGCCGTACTTTTCGACGAGCGTCGCGGGGTCCATTCCTTTGGCGGAGGTCTGGACAGGGTTGAGGATGTCGTATCCGGCGTCGATGAGCCCGTCGATGAGCGGTTCGCATCCGCCGCAACAGTGCTTGAGCGTCTTCCACTTCGTGTGCGTGTGGACCCAGTCGTTGAGCTTCCTGGCGTGGGGCAGGTACAGCTCGCGGTAGGCGTCGGGCGAGCAGAACAGGCTGTTCTGCGACGCCAGGTCGGTGCCGCACATGAAGACCGCGTGAACCCGGTCGCCGACCGCCTGATGGATGCGCCTGAGGTTCTCGATCGCGATCTCGGCCTGGCGGGCGAAGACCTCCTGGATGTAGTTCCGGCGGGTGATGGTGCTGATGTACCATTCCTCGATGTCGCGAATGCCCTTGGGGTCCTTCATCCACGGCGCGGGCACCAGCGCGATGTCGCCGAACGCGGTGCCCGGGAAGCCGGCCGCGATGGCCAGATCGGTGTTGTCGTACAGGTCTTTCGCGTGCTTGGCGTAGAAGGCTAAGTCCTCGTCGCTGACAGGGCCGAAATCCTCGAGATTATCGGCCGGATCGAGTCTGGCGTCGTCGATGGGGTGCTGGCGGATGATCGAGTCGAAGTAGAAGCCGCCTTTGGGCATGCGGCCCGAGGGCTTGGCGGAGTGGTCTCCCTGCGGATACATCAGGATGTCGCCGTTGGGCTCGGGCTCGGTGTTGAACTTGGCGGGGACGAGTACATCGGTGCCGTCGAACGTCCGCCAGCGTTTCCAGCCGGCGTTCTCGAAACCGAACATGTTCCTCGGCTTGGGTAGCTCGACGACGTCGATGCCCAGCGCCTCCCGCAGGTCGGCGCCGATCTCGCCAAGCATCTGATACATTTCGACGACCTTGACGGGCGTTCCGGGCTTGTCGAGTCCCAGCGCCTGGCGGAGCCGGGCGACGACGCTGACGTGGGCGCCTGAGCAGGCGGTGCCTCCGAGATCGACGGGGACGCGGTCGGCGGGCTGGTGGTTGATCGCGGCGACGACGCGCTGCCGGCTGGTGAGGCGGGGGACGGGTGACTTCTTGCCCATGTCGATCTCCTGCACAACTGCCAAGGGTCCTTCTGTGCCGGCGGCGACCGCGTGCCGGAGCGGTTCCGGAGCCTGCACGCGGGGTATTGTACCGCCTGTGGGGCCAGTTTGAAGGCTTTTCCGACGCCGCCGACGGGGGAGCTGGCTGCGGCGGGGCGGCAGGAACGCCGCGGGCGGAAGGTCCCATAGACCCGTTGTTTCCGACGCGAATCGCCGCAAGTTCTCTGCTGGGAAGCGGTTAGGTCACGCGGCGGCGCAAAATTCTCGGGACGCTTGACAGGCCCGAACGGGCGTGCTATAATTAAGTCTCTGTCGGGGCAGGTTTTGCGCCGCTCGGTTACGGGGCACGTAGCCGGCAGCGCGCAGGATATCGCATGCGGCCGCACAGGATTCGAGTGGACACTGAAAAGAAGGGGAAACGATGAAAAGCGTAGTGGCTGTGGAGACAAGGGAGCAAGGGACCGGTCGTTTTAACCTGCGTACGCTGGCGCTTGCCTTGATCCTGTGCGTTCTGGTGCTCATGTCCTGTGGTTGCGCCTCGTGGTGGAACTATCCGGGCGAGACAGCGGTCGAGGGCAACCGGCGGCACAAACGAGTCGTCCAGACCAACTTCGAAATGATGCGCGCCGACATCGACACGGTGCTGCTGCTGGATCGGCCCAGCAACCTCACCGACAAGAGACTGCCGTAGTCTCGGCTAAGGTTGTGACCGGGCCCACGGAAGGGTTTTGGGTGGATACGCTGGTTGACTATTTCAGTCGGGTCGCACGCTATGAATGGTGGGTGGTTGTCGTTGAGCTCGTCCTGATTGGACTTGTGGTTTATTGGGTGGTGGATTTTCTCGAGGGCACGCGCGGGGAGAGGCTGTTTCGCGGTGTCATCTTTCTGCTCGTCGCCGGGGTGCTGGTTTTGAACCTCGTCGTCGAGCGGCTTCCTTTCGACCGGCTCCAGTATCTCTACAAGGGCTTCCTGATTGCGGTTCTCATCGTGGCGGTCGCGGCCTTCCAACCCGAAATTCGGAGAGTTCTCATCCAGATTGGGCAACCTCGAATCTGGACAGGGTCTCTCCATCAACTCTCGCGGACGGTCGAGGCACTGATCACCGCGGTCACCGAGTTGTCGGCCGCTCGCATCGGAGCGATCATCGTGCTCGAGAGACAGGTGGCCCTGGGCGAGTTCATCGAGACCGGAATCCGACTGGACGCGCGGGTCACAGCCGATCTGCTCAAGACGATCTTTTATCCCGGCACGGCGCTGCACGATATGGCGGTCGTCATCCGGGGCGACCGGATCATTGCGGCCAGGGTTCAGCTTCCGCTGGCCGAGGCGGGCGCCATGGACGGCATCGAGCTGGGCTCGCGTCACAGAGCGGCGCTGGGGATCACCGCCGGCTCCGATGCCACGTGTCTGGTGGTCAGCGAAGAGACGGGCGCCATCTCGGTGGCGCGGAACGGTCGGCTGGTTCGCAACGTGACCGAAGCCCAGATCCGTTCGTACCTGAGCAGCACCATGGCGGGCAATGTACCCCTGGTGGGACGCCTGCTCAAGCGTCACGAGTAGAGCCGCGGTCGTGCGGGGTCCGGATCGACGACGACGTTGTGCCGGGACGGACCGAGCGCAGAAACCTGACAAGGCAGGGTTTGAATACGGACATGGTTAAGAACCCCAAACTCGGCAAGATATCCATCGTGGTCTTTCTGACCGTCCTGATCTGGGTGTGGTCGGATCTGGCCCAGGATGAGCCGATATCCCTGTCCAATTACGTGACCATCACGGTGGCCCGGCCGAGTGATGCAGCGCTCTGGGTGAGCTTCGAAGGCCCGGAATCGGCGCTGCTGCCCACCGTGACCATCGATACCGTCGATCTGAAGGGGCCCGCCTCGCGCGTGACCGAGGTGGATCGGAAGAGGAAGAAGGGGGAACTGCCCCTCGACCTCTTCGTTTCGCCCGAAGAGGAAGGATGGACGCAAGTCGGCCCGCGAACCTTCGACGTGTTGAGCTTCCTCAAGGACAGTGACGAGATCCGGCAGTTGGGCCTGACCGTGGAGAGCTGCGAACCGAGGACGCTGACCGTCCAGATCCGCCCGTTGGTGGAGCGACCTGTTCCCGTGGAGTGCGTCGACGAGAACGGTGCGCCGCTGCGGGCCGTCATCGAGCCGCCGACGGTCAGCGCGTACGTTCCGGACGGTGTGGTGGCGGCCCGGGTTCGCCTCTCGGCAAACGAGCAGGCACAGGCCCGGGTCTCGCCGATTCGAAAGAACCCCTACGTGGAACTGACGGCCGGACAGAGTCGGGAGATTGCCACCCGGGTGAGTGTGACGCTGGCCCGCGAAGAGGTGGTGCTGGCCGAGCATCCGGTGCAGGCCGTGCTGGGGTACTGCTTCAGTACGAACACGCAGGGCACGTACCGGGTCATCCTCGAAAATGAAGCGGAACTGGCGACAGTCCTGGTCCGGGCGACCATGGAGGCCTGGCAGGCCTACGAACGACAACCGTTCCACATCCTCTTATACGTGCTGGATTCGGACCGGCAGGCGACGGACGTCATCACCAGGCCCGTCGTCTTCAACTTTCCGCAGCAGTACGTTCAGAACAAGCAGATCGAAGGCACGTCGCCTCCCTCGGCACGGTTCGTGCTGGAGCTGATTCCCGACGACGAGAGTATCGAACCTTCCGGCCAATAACGTCGCGGCCGGTTCATGACCGTCGGCCGGGTGCCAAAGCGGAGCTTCCCACGACCCCTTGCCCGATTTTACATCTCGTGGGCCGGCCGAGCGACGGTTGCCAGGGTTCCTTTCGTCAGCCAGTTCTTGAGCGTCAGACCGAGGATGCCGGCGGTCATGGCCAGAACGATGACGTCCGCGATGAGCAGCGCGAGCATGCCGCTCTCGCCGGCCTGCCAGCCGGGGATGTACTTCTTGGCCAGCAGCCAGACGAGCATCGTGATCGAGGTGACGAACATGAAGGCCGCCGGAACGATGGCGAACCAGTACTGACGTCCTTTGCTCATCAGCCAGGTTGTGCCCACCCAGAGGGCCAGCGCCGCCAGAAGTTGATTCGCCGAACCGAAGATGTTCCACACCACCGAGTAGCCGTTGGTCAGACCCAGCAGCAGCATCAGCCCGACCGCAATGCCGGAATTGACCCAGTAATGTTGTAGGAAGAGCAAGGCGGCGCGTTTGACGCCTCGCGAGGGCACCGGCGCGGCAGTGGGCTTCACATATCGCACGGGCGGTTCGGTGACGGCCAGGCCGCCGGTGCCGGCCGGTTCGATCCGCTGCGAACCGGATTCGCCCCCGTCGCCGAACGCGTCGCTTGCTGCTGTCAGGCGAGCGAATACATCGTATCGACCGAAGAACATGACCCAGCCTTCTTCGATCATGTAGCGGGTCAGACGGACGGCGGTGTCCAGGGTCGTGACGAGGAAGCCCTCGAGCAACAGCATGGCGCCCAGCGCGCCGGCCGCGACGGGCAGACCCAGCCCGAGATGAACCGTATGCCCGACCGCCATCGCGAAGGTCAGCACCGCGTTGCCGCCGCCGGCAGCGGGATAGCAGTAGGTCCTGTATGTCTCGAGCGACAGTCCCCCGATCAGACAGCACACTACGCACACCGCCAGAAGGCTCTCCAGTAGCATCGCCCAGTAGCCGACCTTGCGGGCCGCCCGCTCGTTGGAGAGCTGCTTGCAGGTGGTCCCGCCGGCACACAGACTGTGAAAGCCGCTGACGGCGCCGCAGGCGATGGTGACGAACACGATAGGCCAGCCCGGCCCGAGGACCCGGGTCCCCTCGGCCCAGTTGTTCCAGGGGATAGCGGTCCCGGCGAGCGCCGCACCGCCGCGAAGGGCCGCCGCGACCAAGGCCACCAGCAGAAACACCACGCCCGCGTACAGGATGTGCACGTTGATGAAATCCCTGCTCTGCAGGAAGAACCAGACGGGCATACCCGCCGCCAGCAGCACGTAGCCGCTGATCATCAGCTTCCAGGTCAAAGGAGAAACGGAAACGGGCCATTTCAAGCCGATCAGGATCGAGATTCCGCAGATCACCAGCGCCAGGAGCGAACACACCCCTACGGGCCATTTCTTCTTCAGGTACAGAAATCCCATCAGCGGCGAGAAGGCGGTGATGACGATCACGGACATGGAGGCAATCCCGCCGATCAACGCGTACGGCTCGGCCGCGCCGGTTCGCGGATTGACGATCGACTTCTCGCGAAACAGGGTCTGGCCGGACTCCATGCCGAGATCGGACAGCGCGACCTTGCTGGTCAGCGCGGTGGCGGACAGGTCCAGGAAGGCCGCGCAGACCAGCACCAGAATCGCCACCAGAATCACGAGCATCATCACGAACGCCGCCGGACCGATGTACCGTCGCGCGATCACGGTCAGATTCTTGCCGCCCTCGCGCATCGTCACGTACGTCGCCACGAAGTCGTGCACGCCGCCGAGGAAGATGCCGCCCAGGACGATCCACAACAGGGCGGGTCCCCAGCCGTAGAGGATCGCCAGCACCGGCCCGATGATCGGTCCGGCCCCGGCGATCGACGCGAAATGGTGCGCGAAGACCACGGGCGTCTTCGTGGGAACGTAGTCGCGTCCGTCATTGATGGAAACGGCCGGCGTGATCCGGGCCTTTTGCTCTCCCATGAGTCTGGCGATCAGGGGAGCATAAATGGTGCCGCCCGCAAGCAACGCAATACCGGCGGTAAGCAGTATTAGTAGAATCGTCATGGCCGGTTCTCCAGAGAACAGGGTCTGCTCGTTCATCTGATACCAGTATACCCCCCGCCCGCGTCTATGCAAACCCTTGCGAGAATCGCCCCTCCGAAGGCCCCCCGTTCGTAGTGGCGTCGCAAGACGCTATTTCTAAGCTGGTATATGCGCTCACGAGCACACAACAAACGCCACCCGGTTTTCCTTGGCCGCGTGCCTGTCTCATGCTATGATACTGGCAGGAAGACGACGCGGACCTGCTTGTGATGAATCCGTTGAAGTCCGTCATGCGCTGCCTGGGCGTCGCGAGGCACGTAACATGTAACCGACGTGGGATTCAGAGGATCGAGCCAGCCGGGTATGGCCCGTAAGAAGCACCGGACACGTTTGAGTACCCTTTTGAGTTTCCGCTCGGCGTTTTGTTCGATCATTCCGTCGCGCCGGGCGTCCATAGGATGGAAGAGGCTTTGGCCGAAGGCGGCCACGCCGAGAAGCTCCACTAATGCATCGAAAGGAGACGCCAAATGCTACCCCTGCAGAGGACCGTACTTGCCCTGACGCTTTGTGCCGCCGCATGCCCCCGCATCTATGCGGCTGAGAAGATCGACTTGCAGTTTCGCCCCCCGCCCGGGCAGAAGCAGACATACCGGGCGACCACCACGATGGACCTCGCCACGCAGATGGGCCCCCAGCAGATGGTCATCGCCAACTCCCGGACGACCACCCTGGCGATCGAACCCATCGAGACGGCCGACAACGGCATGGTCCTGGCCAACGTTCGTTTCGTGGCCATCCAGGAGAAGAGCGGCATGAAGGGAGCCGAGCCGGGCCTCGTGTACGATTCGACCAAGCCCACCGACAGCAGCGATCCCCTAGCGAGTCACTACTCGGCCTTCATCGGCGAGTGTTGCCCCGTCAAGATCTCACGCAAAGGCGAGATTGTCGAGTTGGGCACAGACAGTCTCTTCCTGGCGGTCGCACGCAATATAATGGAGCGGGAGGATGACATGATGCGCCAGCGGCTCAAGGAACGCGCCAGCAACGCCATACTGCAAACCGACCAGAGGTTCGGTTCGCGGGAGGGCCGACGGCAGGCCCTGAAGAAGCAGATCGAGGCGTTCCCCCTGATGAACGCGGACCGCATCCGCGGCCTGGTTGGCGAATTGATCGTTCGTTTTCCCGATGTGCCCGTTCAGCAGGGCGACAGTTGGCAGATCCCGCTGACCGTTGCCGCGAATACTCCCCTCGCTATGACGGGCGCCTGCACGCTGACGGCTGCGGCACGTGAGAAGTGCACGATCCAAATCACCGCCGAGCGAGCGATGGACGATCCGCCTATCGTGTCGGCCACACCAAGCGGCAAGACGACGGCCAAACTGGGCGGAACCTGCACGGCCACCGTCAATGTCGATCCAGCCACCGGCCTGCTGCTCGACCGCAAGACACAAATGGAATTCAGCGGCGAAACCCAGATGCGTGCGGCTCAACAGAGCGAACCCATGACCATGAAAACGACCATGGAAGGCACCACGACCGTCGAACGAATCGACTGACGCTCGACACGACCCACGCGTCCGCACGTTGCCGGGACTGTCAGGGCGCGAATTGAAAGTCAATTGCTGGGGGAAGATAGAGGTGTTCGGCACATTCTCGGGGGTGGTTCTTCCGCGTGGCGGGCTGGAGCATCCGGCGGGGTCGTGTCGAGACCGAAGGGGATTTCCTTGGCTGGGTCTGTGTGGTGTGGGATTTACAGCGCAGGCGCTTGTGGACTGGCCGTAGGGGCGAGGCATGCCCCGCCCTGACAAACGGAACGCCTTATGGCGTCGCTACAAACGGGTGGCATACGCGTTCTTAGTGCGCCCGCAAGGGCATAGCGCAGGGGCGAATGATGATTCGTCCCCACCGTCGGACGGGCGGATCAACGCCGGGCGGCGCGGGACTTGCGTTTGGAGGCCTCGTTGCGGTGGGAGCGAGCGAACAGGCGGATGGGCACCTCGCCGATCGGCAGCAGGGCGCCGAGCCGGTTAGTGACATAGCGCATGTAGTTCTCGTCGAAGAGCTTGGGGTTGTTGACGAACATGAGGATGGTGATGGGATTCGTCGCGATCTGCGTGGCGTAGTAGACCCGCGGCCAGGTGGTGCCGCCGCGTTTGGCTCCGGTCCGCTCGTCCCGGATGACTTCGAAGGCCTTGTTGAGCCGGCCGGTGCCGATCCGCGTGGTGGCCTGCTTGAACAGCTCGGCCGACAGGTCCAGCACCGCCTGGACGTTCTTGCCGGCGGCGGCGGTCGTGAACGCGATCGGCGCGTATTTCAGCACGGGCAGCCGGGCGGTCAGGTATTCTTCGTAGTCGCTGGTCGCCGCGACGTCCTTGGCCAGGTCCCACTTGTTGACGACGAGGATGCAGCTCTTGTGCTCTTCGGCGATCTGCCGGGCGAGTTTCTTGTCTACCTGTGACAGAGGAACGGTCGCGTCGATGAGGAACCAGACGACGTCGGCCCGCTGGATGGAACGGGCGACGCGGACGTTGCTGTAAAACTCGATATTGTCGGCCATTTTGCCTTTTTTGCGGACGCCGGCGGTGTCGATCACGACGAGGGTCTTGCCGTCCTTCTCGATCCGCACGTCGACCGCGTCGCGGGTCGTGCCCGGGATCTCGCTGACGATGACGCGTTCGGCGCCGGCGATGGCGTTGACCATGGAGCTTTTGCCGGCGTTGCGTTTGCCGACCATGGCGATCTTCATTACCGGTTCCGGCGGGGCGCCGGTGTCCTCGCGGTCCGCCAGCCGCGCGAAGATCCGGTCGAGCAGCACTGCCTTGTTGAGGTTGTTCTCCGCCGAGATGCAGAGGAACTCGCCGAAGCCCAGACGCACGAACTCGCCGGCCGCCGGGAACATCTTGGCGCTGTCGGCCTTATTGGCTACGCCGATGACGTCGAGGTTGTACTTGCGCAGGAGCTGGGCGATTTTCTCATCGAGGGGCGTCAGGCCGTCGCGGATGTCGACCATGAAGATCACCAGCGTCGCCGAGCCGATGGCCTGGAAAATCTGCCGCTCGATGTGGTCGCTGAGCTGGTCGGAGTCGACGATGCCGTAGCCGCCGGTGTCGACCAGCTCGAAGTACCTGTCGTCCCGGCTGAGGAACGTGCTGACGCGATCGCGCGTCACGCCGGCGGTCGGCTCGACGATGCTGATCCTCTCTCCGGCCAGCGCGTTGAGCAGGCTGCTCTTGCCCACGTTCGGCCGGCCCACGATGGCAACGGTAGGTAATCCCATAAACATCCACAACACAAAGACCCAAAAGAACTTAGCCGCCCCACTATAACCCAAACCCCGCCCCAGGTCCAGACCCCTCTCCGTCGCCCGAAGGGTGCGATTCTCGCCGCTGGACAGTATTGGGCAACATAGTTGGCAGACGGTCTACGCGATGACCAGGTCCTCTTCGGGGCTGACGGCGTGGAGAAGCTGACAGAGTTTCTCGATGGTCGGCGCCGCCTTGCCCTGTTCGTAGCGGGCGTAGGCGTTGCGCGAGGAGATGCCGAGCCGCTCCGCTGCCTGGGCCAGGGTCAGGCCGCTCAGTTCCCGCTTTCTCTGGAGCAACAGCGCCACGAGGGCCTTGACATCCTCCGAGCCCAGCTCGAAGCGGTCTCCTCCGGCGGCATGGACCTGGGCGGTGAAACCTTCCTTGTCCACCATCGTCTCGATCAGGTCGCCGATCATCTCCAGAGCTTCTTTCTTTGTCCGTCCCTGCGTCATATACCCCAGCAAGGGGATCTCGGCCAGCCAATGGCTGTTGTTTTTGTAGACGTGACCACAAAACCGCATCATAGGTTTCCCCAATGTCGGACTCGGTTCAGAATTGCGCAGGCCAGACGCTCGTTGATTTCGTTGTGCCTCGGAATCGGCTCGGTCCGTTCGCCGTCTGTCCATACATCGTGCTTCTTTCCATGGCGAAGAAGATACCACCCCATCTTCTTCAATTCTCTCTCCAGGTCCTTTCGCTTCATATTCAAATTGTACACTTATTTGTGTGCAAGTCAAGTCCTTTTCCGGAGAAGACGGAACACCTGAATTGCCCCGTCAGCGGCGAGGTGGCATATCGATGGCCCAGAGAGCTCAATCCGGCAGGACGAGTCGGGCGGTGATGGGGAAGTGGTCGCTGGGATAGCGGCCGTCCACGTTGTCGTGCAGGATTCGGGTTTCGAGGACCTCGACGCCCGGCTGAACGAAGATGTAGTCGATCTTCTCGCCGGAACGCGTGCCTTTGAAGGCGTGGAACGTGCCGACCTCGGTCGCCTCGGGATGCAAGAGCCGGAACGAATCGACGAACGGGATGGGCGTCCTGCCGTCGAGGTCCAGGTCGCCCTTGAGGTAGCGGACCGCAGGGTTGGATTCGCCCGCGTTGAAGTCGCCCGAGACGATCACGGGGTCGGGGTGCTTGCGGTCGCGGATGCGCTGGGCCAGCAGCACCGCGCTGTTGGCGCGCGAAGGCTGCGATTGGTGGTCGAAATGGGTGTTGAAATGATAGAAGGCCTTGCCCGAGGGCTTGTGGATGAACCGGCCCCAGGTGCAGACGCGTGTGATCCTGTTGCCCCACGTCATCGAGCCGGGAACCTCGGGCGTGTCGGACAGCCAGAACGTTCCGGCCTCGGCCAGCAGAAGACGGTCGGTGCGATATAGGATGCCGGAGTATTCGCCTTTGGTCTTGCCGTCTTCGCGGCCGACGCCGATCTCGGCGTACACCGGCAGCGCCTCGCGGATAGCGTCGATCTGGAACCGCAGCGCCTCCTGCAACCCGATCACGTCGCACTGGTTCCGCTCGATCACTTCGCAGACCTGCTGCCTGCGGTTCTCCCAGCGGTCCGGCCCATCGTCGGCGGTCCCATAGCGGATGTTGAAACTCATCACATGCAGCTCATTCTTGCTGTCGCCGGCCTCGGCCGCAGCGCAACGACTGGCGGACCAGACCAGGCTCGCAAGCAGAGCGATCGAAAGAACGGTGCGGCGTGACATTCCACGAGTCTGTGACATGGCATTCGAGTGCATGAGTTCCTCCAGCGAGAATGGTACGTTACATTTGCAGACCGGTTTGCTTCTCTTCCTCCGAGAGCGACTCG
This sequence comes from Phycisphaerae bacterium, assembly GCA_012744475.1. Taxonomy (GTDB): domain Bacteria; phylum Planctomycetota; class Phycisphaerae; order Sedimentisphaerales; family Anaerobacaceae; genus Anaerobaca. Next base: position 14,312 of record JAAYBV010000061.1, read on the forward strand.
TTCAACGAGCCGGAACGAAAGCCCTGAAGGTCCAGGGTGACATATCGGAAACCAAGGCTCTTGAGCCTCTCGACCACCTGCGAGCGGAGCGGCTCGGCGGCCAGCCGGCCGATTTGGGCGGCCGGAACCTCGATGCGGGCGACCTCGCCATGATGGCGAACGCGAAATTCGACAAGACCCGCCTCTCTGAGAATCGCCTCCGCCTCGTCGATCTGTCTGAGCCGCTCGGCGGTGACCTCCAGCCCGTAGCTGATCCGCGACGCCAGGCAGGGCGACGAGGGCATGTCCGCGGTGGGCAGGCCGAGTTGCCGGCTGATTTGGCGGATGTCGTCCTTGGTCAGCTTCGCCTCCGCCAGAGGCGAGCGGACGCCGAGTTCTGCGATGGCCCGATTGCCCGGCCGGAAGTCGTCGAGATCGTCGTAGTTGGTCCCGAAGATCACGTGACCAAACCCGCGCTCGGCCGCGATGTCCAGCAGCGTCCGGCACAGATGCGACTTGCAGTGAAAGCAGCGGTCCGCCTGATTGGCCACGAAGGCGGGGTCCTCCAACTCGTCCGTGTCGACCGTCATCAGCTGGACGCCGATGCTCTTCGCCAGTGCGGCTACGCGCGAGAGCTGGTGGCTCGGCTCCGAGGCGCCGGCGCTGAAGCACGCCAGCACGTTCTGCGTCCCCAGCGTCTCGGCGGCGACCCTCAGCAGCAGCGTGCTGTCCACGCCCCCCGAGTACGCCACGACGACTTTGCCCAAGTCCTTGAGTATGTTTTGCAGCGCCGTGTGTTTTGCGTTCAGGTCCATATTCAAACGTACGTCTGCGCCTCGGCGATGGCTCGCTCCAGGAGGTCTTCGACGCCGAGAATCCTCGCGTCTTCGTTCAGCCGCCCGAAGTCGAGGGCCTGGCCCTGGATCGCCAGCACGCCCAGGATGTCTTCCCACTGGCTCTCATCGAAGGCGTCCGATTCGTTCAGGCGGCGCAGCTTCAGCAGGATGACGTCCTCGGGAGAGACGAAACACAGGTCGCTTTCAGGGGTTTCGCCCAGCCTGACGACCCGGCTGCGGACCAGTAGTTGCTGCTCGAAGTCGCTGGGGCCCAGCAGGAACAGGTCGATCTTGAAGGCGGTCTTGAAGTGGATGATGTTGAACGAGCCGCAGCAGCTCAACGCCTGCTGCATCGCCTCTTCACTGACGTAGAATTCGTCCTTGAGCATCGCGTAGAACCTGTCGGCCGCGGCCGCGAAGGGCAGCACCGCGATGTCGGCGTCCCGCGTGAAGCGCACCGTGCCGTAGACGCTGCTGGCGATGGAGCCGCCGATGGCGTAGGGGATGCCCAGCGCATCGAAGACCTCGGCCAGCCGCTCCAGGACCTGGATTTCTCGCAGCTCACTCATAGCTCATCACTCCATAGGCCCGGTCGTAGGAGTCCGCCCCGAGGTGCCGCCGGGCCCACAGGTGCCAGACTTCCTCGGCGCTGGCGTGCGGGTTCTGCAGCCGGATTCCGACCATCGCGAGCTGCCGGCCCATGTGATACGTCGCGAAGACCAGTTCGAGCTTCCGTGCCGGGCCCATCCGACGATAGATTTCGCACTGAATCCGCCGCGCCTGCGGCGTTGTATCCTGTTTCGTGCGTTGTGATGGACTGTCCATCGTCCGGCCTCCTGCTTTGCTTTGCGCTCGTGCCGACCAGCCGTGCCCCAGGATACCGCAAGAATGATCGTTCCGCCACCCCCGAATTCACCAACGGCGCCCGCCGCCCCGTCTCCTCGTACGCTATTTGCGAACCAGCAGCTCCGCGTTGTCCACCCACATCACGAAGAACGGCCGGTCCGCACCCCGCTTCTTCATGTAGATCAGAAAGGGGCGGTTGAACAGGAAGTCTCGGGGTGTGGCGGCAATGGCCACGCGTGCTTCGCTCTCGAGCACCGCGCCGGATCGATCCAACCGGAATTCGATCGTTTGCATGGCCTCGACGATGGGCATGCTCACGTTGGCCACTGTCTTGCCAATGAGTTCGGCGAATCGGTGGTCGATGCGCCAGAACATCTCGGGCACGCGCAGGTCGTCGTTCCCTTGAAACCATCGGGCGTGGCTGTAGTCTCTCTGCTTGCCGAACTCTTCCATGCCGCGTTGAATATGTTCGTACGTTTCGGCCAGCGAACCTTTCGGCTCGACCACCGCGACGACCACCTGGTAGGGCTGGCTGTGCCGGGACAGGTCGAGCGCATATTCCTTCATTCGTTCGTAGGGCCGATTCGGGTCGTCCCAACCCACATAGAGGACCTCCACCTGCTCGCGAATGTCCTCATATCGCGACAGGAAGGCCTGCCAAAGGCCGAAGCCAGCCACGAGCGTTTCGACGCGCTGCGACTCAGTGAAGGTGAACCCTTCGTCGAGCTGGCGGAAGGGATACCGGAAGGGCACGTTGGCCGTCAGGTAGGAATAGGCCAGTATGCCGCGCATGTCTTTGAGATCGTTGAAATCGGGCAGTTCGCGCCGAGGGAACCTGGCGCCCATTCCCTTCTCGATTCGTTTTACGATTCCGTCGTGCGTCCATCCGCCGCTGGCGTAGTACGAGCCGGGTTCGAGATCGCCGGCGCGATGTGGGGCCTTGTTCAGACGGTCGGCAAGTTCCTCCGCGCCGACGACATCGAGTGGGGCGCCGATCACGTTGTCGCGAATCTCGTTCCAGGCCAACTGGAACGACGAGCACCAGATGACGTTCTTGCTGCCGGGGCAAAGGCTGTCGAGCGTCGGGACGATCACCGTCCGCTCAAGCAATCCGGAACTGGCGGAGAAGGTTCTGGTTTTGGCAGCATACTCTCTTCGTTGTGCCAAATAGGATCCCAACCCCGTCCACCAGAAGATGGCGCCTGCCAACGCCAGAACGACGGCCACCGCCAAGACCGGACGCCAGTGACGATTAGTTCCGGCGGAGGATTCCTGCGGCGTGTTGGGCGTCTCCTGCGATTCTATGGGATCTCTCCCTTGATCATCCCGTTCGTAGTGCGCCCGTAAAGGCATATAAAGAAACGCCTTACGGCATCACTACAAACGCGAGAGAAAGCCGATGGAGAGATTTGAACTCTCAACCCCGGCTTTACGAAAGCCGTGCTCTACCGTTGAGCTACATCGGCACTAAACCCGTATTATACCGGCAGGGTCGAATGCTGTAAACCCTCTTGCGCCCGGAAATCGGCGGGTACATCATCACAATTGATTATGTCGGCCGGATCGGTTTTTCTCTTGACAGACTTTTTGAAGAGTCTAAGGTGGCCGAAGAGACGGCTCTTCATCGCGTTTCCCGAGTGTGGGAGACGCCGACACGAACAGGGACGGCGCAACCGGAGGTCAGTGATGACCGGGCACAGGAAGGTTGCCAAGGCTGTCTTGGAGGCGGGGACGTCGCACGTCAGGGTGCAGGAAGGTTCTCTGCGTGTCGGACTTCCCCCATCCGGCGTCCGCGCGCCTCAGCAGCGAGCGTCTGCACCCGATGCCGATGCACCCGCTTCGATTGCCCCTGTCGTTCGAGGGAATACCACTGTCGCACGAGATTCCGCGCGCTCAGCAGCTACCGCAGCCGGTCTGCGCCCGGTCCAACCTTGCCCTGTCCGCATACGGATGCCGGTCGGGCGTGGCCGGGCATGCCGGTCTCGCGACCGTCCGGCGTTGTCCTGAGCGACCAATCCGCTTCGACGCATGCGCAGAAAGGAGAGTGAGTGATGCGTAAGAGAGTGTTCCTCCTGATGGCGGTGCTGCTGGCCCTGGCCAGCGCAGCCCCTGCCCGAGCGGCCCCCGACTTCTGGGCGGGCTTCCTGCTGAACGGCGCGTTCCGCTGGGGTCCTGGCACGGATTCGCGGTATAACGCCGACTCGAACGCCAACGCCGCCGGGTTCCAGTACGCCGAGGTCGATGGGACAACCGGCACGGGCGTCGTCGTGCAGACGGAAGGGGCCGTCGGCTTTCAGGACGGCGATGAGGACTCGCAGGAGCAGGGCCTCGTCGCGGGCATGACCCAGGTCGTGGCCAGCACGGGCGACGGTTCGGCGCTCGCCGTTCAGGGCGGAGCCGCAGGCCAGACGCAGACCAACGACTGCGGCACGCAGAGCCAGTACGTCAGCGGTGTCCAGTATGCCTCCGTCAGCACCAGCGAAGGCGGCTCGGCGGTCGTGACGCAAACCGCCACGGTCGTGGTCCACCAGAGCCAGGAATGCGGGGAAGATGAGGTAGTCCCGCAGCCGTGATCACCCGGCCCGCCGCGGCAACATCGGCCGTGGAGGCCGTACAGCGCCAGGCCGGCCGCCTTTCACCTCCGACGGCCGGCCTGCCCGCACCCTGAACACGCCGACCCCATCGGCCCAGCGCCACATGTGCAGCCTCGCCACACTCTCGGCGCAACGACGCTGCAAAATGCCATGAAATCAAAAGGCAAAATGTAAACAGCAAAACGACAGAGCAAAATCGAAAAAGCCCCCCGCATTCCCGTGGTGTGTTTTCCACTTTCTGCTTATCCCCCCCCGCCCTCCCGCCGATATATGCGCCGAATGGAAGCACCCTTGACGACGCAACCACGATGAAACGGTTTCACAGTGCGCGCGAGCCCGCTATGGAATCGGGGTATCGCTGCGCAGAGGAAGACCACAGTGAAATGGGAGAAGAGCCATGATTACAGTCCAGGAACTGGAAAAGCAGGTGTGGAAGCAGGACAAGGTGCGAATCGTGATCAGAGATCGTGTCGGCGCTACTGTCCGGAGGTATCCCTACGCGCGGGCTGCCAGGGAGAAATGGAGCATCACGAGATTCCTCGCAAGTCGCATGCGTCCGCTGGTTGGGGAGAGGGAAATGGTTGTCATTAACGGCGAAGGTGCTGTCGCGAACGGCAAGATGTCGCTCAAAACCCTTCGGGCGTCCTATAACTGAGGTAGTGGATCGCTCAGACTGGCTCGGCCTGTGCCCATGTACGGGATGGTGACATGAGATGGTGCGCGTGATCGCTCTGGCGACCACACGCACGTAGGGGGTGACACATGCCTACGGAAACTTGGCCTGCAGATCTTTTCGACTTTGCCTATTTCCCCTCAAGAGACGAGCGATTGAAACAGCTTGCCGAATTGGCCGAGAATGAGGATTGGGACTATCACCACAGTCCGTCGGATCACGCTTTTCCGATCCTGTTCAACTACATACGATACTCCTATCGACGCTTGGCAGAGGAAGGTAAGATTGCCCTCTCGAATGACGGCCAATTCGCGTGCTTCAACACGGGTCTCGTAACCGAGAATCAAGAGCCCCTCTTTGCGTCTTTTCAAGTCCATCGAGCGACAGACCAACAACCTTGGTACTTCAAGGACTGGTACAGAAAGGGTCAATGGGAACTCAACAGATTCTGCGAGCTCCCTCACATGGCACATTACTTCGAGGATCCCTCGTGTCTCGTATTCGATACGCGGAAGGATCTTCGCGTCAACATCGAACACATCGTCGAGACCAACAAGGAGAGGTTTCCCAAGCCGTATTGTTCCATGGAGGGCTACGTGCTTCAGACATATGTGAAGGGAGCGATTGATAACGCCAAGGAACGAGTCAGGAGAAGCTACAAGACCGCGATTCCGCAATGCTACAATGGCCAAGTCCAGTTGCTTCTGCCGTTATGTCTTAGCTCGGCTTCAGTGGCTGACTTGGCTCTCGTAGTTGAGCGTCATGAGACGTTCTACCGAGCGACAACGTGTCTGACTCTGGACATGGCGTACAATAACGCACGACAGATCAGCAAACCCGATAGGGACTGGCTCGCTCCCTGACACGCGAATGCCCTTCGTGTCGTGGCTCAAGGTGAAATGTGGGCGTTGAGTGAAGACACGGGTGCGTGAGGCACGGAGAGTGATCACCGCGAGCGGGCAATCACCATCGGCAAGCGCGGCTTGCCGCTGCCACACGCGGACAGCTATTGGGCGTCGAGGGCTTCGAGGTCGGCGGCGTCTTTGAGCCGGCCGGTGGCTTTCTTGTTGGCGATGAAGTCGTCACGGCTGATGAAGTGGACGGGGATGTCACCATAGCGGCCGGGAACCTTGTCGGCGTCGGCCTTCTCCCACGAGACGCCCGTCAGCGACGTAATGAGATCGACGCGGGTCGGAGGCACGCCCAGTTGGATGACGTTCCTCGGTTTGGTGAAATCATGGGCGGATACAGTCAGCGACTCGAATCCAAGTTCGCCGAGGCTGGCGAGGATTCGCTCGGCGTTCTCGCGTGTGGGACGGATGAACAGATCGATGTCGCCTGTCAGGTGCGGCGCACCGTGGAAGGCCAGGGCGTAGCCGCCGACGACGATGAATTCAATCTTGTGCCTGTTGAACAATGCGAGCAGTTCTTTGAAGTCGCTGGTCTCCATACCACTCGTGCCGCAGCTCATCGACCGCGTCGAGGCGTTCTTCAGGCGGGCGGGTGAGCCAGTAGCGAAGGTTCTCCTTCACCTCATCGTATTCGTCCATGTGATACAGCTTGACCACCTTGCGATTCATCCTTCTATTGTACCACACGGGCGGGGGTTCTTGCACTGAATACCGCCGCTGAGGGTGAATGCCGGGCTCGTTGCGAATCCTGCCTGCGCACTAATCGTGGCACCTGATCCGAGATCCGAATGTCGAAACCCGAAACAAGTGCGAAGGCTCGAAACTTGAAACGACCCTTGGCTGAGAAGGTTTGCGACATTGTGGCTTCGATCATTGGGATTCGTTTCGGGTTTCGAGTTTCGGCATTCGTATTTCCGACGATGCAGGTTCCGGGGTCAGTCAAACCACTCGTCGGCGGGGTCGAAGGGGGGGATGCAGACGTTGATGATGCGGAGGTCTCCGGCGGCGCGGTGGCGGCAGAGGGGCTTGATGAGGATGGTGCTGAAGGGGCGGACCGGGACCATCTGGCCGTCGAGCTCGACATGGCCGGCGCCTTCGAGCACCAGGTAAAGCTCGGCGTGCGCCTTGTGGTAGTGGGCCTTCGCATCGGCCCTGACGTCCACGATGTGCATCGTCGCGGTCTGGTTGCCGGGGTGGGCGAAGGCCCGCCGGGCGAACCCGCACGGGCACTTCACTGCTTCGATCTCGTCGAAATGCATCACTTCGTAGTTGGTCATACAGACTCCTCGTGTGGGACCTCGTTAGCGTCGGGTCCATTGTGCCGGGACTTCGGGATTCGTGCAAGTCGCAACGCAGGCTGGAGACCGTAGGCCGGAGGCTGGAGGGCCACGCTAAGCATCTGGGGCACGCGTCGTCCATGGCCAGACTCGTTCGGCAAGCTCAGGACAGGCTCCTCGACCGCGCTCGGGGTGACAAGAGGAAGCGATTCATGGTGTGGGGAGGGTCCCGGCTTGACGGGCCACGGGTCACGGACGACGGGCACCGGCTGCGGGCGGAGGTTGAAACCGGCGGGCCGGGGGTGTATAGTCTGGCTCGAAAGTCGTTGGGGACAAGATCGGAAGGACGCGAAGGTCGCGCCGCCGACGGACCTGCCAGGTGAGCGAAAGGAAAAGGATGAAGAGTCTGTTCGATATTCGAGACAAGGTCATCGTGGTCACCGGTGGCGGCGGCATCCTGTGCGGCGAGATGGCGCGGGCGCTGGCCCGGGCGGGCGCGAAGGTCGCGGTGCTCGACCTGTTCGAGGCGGCCGCCGGCAAGGTCGTCGGCCAGATCACCTCCGACGGCGGCGACGCCATCGCGGTCAAGTGCAACGTGCTCGACAAGGCCAGCATCGTCGAGGCCAGGGAAAAGGTGCTCGCCGCATACGGTCGGCTCGACGTGCTGATCAACGGCGCCGGCGGCAACAAGAAGGACGCGACGACGTCCCCGGACCTGTCGTTCTTCGACCTGCCGGCCGAGGCGATCCGCTTCGTGTTCGACCTGAACTTCATCGGGACGCTGCTGCCGACCCAGGTCTTCGGCAAGGACATCGTCGACAGCGGCGGCGGCGTGATCCTGAACGTTTCGAGCATGAACGCGTTCCGCCCCCTGACCAAGATCGCCGCCTATTCGGCGGCCAAGGCCGCGGTGAGCAACTTCACCCAGTGGCTGGCGGTCCACGTTTGCCAGAACTGCTCGAAGGACGTCCGGGTCAACGCGATCGCACCGGGGTTCTTCCTGACCGAACAGAACCGGTTCCTGTTGACCGACGAAAAGACCGGCGAGCTGACCGCGCGGGGCAAGACCATCCTCGATCACACGCCGATGGGCCGCTTCGGCCAGGCGGAAGAGCTGATCGGCACTGTCATCTGGCTGCTCAGCGACGCCGCCCGGTTCGTCACGGGCGTGGTCGTGCCCGTCGACGGCGGCTTCTCCGCCTTCAGCGGCGTATAGGAAGGGGACTGCATGTTTCGCTTTTTGTCATGTCGAGCGTAGTCGAGACATCTGGCTTCGTGTGTGGCGCACATCTGACTCTCAGCCAGATTCCTCCGCGCGGGCTTCGCCCCATTCGACTTCGCTCAGAGCCTGCCCTGAACGCAGTTGAAGGGGCAAGCTCTTGGTCGGAATGACAACATCAGAAAGGGGCTGCCATGAGACAGGGTGACATTTCGCGAAGGGGTTTTCTGGGGACGGCCGGGGCCGCGTCGCTGGCCTTGGGCCTGCCGGCGGCGAGTGCTGCCGGACAGGACGCCAAGCTCCAGAAGATCGCCGGATGCAAGCCGCGAAACGTCGTCTTCATTCTGTGCGACGACCATCGCTACGACTTCATGGGGTTCCTGGGCAAGCCGAAGTTCCTCGAAACGCCCAATATGGATCGCATGGCCCGCGACGGCGCGTACATCGAGAACGCGTTCGTCACGACGTCGCTGTGCTCACCCAGCCGGGCGTCGATCCTCACCGGCTTGTTCTCGCACAAGCACGGCGTCGTCGACAACCAGACGGACGTGCGCAAGGACCTCGTCTTCTTCCCGCAGTACCTCCAGCAGCTCGGCTACGAGACCGCCTTCATGGGCAAGTGGCACATGGGCCACGACGACGATGCACCGCGACCGGGGTTCGATCGCTGGATCAGCTTCCGCGGGCAGGGGGAATATTACAACTGCCAATTGAACGTCGACGGCAAGCGGACGCGGGCCACCAAGCACATCTGTGACGAGCTGACCGACTATGCGATCGACTGGCTGCGGCAGGAGCGCGACAAGCCGTTCTTTCTGTACCTGTCTCACAAGGCGGTCCACGCGATGTTCGAGCCGGCCAAGAGGCACCTGGGCCGGTACGAGAATGTCACGGTGGAATACCCCAGGAGCATGGCGGACACGGAGGAGAATTACAGAGGCAAGCCCGCCTGGGTGAAGGAGCAGCGGAATAGTTGGCACGGCGTGGACTACATGTACCACGGGCAGATGGACTTCGACACCTTCTTCAAGCGGTACTGCGAGACGCTGCTGAGCGTCGACGACAGCATCGGGCGCGTGCTGGACTGCCTCAAGGAGAGGGGCGAGCTCGATTCGGCGCTGGTGTTCTACATGGGCGACAACGGCTTCTGCTTCGGCGAGCACGGCCTGATCGATAAGCGGCACATGTACGAACCGTCGATGCGCGTGCCCTTCCTGGCGCACTGTCCCGAGCTGATCAAGCCCGGCACGAAGGTCACGCCGCTCGTGCAGAACATCGACGTGGGGCCGACGGTGCTGGAGGCGGCGGGCGTTCGGACGCCGGAACACATGGACGGGCGGTCGTTCCTTCCGCTGCTGGAGGGCAAAGAGACGCCGTGGCGGGACGCGGTGTTTTATGAGTACTACTGGGAGGCGGCGTTCCCCCAGACGCCGACCACCTTCGGCGTGCGCACCGACCGCTACAAGTTCATCCACTACCACGGCGTCTGGGACACCGACGAATTGTACGACCTAAAAGATGACCCGGATGAGATGCACAACCTCATCGCCAAGCCCGAGCAGCAGGCGCGGATCGAGGAACTGCGTGAGCGACTGTATGCGTGGCTCGAAGAGACCGACGGCATGCAGATCCCGTTGCGGCGGGAGGGAGATTTCAAAGGCAACCTGCGCGGGCCCAGGAAGGTCAAGGAATACCGGTACCACGAATGACCCCCTGCGACCCGCCCGGTGCGCGAATGTCATTGACGCCCGATCCGCGAGGGCGAGGCATGCCTCGCGCCTGCCTGGGTTTCCCTGGATAGGGACTGGCCTCGAACCCAACGAAACTGGTAGAATGGGCCGATAGACGTGCGGCCGACGAATGGTACAAGGCGTGGGACGCGCCGTCACACGCAGCCCCCGCCTGCCCGGCTGGGATCGGATTGGGATTCGAGGACACCAGCCCGCCCTGCCCTCGTTTGGAAAGGTCGTCGAATGCGCTTTCCGCAAGGCGGCAAGTTGTGGGTCATGCTTCTGGCCTGCCTGGTTGCACTGACGCTGGCCGCCCCGCTCTGGGGCCAGGCCACCGACGAGGACGAGGTGCAGACGGAACTCGAGCGACGCGGATTCGACCAGTTCGACCGCATTCACGAGGCGTTGCATCGCTGGGGTAAGATTCTGGTCTGGGTGGCGGCGGCACTGCTGGGGATCGTCGCGATCAAGATCATCGATCCACTTCGGTTCTACTATGGCTCGCACGACCGACTGCTCAAGCGGGCGGTGCGCGGCGTGGATGAACTGCTCAAGAGGATTCAGGAGGAGGCCGCGTCCGCCGAGCCGGAACCCCAGGAGGAGGCGGCCGAAGGCGGTCTGCTGGCGGGCATGGCCGAGGTCGCGCAATTCAGTCAGGCCGAGCAGGTGCCCGCCTACGTGCTGACGGTCAACGATCTCATGCTCGACAACGTCCGGGTCGCCCTGAGCCGTCTGCGCCGATTCGAGGAGGGCCACGCGCAGCGGTACAAGGACTACATGTTCACCGTCCTGAAGGGCATCAAAACGCTCACCGAGGACAGCATCAGCGCCGACGTTCCCTCGAGTCTGGCGGTCGATGCCCGCGAGTACTTCCAGGACGAGAAGCGCTACAAAGCCTGGAAGAAGCTGCTAAGCGGCCTCCACGAGCGAGGCGAGAACCAGGAGACGATCAACAGCTTTCTGCTGTTCATGCGAGATCTCAAGGAAGGAAGGCCGCTGGCGCCGCCAACGCCGGCGGCATCTGCCCCGGATGACTCGACCGCGGTGGCAGACCGGCCGAGGTCGCAGGTCCCCGACGTCCTGAGCGAGGAAACGCTGGGGCGAATTCAGCAGGCGGCGGCGCGCGAGGCCGCAAACCTCGTCGCCATGATCCGGGACGGAAGGCCGCGCGACGAGAGCTGTGGCTGGCAGTTCGAGCTGGTTCGAAGGCAGCAACAACTGCATCTGAGGGACGAGGCGCAGCGGATGCTGGTCGTCTTCCTGAGCGCACAGAGAAAGGTGCTGCCGCAAATCACCCGGACGCGAATGCTGCCCTGTCGAACGCTGGACCACGTGCTTCACATGCTGGGAGTCGCGGAACTGGCCGAGCTGAAGAAGCGGATCGAGACGCGGCAGCTCAACATCCAGGAGATCATCCTTCTCGAGAAGACGTTCCTCCAGACCTTCGCCAAGCGATCGTCTCTCGAACGGGTCTACGGGCAGGGCGCCGATGCGGGGCTGATGATGGATTTGCACGTCCCACAACTGCGGCGCGAAACCCTGGCGTTGCTGCGCCGAGTTCACGAGACGGAGCCGCAGCGATTCGATCGGGCCACGCAGGCGCTGAACGAAGAGGAAACGCCCCAGCACAATGAGGTCCGGCGACTGATCGAGCAATATGTCAATCGTCGCCATGATCCGCCCGCCACCAACACGCCGACGTGAGGACCGACGGGGGTTCATGAAATGCGATCGGCCCGATGGCGTGCCAAAGGCTCGGCAACTTGAGCCTTTTTCTCCATTTTGGAGTTTATTTTGTTGACAGTCGAGTCGTTTGTTTTGTAGAGTGCACGTCAAGTCAAGGTGTATGCTTTCCCCTCGAAGTCTGCCCCTTACGAAAAAAACAGAGGGAACGTGCGTTGTGGGTCCCTGTGGACCCAAGGAGAACATTGTGGCAAAAGGTACAGTGAAATGGTTCAACGATCAGAAGGGCTTCGGATTCATCGTTCCTGACGACGGCAGCGAGGATCTGTTTGTCCACCACTCCAACATCAACGGCAGTGGGTTCAAGACGCTGGCCGAGGGTCAGACGGTGGAGTACGTCGCCGCCCAGGGCAGGAAAGGCCCCGAGGCGCAGAGCGTCACCCCCTGCTGAGTATCCAACGGCAGATAAGCAGCCAAACGCAAGGCCCCGTTCACATCGCCGGGGCCTTTTTCTTCTTCGCCGGTCACGGAGCATCCGCCGGACACGGTGTCACGGTGACATCGTGAGCAGGACAGGCGCAAAGTGACCGCGCCGAGTGCAGCGCCCGCTGGAATGGGTGGCGGTCCGCCGGTTGGATCGGGTGGACGCAAACGCCGTGCCAGCGCCGGTGAGCCTTTTCCCTTCTCTGACGATTGGATGACGCGGACGGTCTAGCGCTGCGTCGAGACTCTGACCATCGCGGCGTCCTCGGGGAAGTGGCTCTCGTAGAACTGCCGCATGGGCCCATCGTACATCGCGATGCGGACCGTTCCCCAGGTGGCCTGGTCGCCGGTGGCGTAGTAGACGTAGGTGCGTCTTTCGTACTCGAACAGGTCGATGTCGGAGTTGTTGATTCCCTCTCCGGCTGCGGCCTCCATGATCGGATTGAACGGCGAAAGGTCCCACGCGATCAAATCCCTCGATCGTGCCAGGAAGGGGACCCACCCGTTGTGACCCGGGATGGCTGCGTGGAGGTAGATCACGTAATAGTAAGGCGCGAAATATCGCAGCACGGGACAGGCGGAATACTCGTTGTTCACTCCCGTGAAGATCAGACCCGGGACCTTCTCCCACGAATCCAGGTCCTTCGAGCGGGCGAACCTGAAGCAGAACGCCACCGGCTGGTTGGACTCGTAGGCCATCACATACTCCTTCTCACCTCGCGTTACGGAGCAGTTGAACAGATGCTCATCGCCTTCGAGCGGGATCGCCAGCTTGCGGTCCCAGTGCTGCATGTCGGTGGTGGTGAACTGGTAGATGCTCTGGAACCAGTCGTCGTTGGTCCCCTGGCTGGCGAAGATGCGCAGCATATCGCCGTCGACGAAGGCCGAGACGAAGGAGTGTCCTGCGCCGAAACGGGCCACCCGCGCGCCGGTGTTGAGGTTCTGGATATAGAGGTGCATGTTCTGTTCGCTGGCGTAGTCGCCAACCCGGTCCTTGGCGTCGTTGCGATGGTTCAGGGCCAGGTACGGTGTGCCTTTGTAGACGAAGGGCGTGTTCTCCATCGCGGCGCCGAAGTTCGTGGGAATCTTCACGAGCACGGGACGCCGGGGTCTGTCACTAGCCGGAACCCATCGGTCCGGGATCAGATCGTCGAATGTCTCCACGGGCCAGTAGCGCAGTCTTTCCATGCCCTGTGGGACCGGCTGGCGGTATTGCACGTAGGCGCGGACCTTGCCCTTGACAGCGTATGAGACGTTGCCGTTGAGCTTGCGCCCCTGGGCTTCGGTGGCGCCAAAGATCTGGTATCCCATGAGCGTGCAGTCTTCGAAGTCAACGTGCAGTTGCTCGGCCTTCTTGCAGCCGCAGCAGATCACGCCGGTAGAAGGGGTGCCGTGCGGCTGCGAGAAGTTCAGCACGATCAGTTTGCAGTCCTTGAATCGAACCCGCGTGTAGAGTTCATCAACGCCCGGATAGCCCGCCTGCAAGGCGTTGTCGGGACCGACGAGCGTACAGTTCTCGAACGTCGCATGGGGCACGTCAGGCATGGAGCGGTCTTCACCGCGCACGTAGACGGCGCCGGCGTCGCCCCACCAGTCGAGATTGGCGAAGTAGCTGTTGCGGAACACGACCGGTTCGCCCGCACGAGGCTTGTGCGCCATGACGGCCGCTCCAGCAAAGCGGCCAATCCCCACGCAGCGGTCCACGACGAAGGAGAACTCCGATCCCTTCGTGTTGGTGATATCTACTCCCATGCCGCCTTCCGAGCCGGTGACATAGAGATTGCGAAAGATCCAGCGGTCCCAGATGATGCCGGAGAACTCCGGCGCACACTTCCACGGTCCCCACCAGTCCACGCTTTTGAGACCCCACTCCGCCGCCGGATCGCCCTGGTCCAGGATCATCCAGGTGGGATTGCCGGTTGGGGCGTTCGGATTGGTGCGGACCACGACGGCCGGAGCGCCCGAATCGATCACGACGCGGCCGGTCTGCCCGGAGCCGTACGTACCGTCCGTGTCACCGATCAGCAGGTTGTAGGAGCCTTGGGCTCCTTTGAAGGATGGATAGAGGTTGGCCTCCGCGTACTTGCCGGGCGCGACCACGACGCGATGGCCGCCCTGGTCGTCGGGGACAGCCAGAAGAGCCGCCTGAATCGCGTGGAACGCCGTGGCCCAACTGCGCCCGTCCGAGTTGTCACCGCGCGAGGAGACGTAAACTGTTGCGCCCTTGTGACCGGTGTAGTCTGAAGCGCCGGGATCGAAAGGCTCCGTCCAGGCGACAGGAACGAACAGCAGTACGAACAGATGGCTCCACCGCAACGTCGATCTCGACATGGCCTTGCCCTCGCGTTGTTTTTCTCGAATCGTTCGACGCTGCCGACGATCCCGAGAGCACGTCGCACCCGCCTCAGCGAGCCTCGACGGACTGGCGCAGCTCGCGACAGGACTGGAAGAACTCGTCGGGCGACATCTCCCGCAGAAAGACCAAGCCGCGCGCCGCGCGGATCATCGCGCTGGGGTGGTTGTGGAACCACTCGCGACCCAGGCAGGTCTTGATCTTGCGGTATTGCTCGACCTGGACGCGCTGAGCCAGCAGTGAGAAGGGTCCATCGTATTCGTAGCTCGGGAACGACGCGTCCTTCTGCGTGATGAAGGCGTTCATGAAGGCGTCGTCCGTGATGGCGAACATGGCCAGCGAGATGGGCACGAAGACGTTGGCCTCCGACGGGTCGAAGCGGAACCAGACGTTGCGATAGCCCCAGATCTTCAGGTCGGGTTTCTGGCTCTTCTTCAGATAGATGCGGATCGCCTCGGCTAGGGCCTGCATGACCTTGTAGTGCGTGTCCGGCCCGCTGGCCTCCGGGTCGAAGGCGACGGTGATGACATCGGGGTTGATGCGCTCCAATTCGGCGACGATGGGCGGGACGTCGCGGTCCATCGTCGGCTCCTTGGTGAAAATGTCCCCGGTGTAGAAGCTCAGACGGAGGTGGCGGACGTTTTCGCACTGCCAGCCGTAATAGCCCCAGAGACACTCCGCCTCCCACTCGCGGCACATGCCCTTGAGCTTCTGGATGGGCTCAGGGTCCTTCTTGCCCGGGTACGTCGTGGCGAAGTACTCTTCGATTTCACTGGTGTACCGATCGATGTGGTTGAGGAAGTCCCCGTCGAACAGTTCGATCAGGTTACGCAGCATGCGGCGGGCGTTGCCTTCCGCTTTCTCATGCTCGTCGCGGCCGGCGACCCCGTCGAGGTATTGCCAGACGTCACGATTGCGGTCGATCATGTTGTTCTGTTCGAAGTAGCCCTGGGCGATCAGCTCGGCGAACGTGCCGGCTTCGAGGAAGTGGCGAAGGTTGGCCATCTGGGCCCGCATGAATTCGTTGGTCACTGCGGTGAAGCCGCTGGTCAGCGTCATGAAGTGATGCTGGTTGGTCCGGCGGCGGAAATGGCGAACGACCTGCGCGAAGTAGCCGAGCATGACGTCGTCATGGTGCGGCTCGGTGTGCAGGAAGCACCGGTCCTTCTGGATGTTGCCGCCCGCCTCGATCTTGGCGATCAGGCGGTCGTGGACCGTCTGCGCCAGGTCCTTGATCTTCTGTCCGCGACGTTGCAGAACGAGCGCCGCCAGCGGGTGGGCCCGACCATCCTCGTCGGTCAGATCGAGCAGACGCTTGTTGCGCTGCACCGCCAGTTCCACAAGGGTCTTCTCGACCTCATCGTCGCTGACGGTTTCGGTCTTCTGGAGGGTGACGACTCGTCGTTCGGTCAGATTGGCGGCGGCGCCCCGCGTGACGTAGAATCGCGCGTTGGGCAACAACTGGAGGCAGCTCGCGGGGATGTTGATGTGCGTCTGCGCCTGAATCGCCTCGGCCGCCAGGGCCGCCTTCGCCTGACCGGCCGCAATGACGATCGCCGTGCAGTCGGGATTGCGTGTGATGGTGCGCAGGCCGATGGTGATGACCAGGCACTGACGGGCGATCTCGATCCCGCCCAGGTCGGTGGCGGCGGCCGCCTGCGTTTCGTAGTTGGTCGAGCACAAACGCGTCGTCGAGTTGTGGTCGGACCCTTTGATGTTGAAGCCGATGTGGCCGTCCGGGCCGATCCCGCCGAGGAAGAAGCCGATCCCACCGAGTTGGCGAATGCGGCGCTCGTACTCCATGCACCACTGGTCGATGTCCTCGAGCAGTGTCTTCTGCCGGCGTTCCAGGTTGGTTTGCGCGAGGCGATATCGCAGCGTGAGGTCCACGTGCTTGTCGGGCCACACGCCCGCCAGCGTTTCACCCGGTCGCAGGCCGATCGCGGTCGAATCGATCAGCAGAGCCTTGCCCGGATCGAGGCCGAAACCCTCAATGTAGAAATGCTTCACGTAGTGATAGAAGCTATTGTGCTGGGCCGAATCCAGCGGGTAGAAGTCGTCGATCTGCACGAAGTGCAGACTTCCCATGTCGGGTTTCCTGGCCGGATCGACGCCAGCCTCTTCGAGAATCTTGTGCGTCTCGCGTTTGTTCCAGTTCGCCAACAGACGCTGGACCCATCGGATGAAGTGCTCGGGGCTCTTTCCCGTGGGCAGGCTGATGACGCCGCCGGGGTGGTTCTGAACCCACTCGACAAAGCGCATCGCGGCCAGCTTGCCCAGCGCGGGAAAATTGTCGACCACGATCGTCGGGATCTTTTCCGTCGGGTGATAGAGTACGTCGAAGGAGGAGGCCTTGGCGGCGGCCTCCTCTACCGGTGTGAGAACTACAGGTGTGTCTTCTGGCATGGGATTAGTTTGTCAGGCCTGCGATGGCCGCTCCAATAAGCGTGGCGTTGTCCACGCTGACAATTTCATAGTAGACGTTCTTCTGGTTCACGAGATACTGCTTGAGATAATACTCCACCTTGGGGCGCAGGCCCTTGAGGTGGTAGAAGGTGGTTCCCTCGGCGACGATGCAGACCGGCCGGCAGGGATTCCGGCCTTTGCCGGACTTGACGGCGGCCGACGAGAGATTGGTGGCGGTCAGCTTCGCCGCCCGTTCGATGAGCGCGTCGACGAGATAATACACGGCGGTCAGGTCCCCGTCGGCGCCGGCCAGGGCCTTGCCCAGCACGTTGTCGCCGCTCTCGGGGCGGCTGAGAAACTCGCTGATGTCTTTCGTTGTCGTTTCGTTTATGGCCAGCAGCTTCTTGGCCACCGATTTGGCGAACAGGCCTTCCTCGGCGGCTCGGCGAATCGTGGCCAGGCAGAGCGGGCCGAGATAGGCCCCGGAGATCATCTTCTCGAACGTGTTGATCCCCGGGTTGGCGGAGGCGGCGTTGAACTGCTCGTCGATATCGCCGCGAGGGGCCTTGCCGAAACCGCCCGACTCGACGTTGACGATCTGGCTCCTGGCGGCGTCCAGGCCCTTGGCCTTGGCGATATTGCGGTTGGCCTCGATGTAGGCGGTGTTGGTGCCCGTCCCAAGAATGAAACCGATGTAGCTGTCGTAGTTGCGGCCGTCGGACGTGCCTCGGCCGGCCAGCAGGGTGGCCACCGTGTCGTTGAGCAGCACCATCCGCTTGGCGTCGGAGCTGGTCGACTCGACGATCGCGGCGTTGAGCCCTTCGCCGATCATCGTGCCCTCGACTTCCGGGGCCTTGATCTCCTTGGAAAAATACAGGACCCGACCGTCCTTGTTGGGGGACATCTCGATCGGATAAGAGAAGCAAAAGCCCACGGATTCGCTCCTGCCGATGATATCGGCGACATAGCCGGCCATCGTGCCGAAGAAGTGCTGGCGACTGACTTCCTTCTTAATGCCCGGCATGGGGAAGACGCGGAAGTCCGCGATCTCGGGGTCGCCCTGGTCCTTGAAGCAGACCGTCCCGACGCGGAAGTTGGTCCCGCCAGCATCCATGACGATCACCGGCTTGTTCCGCGGCAGCTCGCGCTCGGTCTCGATGTAGGTGGGGAGCATGGCCAGCGAACTCTTGACGCCGGTCAGGCCCTTGCCCATTTCGTCGAGAAACAGCTCGCACGTCTTTTCGATACAGATATCGGCATGAAACATACCGTGCTTGCTGAGGAACGATTCGATCCTGGCTTTGATCTGGTCCACCGGCCGGTCTCCTTCTGTCTTGGTTCGCATCATAGGTCTGGTCAGTCGGAATATCCATTCGGGTGTTCGTTGTGCCACTGCCAGGCGGTTGCCACCATTGACTCCAGCTCGGGCTTGCGGGCTGTCCAGCCCAGCTCCCGGCGGATCTTCGTCGCATCGGAGGTCAGAAAGGCGGGGTCGCCGGGCCGACGGTCGGCCTCGACTACCTTGAACTCCCTGCCGGAGACGCGCCGGACCGTATTGATGACCTCCCTGACGGAGTAGCCTTGCCCGTTGCCCAGGTTATAGACCTGCTCGGCGCGTTCGTCCAGCTTGCTCAGCGCCAGCAGGTGGGCCCGGCACAGGTCGTCGACGTGGATGTAGTCGCGGACGCAGGTCCCGTCGGGCGTCTCGTAGTCGGTTCCGTAGATCTTGATGTCGGGGCGCTTGCCCATCGCCGCCTGGATGGTCAGCGGAATCAGGTGCGACTCCGGGCGATGATCCTCGCCGCAAAGACCGTTGTTGCCCGCGCCGCAGGCGTTGAAATACCTCAGGGCCGCATAGTGCAGCCGGCCCGTGCGGCTCTGGTAGTGGCACATCCTCTCGACGGCCCACTTGCTCTCCCCGTAGGGGTTGATCGGGGCCTTGGGCATCTCTTCCGTGATGGGAACGGTCCGGGGCATGCCGTAGACGGCCGCCGTGCTGCTGAAGACGAACTTGCCCACGCCGGTCGCCTCCATCGCCGACAGCAGGTTCTGCGTGTTCGACGTGTTGTTCCGGTAGTACTCCAGCGGCTCACGAACCGACTCGCCCACCTCAATCCACGCGGCGAAATGCATCACCGCCTCGATACGCCGCTTCTTCAGGGTCTCAACGAGCAAATCGTAGTTGGCCAAGTCGCCGACGACCATCTCCACGTCTCTGACGGCGGCACGATGGCCCTTGCTGAGATTGTCGAGAACGACCGGCTCATGGCCCTCGCCGGCCAGCAGGGCGGTCATGTTGCTGCCGATATAGCCGGCGCCGCCGCAAACAAGTATCCTCATGTCGTTTCGTCTTTCTCCGGCCGGCCTATATGTTGCGCGATCTTTCTCAATATCTCTGCGGCAAGCTTCGGATCGTCACCAAGATCAATCCAACTCATGTCCCCCTTCTGCGTAGGGTCCGGATCGATCCGCTGGGTCGTTCGGGTGCTGTGTGAATGGATCCGATAGGCCTGGGAGACGCTGGCCACCTCATTCCCGGGAAGGCTCAGTCTCTGCACGCGAATGGTACACCGCATTTGGAGCATGCCGTTGACTTGGGCGACCTCCACCAGCACCGAGCGACGAAGCGTCTGCAAATTGGCTTCGAGACTGCTGGACAAGTCGGCGTTGTCGGATCGCCAGAACTCGAAGAACTGCCCGCCCGTCAAGGGAAGGGTCCTGACGACGCCTGCCTGGGCATCGGCCTTCTCGACAGCAAATCGCATCTGCCGGAGCACCTTGGTGGCAGCGTCGACTGCCTCAGCGGTTCTAACTCCTGATATCTCAACGGTTTCTGCGACTTCGCCGCGTGGCTGCTGCATTGCGCATCCGCTCAGCAGCGTTGCGCCGAGCAAAAGGAGCACGACGTTGGATATTCGAGGTCTGCCCATGTCAATTCCCGAAAGCCAGCTTTCCGGCAAAACCCAGATTATACGCTTGAGCTCGGCTTGTCTCAAGTGCGATTGGCACACAAAGGCCAGAATCTCCTGTGCGCCACCAGTCCGCCGAGCTGAGGACTGACAAATGGCGAGTGCTCTGAGTCGGTCGGTGAGAATCATCTGCAAACCGACTCGTGGCGGAGGCATTTTGCCTATCTTAAATGGGTATGACTCCTAAAGCCCATGTTGCGCTTGAGCCGATATGCCTGACGGAAAACCGCCTGATACTCGGAGTGTATTGTCGCGATGTCCTTGATCCAGAGGCAAACCGTTGCCGCCGAACTGCGTTCTCTGCCCTTGGGCCGAACGGCCGTCGAGTTCCTGGATTACCTTGTTGTCGAGGCGGGTCTTTCCGAAAACACCATCCTTGCGTACGGTCGGGACCTCAAGGGGTTTCTCAGATTTTGCCGGCAACATGGGATCGACAAGATTGCGGACCTGAAACCCCCGGTCGTGCAGGGGTATATCCACCAACAGGCTCGCAGCTCGAAAGGCGAGAACACGGTTAAGCGCGCCCTGATCGCGATTCGCATGCTGCTGAGGTTCGCCAAGCTGACCGGCCTGATCGAGGACGATGGATCCGGCGTGCTCGAGACCCCAAAGACATGGTACAGGCTGCCGGCGGTCTGCAACAAGCAGCAGGTTGCCCGCCTGCTCCGAGCGCCGGATCCCCGCGAGCCCTTTTACCTTCGCGACAAGGCCATGCTGGAGCTGCTGTACGCCACCGGTGTTCGCGCCAGCGAGCTCGCTGGGCTGAAAACCTCCGATCTCAACTTCGATGTTGGGTATCTGAGGTGTCTCGGCAAGGGAAACAAGGAACGGGTGATCCCGGTTGGAAGGGCGGCGGTTCTGGCTACGCAGGACTATCTGGCGCAATTGCGTCCCAAATTGGCCAAACCCGCCAGTGGAACGCATCTTCTCCTGTCTCGAACCGGCAGGGCGTTGACGCGTATTGAAATCTGGAGACTTGTCAAGAAGTACGCAGTCCGTGCAGGGATGCCTCGAAGTCTGACGGTTCATACGCTCCGCCACTGTTTTGCGACACACCTGCTCAGTGGCGGTGCGGATCTGCGGAGTGTACAGGAGATGCTCGGCCATGTAGACGTGGGAACTACCCAGATTTACACGCACGTGGATCACGAGCGGTTGCGACGAATTCACAAGGAGTTTCACCCAAGGCCATGAGCCCGATCGCCGGCGCGATGCATCAGGCCTCCTGGAGCGGACAAATCTTCGTTATTGTTTCGGAAATAGGTGAAATCCGCATGATATGGAGTTGACTTGGGTCGATTATCAGGGCTACTATAGCGGATGATAGAATAGGCAAGCGTCTTCTAAAGGTCTCTCCAATGAACGCTCGGCGGTGCGGCAAGCTCCTGCTACTCCTGGCGATCTGGCGTATCCCGTGCCTGTGGGCTCAGGAAGCCGCACCCGTACCGGTCCAGGAAACTGCCCAATCCGAAGTCGACAAGCAGGTCAGGATCTACAGGAGCTCCCTGTTGGAGGGAAAAGACGAGCAGACGCGTCGGGATGCCGCGACGTTGCTGCTGTTCAGCGAGAGCCGTGAGGCCCGCAAAGAAATCCTCGACATCCTTCGCGACCCGAACCATCCTGCCGCACGGGCAGCCATCTGCAGGGCACTGACGGTGGCTCGAGACAACAAGCAGACGATCACCGGCAAGGAGGAGCTGGTCGAGCCGCTGATGAGCGTTCTCAGTACTGAAAACGACCCCGAGAGGGCGGAGCTGGCGGCTCAGACCCTGCTGATTTTCACCTACGAGACGGTGCAGCGCCGGATCGAGACGCTGATCTCCGACGTGAATGCACCTGACGTTGCCCGTCTGAACGCCATCCGGGCCCTGAAGTATCAGCCCGACGACAGGGCCGTCTTCAGGCTGATGAACCTGCTCGACAACCCCCATCCGGGTCTTGCGGCCGAATCGCGGCAGGCGCTGGGGCTGCTCGGGATAAAGGTCCCCGACGATCCTAACGCTCTTCGGGCCCTCAACGATGCGCTTCAACGCCGGGGTCCCGAGGCGTTCCTGAACAACCCCGCAATCATGCGAAACTGGCTTATCAGTAGAGAAAACCGCATTCGCGAGCTGACGACCTCGCTGGCATCGTGGGAGCAGCGATACATGGTTGCCCTCGGCAGGCTGTACGACGTGCAGCCCGATGAGAGGACCCGGAGCGATTTTCTCGCACAGCAATTGAGTTCGGCGGAACCCGCGGTAAAGCTGTGGGCATTGGGTAAACTGGAGGAGCTGCGCAAGGGAACAGGGAAGGCCAAGCTGTCCGAGCAGGTGGAGAGCCTGCTCCTGGGCCTGGTGTCGCATCGGGACAAGCGAGTCCGCCTGAAGACAGCGAACCTCCTGGCCCTGGTGTGGGAACTGAACTCTACGACGCAGCTTCTGGAACAACTGCGCGTAGAGGAGGACTCCGACGTCCGGCATGGGCTGTTCGTTGCCCTCGGCAACGTCTGTTACTATGCATCGCTGCCCACGTCGGGTGTGAAAATCCCTGATGATGTCAGGAGGAGGACGCTTGAACTGGCGGTGCGGTTCCTCGAACTGCCCGACGCGGAGAAGGTGCGAAGCGGCGCCGATGTGGTCTGGCGTCTGTTGGAACAGGACGGCCTGAGCCCCGAAGAGATCGACAAGTATCTGACGGCTCTGGCGAACCGATACGCGCGCGTCAATCCGGTGGCGAACCACGGGCTCCGCGGGGAGTTGCTGGGCGCCATGGCCCGGCTGTGTGCGGAACGAAGCAAGTGCCGGGTCCAGGCCGCAAAGATGTACCGCTCCGTGTTCGACCAGGCACTGGGCGACGAATTGGAGCCGGTCAGGCTGGCTGCCCTCGAAGGGCTGACGAACATCGACAAGGCCACGGCGATGGCGAGGGCCAGAGCCGCCCTCGTCAATGACAGCAGTGCAGCGGTCCGCGCCAAGCTTGCCGATTTGGCCGGTGAGGTGGGAGGCCAGGAAGATCTGGACTGGCTCTCGAAGAGGCTTGCCACGGAAGGGGAAGGCGAGGCGGCCTGGCAGGCCATGCTCAAGGTCTTCCGCCGTTCGACGGCGGACGTGGTAGGCAAATGGGCGACGAATCTGGAAGCCGACCCGGGCACGTTCACAGCAGAGCGAAGGGCCGCTCTGCTGACAGTCCTCGAACAGAAGGCCCAGGCGGAGAACAAGGGCGACTTGGTTCGAGAGAGCAGGACGAAGCTTTTCGGTCTGTACCTGGCCGGCGGCGATCTGGCGAAGGCGACCGAGTACGGGAACCTGCTCTGGGACGCGACCAGAAATGCCCAGGAAAAGCGTGCGACGACCGCCAGCCTCATAGGAATGTGCCTTGAAGCCCCGGACCCGCCGGTTGATCTGGTCGGCTCGCTTCTGGAGAGGCATTTGGCGGCGCAGGACCTGGAGCCCGACAGCCTGATCGCCGGAGCCATCAGCGGCTATCTGAAAAAAGCGGAGACAGCGGACCCCAACGTGATGCTGGCGAAGCTTCGGCAGATCAAGCTCAAAGACCCCGAGGCACGTAAGGTCTGGCGGAAGCAACTGATGGAATGGGAGACGTTCGCCAAGGCCAGGAAGCCCGTGGAGGGCGACAAGGTCAGCAATTAGCGGCGGCGGTGGAATCTCCGGCGGGCTCACCCGGCGGTTGACCAGGCTTGGATGGGCGGTTGGGCGTCGGTGGGGGCGAGCTTTTTTCTATTTTTCCACTTTTTGTGTTTGCACATGCAGGGCCGCTCCCTTATATTCATCGATTTATAATCAACGACTGCCGGACCAGGGCCAGGGTCTTGTCCTAAGACACGGGGAGAACCGTTCGTGGGGACGTTATCTCCTGACCTAAGGATTTCGCCCCGGTGCCGCTGTCGGTGTCGGTTTACAGAGGCCCGAGTCGGGGCCACGGAATCGCTCGCAGCGCTGCTGTAGCTCAGTCGGTAGAGCGCGTCCTTGGTAAGGACGAGGTCCTGGGTTCAAATCCCAGCAGCAGCTCCATGCAATCTGGCCAGGACCTGGACCTCTCGAAGGCATCCCGGTCCCGGCATTGAAGTCGCAAGAGTATTTCAGGAAGACAGAGGACAGGCAAAGAGCTGCTCAACTGCACAATTGGAGGTTTAATTGAAAGAT
The DNA here is from genome assembly GCA_012744475.1 of Phycisphaerae bacterium. GTDB lineage: Bacteria > Planctomycetota > Phycisphaerae > Sedimentisphaerales > Anaerobacaceae > Anaerobaca. The sequence goes on from JAAYBV010000061.1 coordinate 38,416, forward strand.
GGCCAAAGCAGTATTTGAACGGACCAAGCCGCATGTGAATGTGGGAACGATCGGGCACGTGGACCACGGCAAGACGACGCTGACGGCGGCGATGACGAAAGTCATGGATCTCAACGGCCTGTCAAAGTTCAAGTCCTATGACGATATCGCCAAGGCGTCGGAAGCGCAAGGCCGCCGCGATCCGACCAAGATTCTGACGATTTCCACTGCGCACGTGGAATACGCGACGCAGAACCGTCACTACGCGCATATCGACTGCCCGGGCCACGCCGACTACGTGAAGAACATGATCACCGGCGCCGCCCAGATGGACGGTGCGATCCTGGTGGTCAGCGCCTATGACGGCCCGATGCCGCAGACCCGTGAGCACATCCTTCTGGCCCGCCAGGTGAACGTGCCGGAGATCGTGGTCTTCCTGAACAAGGTGGACCTCGTGGATGACGCCGAGCTGCTGGACCTCGTCGAGCTGGAAATCCGTGAACTGCTGACCAAGTACAAGTTCGACGGCGACAAGACGCCCGTCATCCGGGGCAGCGCCGTGGCGGCGATGAACGCCACGTCGGCCGCCGATCCGGCCTGTGCCCCGATCGTCGAGCTGCTCAAGGCCATGGACGAGTACATCCCGATTCCCGAGCGGGAGGTCGACATGCCGTTCCTGATGCCGATTGAAGACGTCTTCAGCATCAAGGGACGCGGCACGGTCGGCACGGGCAGGATCGAGAAGGGCAAAGTTCACGTCGGCGACGAAGTCGCGATCATCGGCATGAGCAAGGACATCCGCAAAACGGTCGTCACGGGCGTCGAGATGTTCAACAAGACGCTGGACGAAGGCCAGGCGGGCGACAACGTCGGCCTGCTGCTGCGCGGTGTGGAAAAGAAGGAGCTTCAGCGAGGCCAGGTCATCGCCGCGCCGGGCAGCATCACGCCGCACACGAAGTTCCACGCGGAAGTCTACGTTCTGACGCAGGCGGAAGGCGGGCGCCATACCCCGTTCTTCCCCGGGTACAAGCCTCAGTTCTACTTCCGCACCACGGACGTCACCGGGCAGATCCACGGACTGCTCAGCGAAGAGGGCAAGAGCGCTGAGATGTGTATGCCCGGCGACAATATCACCATGAACGTGGAGATTATCTCGCCGATCGCCATGGAAGATGGGTTGCGGTTCGCCATCCGCGAGGGCGGTCGGACCGTTGGTGCCGGCGTCGTTACGAAGATCCTTGAGTAGCCGCGTCGGGGAACGTTTGGATTTCGCCGGGGCGTTGTGGATCGCTCGCGGTCGAATCGGACCATAGAACGGCGCCGCAGCCGGGCCAGGAAGGAGTGCCTTCTTTGCCCGGCTGTTGTGCCCGGTTGGATTGACTTGGCATGGCAAAGAAGAGCAAGAGAGAGAACGTCTGGCTCGAGTGCACCGTCTGCAATCAGCGCAATTACAGGACGAACGTCAGCGTCGCCGAGGGAGCCCCGAAGCTGGAGCTGAAGAAGTTCTGCAAGACCGAACGCAAGCACACGGTTCACAAGCTCAGGCGAAAGTAGGCGTCAGGATGTCTCTGCGTGGGATAGGCCAGTAGCTCAATTGGCAGAGCGTCGGTCTCCAAAACCGAAGGTTGGGGGTTCGATTCCCTTCTGGCCTGGTTTGTGTTGAGGCACGGCTGTCGACGTCGTGTCCAGGTGGCAAATTGGCAGGATAGGCGGCTCATGTTGACACAGATATACAAGTCCGGACAGGGCAAGTACACGCGACTTTGCAGCGGTTTCGTCGCGGCGATCATCGTGGCTTTCGGCTGCTGGCGACTCTACGGGAAGCTCGGCGCCACCGACATGAATCTGTGGGTGGTGTCGTTGGTTCCTGTGGCGGTGTTTGTGGGTCTGGCCGTGCTGATCTACTGGCTGCTGAACAAGCCGGCGGTGGCGGATTTCCTGATCGCCGCCGAGGGGGAGTTGAAGAAGGTCAACTGGTCGAGCCGGCGGGAAGTGGCGGTCTCGACTCTGGTTGTGATCATCGTGGTCGTCCTTATGGCCGCGCTTCTGGGTACCACGGACTTGGTGTTCCAGATGGTTTTTGAGTACCTCCTCAGTTAGAGGGAGGGGGCCGGCGCATGGCAGGATCCTGCGTCGGAGGATACGGCCGGCTGGTGACGGACCACAGGTCGGGCCGCGCAAGGGTTAGAAGGTGAATTGACGGGTGTGCTCGTTCCGGCCGGATCGACGGAGCGACACAGTGAGCCGGGCGCGACAGCCCTACGATTGTGGACCGCTTCCGAAGCGGCAGACCAAAGGCACTGGGATGCACTGGTACGTCTTAAGAGTCGCGGCAAACAAGGAAATGCAGGTCAAGGAGGCCCTCGAGCGCAAGACGGCGCAGGAGGGACTCAGCGATGTCATTGGGCGCATCGAGGTGCCGACCGAGCAGATCAAGCGGATTCGGGGGGGCAAGCAGACGGTCCACAAGCGCAAGCTGTATCCCGGCTACGTGTTCATGGAGATGGAGGCCACGGAGGACGGACGGGTTCCCGAGAATGCGTGGTTCATGATCAAGGGCACCGGCGGGGTCGGGGATTTCATCGGGACCGAAGGAATGCCCACGCCGATGCGGGATACGGACGTGGCCAAGATGCTTCTCGATGCCGACAAGCCCGAGGAGGCGCCGAGCATCAAGGTCGAGTTCCAAAAAGGCGACCACATCAAGATTCGCGAAGGCGCCTTTGAGAATTTCGAAGGGACGGTCGATTCGATCGATGCCGAGCGCGGGATCGTCAAGGTCATTGTGACGATTTTCGGTCGCAGCACGCCGCTGGACATCGAATACTGGCAGATTGAGAAAGTGTGACGTGAGGCAGTCAAGAGCCTCGTAGCGAGTGCGGCGAGGCCGTGGCACGATAGCGCAAGGGTGTGAGATGGCAAAAGAAATCTTAACCAAGATCAAGTTGCAGGCGCCGGGCGGCAAGGCCACGCCGGCCCCCCCCATCGGTCCGGCCCTCGGCCAGCATGGGGTGAACATCGGACAGTTCGTCTCGCAGTTCAACGATCGTACGAGGGACCTCAACGGGATGACGGTGCCGGTGGTGATCAACGTATATGCCGACAAGAGCTTTTCGTTTGAGGTCAAGAGCCCTCCGGCAGCCGTCCTGCTCAAGCAGGCCGCAGACGTGGCCAAAGGCAGCGGCGTCCCGAACCGGGAGAAGGTCGGGAAGGTGACGCCCGCGCAGGTGCGTAAGATCGCCGAGACCAAGTTCAAAGATCTGAACGCCTACGACCTCGAACAGGCCGACAAGATCATTCGAGGCACGGCGCGCAGCATGGGAATCGATATTGGGGAATGATGGGGATTTGGGCAGCGTTGATATGAAGGCCAAAAGCAAACGATACCAGAAAGAGGTCCAGCAGGTCAGCAAGGAAGCGCTCAGCCTGGATGCCGCAGTAGACAAGATCAAGTCGTTCACCTCGGTGAAATTCGATCAGACCATCGAATGCGTTCTGCACCTGGGGATCGACCCGAAACAGGCGGATCAGTTGATCCGCGGCTCGCTGTCGCTGCCGCATGGCGTCGGCAAGCAGAAGAGAGTCATTGCGTTCTGCGCGGACTCGGAGGTCGAAGCCGCCAAGAAAGCGGGCGCGATCGAGGCCGGAACCGATGCGCTGATCCAGAAGATCACCGACGGCTGGCTCGATTTCGACGTGGCGATCGCCTCGCCCAAGGTCATGGGCAAGGCGGGAAAGCTCGGGCGGATTCTGGGTCCGCAGGGCAAGATGCCGTCGCCGAAGAACGGGACGGTGACGGACGACGTCGTCACCGCGGTGGCGGAGTTCACCGCGGGCAAGATCGAGTTCCGCAACGATGCCGGCGGCAACGTGCACGCGGTGGTGGGCAAGCAGAGTTTCGACAAGAAGAAACTGGTCGAGAACATCGAGGCCTTCGTTTCGCACATCAAGAAGGTCAAGCCGAGTTCCGCCAAAGGGACGTACATCAAGAAGGCGTGCCTGTCGGCGACGATGAGTCCGGGAGTGCTGGTGAGCGTCTGACCGTTGGTGTATCGGGCGCGGGAAGGTCGGTCATAGGCCCCGGGAGTTCGGCCGAGAAGTCTGGCGACGTCGGCCGCGTCGCTCGGGATCGTGTATAGACGGGAGACGAAATGAGCAAGTACGTGAAACAACTGCTTCAGGCGGAACTGGAGAACCGGATCGGCGATGAGGGAATCCAGGACTTCCTGGTTGTCAGGATGAAAGGCGTTGGGGGTGTCGACAACAATGTGATGCGTGGGGCGCTGAAGGAGAAGGGCATTCACCTGACGGTGGTTCGCAACGCCCTGTTCCGGCGTGCTTTGCGCAACCGCAAGATGGACGCGGCGGCCGGGTTGTTCACCGGGCCGGCGGCCATCGTCTACGGCGGCGACAGCGTCGTGGACGTCGCGAAGGAGATGGTGGACTGGGCGAAGAAGCTGACGCCCATAGAGATCACCGGGGCCTTCCTGGATGGGACGGCTCTGGACGCGGCGGGGGCGGCGCAACTGGCGACGATGCCGACGCGTGCTGATCTCCAGGGCCGGATCTCGGCCTGCATCACCTCGCCGGGCGCAGGTGTGGTCGGGGCCGTGATGGGGCCGGCCAGAGCCATTGCTGGTTGTCTGAAATCGATCATCGAGAAAGCGGAAAAGCAAGCGGCCTGAGACATCACCAGGTCTGTCCCTTCAATCTGTCACGAGTGATTACTAACGGCCTGTATGGTTGCCCCGAAAGGGTTAAACGGGACGGTGGAGTTCCGGCTACCGTCAGGCGTTGGACATAGAGGAGTTTTTACACATGGCTGACGAACAAACCAACAAGACGTGGGGCGCCGGAATCAAGGAACTGGGCGACAAGATCGTGGCCCTGAGCCTGCTGCAAGCCAAGGAACTGGCGGATTACCTGAAAGACGAATACGGGATCGAGCCGGCGGCCGGCGGTGCCGTGATGATGGCCGGGCCGATGCCGGGCGCTGCCGCGGGCGGCGAGGCCGCGGAGGAGAAGAGCACCTTCGACGTGATTCTCAAGGGATTCGGCGACAAGAAGATCCAGGTCATCAAAGAGGTCCGCGCGTTGACCGGGCTGGGCCTGAAAGAGGCCAAAGATCTGGTCGAAGGGGCGCCCAAGCCGGTGAAGGAAGGCGTCAGCAAGGAAGATGCCGAGGCGGCCAAGAAGCAACTCGTCGAGGCCGGCGCGGACGTCGAGATCAAGTAGGTATCGAAGCGCGGTCACAATTCAGGAATTGGGGTGTACCGGGCCGTGTGATGGCCCGTGGGTGTCGGTCAGACAGCTACAGAGCGTAGGAGCCACAGATGGTTGCGCGAACCGTTCGCAATTTCGGCAAGGTCCAGGACGCCGTGGAGATTCCCGATCTCGTCGCGGTCCAGAGGGTCAGTTACGACCGCTTCCTGCAGGAGGACGTGCCACCTACGAAGAGAGAGGATCTGGGGTTGGAGGCCCTGTTCCGGGAAATCTTCCCGATCGAGAGTTACGATAAGAAGATGACCCTGGAATACCTGTACTACGAGCTGGAGAAGCCGCACTACACCCCTCTGGAGTGTCGTCAGTTGCGCCTGACGTACGCCTATCCGCTGAAGATCCACTGCCGGCTTCGGTCGGAGAGCGGTGCGGACATGGCCGAGCAGGCGATCTATCTGGGTGAGATGCCCGTGATGATCGGCGGTGGCGAGTTCATCGTCAACGGCGCGGTCCGGGTCATCGTCAACCAGTTGCACCGCAGCCCCGGCGTCGATTTTCTGATCGAGAGCAAGGAAGGCGACCGGGTGCTGCACGGCGGCCGGATCATCCCCGAGCGCGGAAGCTGGATCGAGATCGGCGTGACCCAGAAAGACATTCTGGTCGTCAAGATCGATCAGTCCAGCAAGATTCCCGCGACGGTCTTCCTCCGCGCGATCAGCCCCGACCTGGGGGCGACGGAGGACATCGTCCGCCTGTTCTTCCCGACGAAGACGGTCTCTGTGAACAAGCTGTCACCGGAGATGTGGGCGGTCGGCCCGATCGTCAACACGGAGACCGGCGAGATCATTGTGGAGGCCGCCGCGCAGATCAGCGACAAGGTCTCGATCATCCAGCAGAGCGACATCAAGAAGGTGGAAGTCATCGAGCAGGTGCGCGACGCCATCGTTCTGAACACGCTGGCGGAGGACGATTGCGAGAGCCATGAGCAGGCCCTGCTGAAGTTCTACGTTCGCCTGCGTCCCGGCAACCCGCCGAACCAGGAAAAGGCCAAGACGTTCTTCGCCGAGAAGTTCTTCGACGCCAATCGCTATCGCCTGGGCAAGGTGGGGCGCTTCCGGCTGAACCGCAAGTTCGGTCAGTCGGTCGCCGAGGACGAGATGACGCTGCGTCCGGAAGACTTCATCAACACGATGCGGTACATGCTTGCCCTTCGAAACAACGAAGGCGAGGTGGACGACATCGACCATCTGGGCAATCGCCGTCTGCGGACGATCGACGAGCTGGCGGCCGACGAGATTCGCAAGGGCCTGCTGAAACTGCGTCGGACGGCCCAGGAGCGGATGAGCATCAAGCGCGACGCCGAAGAGGCGCCGCGCGTGGCCGACCTGATCAACTCCAAGAGCGTTGCCAGCAGCATCAACTTCTTCTTCGGACGAGGCGAGCTGAGCCAGGTGGTCGACCAGACGAACGCGCTGAGCCAGTTGACGCACGAACGGCGTTTGTCGGCGCTGGGTCCGGGCGGTCTGAATCGGCGGCGTGCCGGGTTTGAGGTCCGCGACGTTCACATCAGTCACTACGGTCGCATCTGCCCGATCGAGACGCCGGAAGGCACCAACATCGGTCTGATCTCCTCGCTGGCCATCTTCACGACGATCGACGACTACGGCTTTTTGCTGTCGCCCTACCGGAAGGTCAAGGCAGGCAAGCTCACCGGCGAGGTGGAATACCTTCGTGCCGACGAGGAGATGCGGGCGGTCTTCGCGCCGCCCAGTGCGGTCAACTTCCAGACGCACAAGATCGACGAGGAAATGGTGCTCGCCCGCAAAGCCGGCGAACTCGCCCAGACCCCGCGGGAAGAGGTCGACTACGTCGATGTCTCGCCCAAGCAGATCGTGGGCGTTTCGGCCTCGCTGATTCCCTTCCTCGAACACGACGACGCGAACCGCGCCCTGATGGGTTCCAACATGCAGAGGCAGGCGGTTCCGCTGCTGAAAACCGAATCGCCGCTGGTCGGCACGGGTATGGAAGAGGTCGTCGGCCGGCACTCGAGCATGGTGGTGCGAGCCAAGCACGCCGGAACCGTCACCGCGGTGGACGCCATGCGCATCGTGATCAACCAGACGGACGAGTACGAGCTGGAGAAGTTTGTGGGTCTCAACGAGCGGACCTGCCTGAACCAGAAGCCGATCGTTCAATTGGGCCAGCACGTTCAGGCCGGCCAGGTGATCGCCGACGGCGGCGGCACCGCCCAGGGGGTGCTCGCCCTCGGCAAGAACGTGCTCGTGGGGTTCGTCTCTTTCGACGGGTTCAATTTCGAGGACGCCATCATCGTCAGCGAGAAGCTGTGCAAGGACGACAGCTTCACCAGCATCCACATCGATGAATTCACCACGGAGGTCCGCGAGACCCGGCTGGGCAAAGAGGAGTTCACGCGGGACATCCCGAACGTCAGCGAGAAGGCGCTGCGCAATCTCGACGAGCATGGGATCGTGCGGGAAGGCACGCGCGTCTGTCCCGGCGACATCCTGGTGGGCAAAGTGGTTCCCAAGAGCAAGGTCGAGCTGACGCCGGAAGAGAAGCTGCTCCACGCGATCTTCGGGCGGGCCGGCGAGGATGTGAAGAATGACTCGCTGGAATTGCCCAGCGGTTACGAGGGGGTGGTCATCAAGACCGAGTTGTTCACGCGGCGCGGCGCCGGCGGGGACGACCAGAAGAAGGTCCTGGCCGAAGACATCAAGCGTCTGGAGGTCGAGACGAAGGCGAGGGAATGCGGGATCTTCCGGCAGATGATCGACGCGATTCATCGGCAGTTCGAGGTCAATCTCATCGACCCGTCGACGAAACAGAAGGTCGGCGCCAGCGAGGATGACGAAGTGATCTTCGAGCAGATCGAGAACTTCGACATCAAGTGGGTCCGGCCGGCGGCGCTGCGGGACGACGTCCAGAAAGTGGTGAGCAAGTTCTGGGCCAAGATCACCGAGGAGGAAGAGGACAAAGCGCGGCGGATCGAGCGGCTCAAGCACGGGGACGAACTGCCCAGCGGCGTGCTCCAGATGGCCAAGGTGTACGTGGCGATCAAGCGCACGCTGTCGATTGGCGACAAGATGGCCGGACGCCATGGAAACAAGGGTGTGATCGCGAAGATCATGCAGGAAGAGGACATGCCGTTCCTCGAAGACGGGACTCCGCTGGACATCATGCTCAACCCGCTGGGCGTGCCGAGTCGTATGAACGTCGGCCAGATTCTCGAAACGCATCTCGGGCTGGTCGCCAAGATTCTGGGCTTCGACGCCGTGACCCCGGTGTTCGACGGCGCCGAGGAAGAGGATATTCAGAGGCTGACTGAAGAAGCCAACCAGTTGATGGCTAGCCGGCGGAAGGCCCTCGATGAGCACGGTGAAGCGCCTGCGGCCGATGAGCTGTTCATCCACGTGCCGAAGACCCTCAAGACCCAGTTGTACGACGGACGGACGGGCGAGCCGTTCGATCAGAGAGCGACCATCGGCCACATCTACATGATGAAATTGCACCATCTTGTCGACGACAAGATTCACGCCCGGGCCACCGGGCCGTACAGCCTGATCACGCAGCAGCCGCTCGGCGGCAAGGCACGGACCGGCGGACAGCGCTTCGGAGAGATGGAAGTCTGGGCGCTGGAAGGCTACGGGGCCGCCTACACCCTCCAGGAGATGCTCACCGTCAAGAGCGATGACGTGGAAGGGCGAACGAAAATCTATGAGTCCATGGTCAAAGGCCAGAACACGCTGGAAGCCGGTACCCCGTTGTCTTTCGACGTGCTGTGCAACGAGATCCGGGGGCTGGGGCTCAACATCCAACTCGAGAAGAAACGTCTTGGGCGGACCGCGCTGTAAGTGTGCGGCGGGTTTGTGACTTTGTAAGGGGCGTTCGATGTTAGGGAATATCTACGATCGGATTAATGATTACGGTTCGGTGAAGATCTCGCTGGCCAGTCCGAACGATATTCGCAGTTGGTCTTTCGGCGAAGTCCGCAAGCCTGAGACGATTAACTACCGGACGTATCGCCCGGAGAAAGACGGTCTGTTCTGCGAACGGATCTTCGGTCCGGAGCGCGACTGGGAATGTGCGTGCGGCAAATACAAGGGTACGAAGTTCAAGGGGATTATCTGCGACCGGTGCGGCGTCAAGGTGACCCACAGCCGCGTGCGACGCAAGCGCATGGGCCACATCAATCTGGCCGCGCCCGTCGTGCACATCTGGTTCTTCAAGTCGATCCCGAACCGTCTGGGCACCATCCTGGGCACGAAGAGCTCGGACCTGGAGAAGATCGTCTACTTCCAGGACTACGTGGTCACCGATCCGGGCACGACGCCGCTGAAGGCCGCCCAGTTGCTCAGCGAAGAGGAATACCGCGACGCGTTGAGCAAGTACGGCAATTCGTTCAAGGCTTCGATGGGAGCCGAAGCGATCAAGGCCCTGCTGGAAACGCTGGATCTCGATGTGGTGAGCGCGCATCTGCGCAAGGCGATCTCCAAGACGAACAGCAAGCAGAAGATCAAGGACCTCACCAAGCGGCTCAAGACGATCAACGAGATCAAGACGAGCAACAACAAGCCGGAATGGATGGTTCTTGAAGCGGTTCCCGTGATTCCGCCGGACCTGCGACCGCTGGTTCTCCTGGAACGCGACAACTTCGCCACCAGCGATCTGAACGATCTGTACCGGCGCATCATCAACCGGAACAACCGCCTCAAGAAGCTCATCGACCTCAATGCCCCGGAGGTCATCATCCGCAACGAGAAGCGCATGCTTCAGCAGGCGGTCGATTCCCTTCTGGACAACGGGCGGTGCCGCCGTCCGGTGCTGGGCAGCAACAACCGGCCGCTGAAGTCCCTGACGGACATGATCAAGGGCAAGCAGGGTCGCTTCCGCGAGAACCTGCTGGGCAAACGCGTCGACTACTCGGCCCGGTCGGTGATCGTGGTGGGCCCGAGCCTGAAGCTGTATCAGTGCGGCCTGCCCAAGAAGATCGCGCTGGAGCTGTACCAGCCGTTCATCATCCGCAAGCTCAAACAGCACGGCTTCGCCGACACGATCAAGAGCGCCAAGAGGATGATCGAGCGCCGCGACGAGCAGGTTTGGGATATCCTCGAGGAGGTCATCCATCAGCATCCGGTGCTGCTGAACCGTGCACCCACGCTGCACCGGATGGGCATCCAGGCATTCGAGCCGGTGCTGGTCGAGGGCAATGCGATCATGCTGCATCCGCTGGCCTGCAAAGGTTTTAACGCGGACTTCGACGGGGACCAGATGGCGGTCCACCTGCCCCTGAGCGTCGAGGCGCAGGCAGAAGTGCATATCCTGATGATGACCACGGGGAACATCTTCTCTCCGGCCAACGGCTCGCCGATGGTCGGGCCCTCCCAGGACATGGTCATGGGCAATTACTATCTGACCGTGACGCTGGAGGACCTGAATCCGGCGGCTGCGGCGCCCGCGGCTGCGGTGGCGCGCTCGCTTGCGGTGTTCCGCGACGAGTTTGAAGCCATGATGGCTTACGACACCGGCAAGATTGGGCTGCACGACAAGATTCGCGTCCGCATCCATCGCAAGATGGTGCGCGAGAAGTCGGGCGAGATTCAGTTCGCCGAGCCGCTGCCGGACGGCAGCGGGTACAAGCCCCGTGTGATCGAGACGACGGTGGGCCGTTGCCTCTTCAACGACATCCTGGTCAAGGAGATGCCGTTCTACAACCTGACGATGTCCCAGAAGAAGCTCAGTCAGGTGATCAGTGATTGTTTCGAATTTGCGGGCAACGCCGAGACGGTCGGCCTGCTCGATCGCATCAAGGACGTGGGCTTCCGCTACGCGACCCTGGCGGGCCTGAGCTTCGGCTTGACGGACCTGAAGATCCCGGCCAAAAAGGCGGAGATCATCGCCGAGACCGAGAAACGCGTGGCGAAGATTCTGAAGAACTACAACGACGGCGTGCTCACCGAGCGCGAACGCTACAACCAGGTGATCGATGCCTGGACGAACGCCCGCGTGGCCGTCACCAACGAAATGATCCGGGGCCTTCGGGAAGACAAGAAGGAGGACGGGACGCCCTATCTGAACCCGATCTATCTGATGTCGGATTCGGGCGCCCGAGGAAGCATCGACCAGATCCAGCAGTTGGCGGGCATGCGAGCGTTGATGGCCAAACCCAGCGGCGAGATCATCGAGACGCCGATCAAGGCGAACTTCCGGGAAGGGCTGACCGTGCTGGAGTATTTCAGCTCCACGCACGGGGCGCGCAAGGGTCTGGCCGATACGGCTTTGAAGACCGCCAACTCGGGGTATCTGACCCGCAAGCTGATCGACGTGGCGCAGAACGTGATCGTGATCGAGCGCGACTGCCAGACGTTGCAGGGGGTCACGAAGAGCACGGTCAGCCGGGGCGATCAGGTCGACATCCCGCTATCGCAACTGGTGATCGGGCGAACGGCACGGGACAACATCCGCAACCCGATCACGGACGAGATGATCGTCCACGAGAACGAGGTCATCACGCCGGAGATTGCGGCGAAAATCGAGGCGCTGGGGCTCGACGCGATTCGTGTGCGAAGCCCGCTGACGTGCGACAGCCCGTTTGGCGTCTGTGCGAAGTGCTATGGCTGGGATATGAGCACCGGCCGGCTGGTCGAGGAAGGCGCGGCCGTCGGGATCATCGCCGCCCAGTCCATTGGCGAGCCGGGTACCCAGTTGACCCTGCGAACCTTCCACACCGGCGGTGTCGCCTCGCGTGCCATTCTCGAACGCGAGCAGAAGGCCACGCACACCGCCACGGTTCAGTACCGCGACATCAATGCCGTCTCGCTCAAGCGCGACGACGGCACGGAGATCATCGTGGCCCTCAAGCGCAACGGTGAGATCGCCCTGCTGGACCAGAAGGAACGCGAACTCGACAAGTTCAAGGTCCCGTACGGTGGCATCATCCTGGTCCCGAACGGCGAGAAGGTCAAAGCCGGCACCACGTTGTTCCAGTGGGACCCGCACCGGACGCCGATTCTGGCCGAGGTGCCCGGTATCATCCGGTTCGTCGATATCATCGAGGGCGAAACGGTCCAGACCGAAGAGACGCGCGTCCGAACGTCGAAGCTCAAGAGCAAGGATGCCGACGTGAAGGTGCTGGAGCGCCCGGTGGTCATCGAGCACAAGGGCGACAAGCATCCACAGATCATCATCGAGGATTCCAAGGGCAAGATCCTGGACGTCCACTACCTGCCGGCCGGGGCGCGCATCGAGGTGACCGAAGGCCAGGAGGTGCAGGCCGGACAGTTGCTGGCGCACCAGCCGCGAGCCACCGGCGGTACGCAGGACATCACCGGCGGTCTGCCGCGCGTGACCGAGGTCTTCGAGGCACGCAAGCCCAAGGACCCCGCCGCCATGGCCGAGATCAGCGGACGCGTCGAGCTGCGCAGCGACAAGCGCAAGGGCAAGATGACCATCACCGTTCGCAGCGAACACATGGAAAAGGAGCACCACGTCCCGCGCGACCGCCATCTGAACGTGCACACCGGCGACCTGGTGGAAGCCGGCGACGCGCTGACGGACGGCCCGCTGGTGCCGCACGATATCCTGCGGATCAAGGGCGAGGAGGCCCTCCAGAGATACCTCATCGGCGAGATCCAGAACGTGTATCGCTCCCAGAACGTCAACATCAACGACAAGCACATCGAGATCATCATCTCGCAGATGATGCGAAAGGTCGAGATCGACTCGGTGGGTGACAGCACGTTCCTGCCGGGTGAAGTGACCGACAAATTCGTCTTCCGCAAGGAGAACGAGCGTCTGAGCAACAGTCTGCGGGTGTCCGACAAGGGAGACGTAACCGAGCTGGAGGAAGGCCAGATCCTGGAGAAGAAAGACCTGGCCAAGGCCAACGAGAAGATCGAGGTGCTCGGTGGAAACCCGGCCAAGGGACGCAAGCCCAAGCCGGCCACCGCCAAGACCCTGCTCCTGGGCATCACGAAGGCGTCGCTATGGTCGGACAGCTTTATTGCGGCGGCGAGCTTCCAGGAGACAACAAAAGTGTTGACGGAGGCGGCGCTGGCGGGTAAAGTTGACGAATTGCACGGTTTGAAGGAGAATGTGATTCTCGGCCATTTGATTCCGGCCGGGACCGCCTTCAAGCCACATCTGGAAATGAGAGTCAAGCATCTGGTCGAGGCTCCGGTGCCGAAGGAACTGGCAGGCGTCCGGGAAGAGAAGGAAGCAGAGGCCAAGGCCGAATCGAGGGTCAAGGAAATCCTTGGCATTGATTAGGCAAGAATGGTTTTGAATCGAGATTGGGGTTATGCCGACGATTAATCAGTTAGTCAGAAAGCCAAGAGCGAAATCCAAAGGGCAGAAGCGCGTCTCCGATATCAGCGGTTCGCCGCAGAAGCGTGGTGTGTGTCTGATCGTGCGAACGCAGACGCCGAAGAAGCCGAACTCGGCCTTGCGGAAAGTGGCGCGCGTGCGTCTGACCAACGGCAAGGAAGTGACGGCCTATATCCCCGGCATCGACCACAACCTTCAGGAACACAGCACGGTGATGATTCGCGGCGGCCGCGTGCGGGACTTGCCCGGTGTCCGCTATCATATCATCCGCGGCGTGCTGGACTGTGCGGGGGTCTCCGGGCGCCGACAGGGCCGCAGCAAATACGGGGCCAAGAAGGCAAAATAGCACTGAGAACTCTTTAGCAGGCATGTGAGGCGATAGAAAACGTTATGGCCAAGAAGTTTACCTCTTCCAGCGTCCAACTGAAGCCGGACCCCAGGTACAACAGCAAGCTGATCTCGAAATTCGTCAACTGCATGATGTGGGACGGCAAGAAGAGCACCGCGCAGCAGATCTTCTATGACGCCATGGACATCGTCGGCGGCAAGCTGAAGGATGTCCCGCCGGTGGAGATCTTCGAAACGGCGATCAACAACGTCAAGCCGCTGCTCGAAGTTCGCAGCAAGCGCGTAGGTGGGGCGAGCTATCAGGTGCCGATGCAGGTGAACCCGAGACGGCAGCAGTCACTGGCGTTTCGCTGGATTCTGGCGTCGGCGCGGGGCAAGAAGGGCAAGCCCATGTGCCAGCGTCTGGCGAGCGAGCTTCTCGACGCCTACAACAAGCAGGGCGGAGCCATGACGACTCGCGAGAACGTGCATCGCATGGCGGAGGCCAACAAGGCGTTCGCTCACTTTGCCTGGTAGCGTTTGTGGGTGACAATGCCACGGCGGGTTTCCCAAAAGCCGTGGCTTTTTTTTTACTTGGATCGGGCCATCCGATGTGATGGGGCCCTCGATTAGTGAAGGTATGGGCAAGTTAGAGAATACGCGGAATATCGGCATTATGGCCCATATCGACGCGGGCAAGACCACGGTGACCGAGCGGATTCTCTACTACGCCGGAAAGACCTATAAAATGGGCGAGGTCCATGACGGCACGGCCGTCATGGACTACCTGGAAGAGGAACAGCAGCGAGGAATAACCATCACCTCGGCGGCCACGAAGTGCCCGTGGAAGGATTTTGAGATCAATCTGATCGACACGCCGGGCCACATCGACTTCACCGCGGAGGTGGAGAGATCGCTTCGCGTACTCGACGGGGCGGTGGCCGTTTTCGACGGGAGCGAGGGGGTCCAGGCCCAGAGCGAGACAGTTTGGCGTCAAGGGCAGAAGTACGGTCTGCCTTGCCTGTGCTTCGTGAACAAAATGGACAAGATCGGCGCCGACTTCGAGATGAGCGTCCGGAGCATTCACGACAAGCTGCTGGCCCACCCGATCGTGATGCAGATTCCCATGGGGGCGGGCGACCTGTTCGCCGGGATCATCGACCTGGTTGGGATGCAGGCGGTCTTTTACGAGACCGAGAAGATGGGGGCGAGCTTCCGCGAGAGGGAGATTCCCGCCGAGTACGCCGAGCAGGCGAAGCACTACCGGGCCCGCCTGATCGAGCAGGCGGCCGAACATGATGAAGCGCTGATGGACGCGTTCGTCAACGACCGGTCCGTCACGGCCGAGATGATCAGAAGAGCGGTTCGCAAGGGAACGCTGGCCAACAAGGTGAACCCGGTTTTCGTCGGGTCCGCCTTGAAGTACATCGGGGTCCAGCGGTTGCTCGACGGCGTTGTGGCGTACCTGCCTTCGCCGCTCGACAAGCCGGCTATTATAGGACACAAAGGGGACGACGAGTCGAAGGAAGTCGCGATCAAGTGCGATCCGAAGGGGTCGCTGGTAGCCTTGGCGTTCAAGATTACCAGCGATTCGCACGGCGATCTGAGCTTTCTGCGAATCTACCAGGGGACCTTGAAGTCGGGCACCCGTGTTTTGAACGCCAACCGTGGCGCGAAGGAGAACATCACCCGCGTCTTCGAGATGCACGCCAACGAGCGCAGGATCCTGGATGAGGCGTCGGCCGGGGATATCGTGGCGGTCATCGGGCTCAGGCAGACCCTGACCGGCGATACGATCTGCGATACGAAGAAACCGGTGGTATTGCCAAGTATTACGTTTCCTCAGACGGTCATCACCATGTCGATCGAACCGAGAACGGCCGCCGAAAGGGCGAAATTGGCGACCGCCCTGGAAGCGATCCGGCGCGAGGACCCGACGTTCGAGTACAAGATCGATCCGGACACCGGCCAGACGGTTATCTGCGGCATGGGAGAACTGCACCTCGAAGTCCTCCAGCACAAGCTTACGCGGGAACGGAAGGTGGATGTCAGAGTAGGCAAGCCCCGGGTGGCGTACAAAGAGGCCATCACCCAGCGGGCCGAGGCGGAGGCCAAGTTTGTCCACCAGAGCGGCGGGCACGGCCAGTACGGGCACGTGGTTCTGGCCGTCGAACCCCTGCTTTCCGAGGACGGGCACTACTCGCCCGACCTGCGGTTCACCGCCAACGTCACGCCGGACCAGGTTCCGAGGGAGTTTGTCCCGTCCGTGGAACAGGGTGTGCGCGAGGCGTCCGGCAACGGGGTCCTGGCCGGTTACCCGGTCGTGGGCCTGAGGGTGACGCTCACCGGGGGCTCGTTCCACTCGGTGGACTCGTCGGAGCTGGCCTTTGAACAGGCCGCCGGGATGGCCCTCGAAAAGGCCATGAAGGAGGCTGGGCCGGTCCTGCTGGAGCCGGTGATGCGCGTTCAGGCGGTCGTCCCCGAAGCCGCGTTTGGGGCTGTGCAGGCGGATCTGCTGGCCAAGAGAGGGCTGATAACCGACTGCCGGGTCCACGGCAACATGCGTGTGGTCGACGCGAACGTGCCGCTGGTGGAGCTGTTCGGTTATTCCAGCGACATTCGAAGTCTCACGGCCGGCCGCGGGAACTTCACGATGGAGCCTCTGAGCTACGAGAGAGTCCCCGATCAGGTCGCTAAAGCGATCCTTTTCTGAACCGCATCAGAAAATTTCACTTTTTTGTGCGGATTTGTGTGGCCGGCTGTTGACGCCATGCAGACTTCGTGATAAATTTTTGGTTTTTCAGCTGTAGCGAGCATGGTCAGGATGACCGTGCGATACATAGTTACGCTGTGGCATATCTGTGATTGCCATCAAGGATGGCTCAGTTGGTTTTCTTTGTGACTTGGGGTTTGGCGAAGCTGACAACGGCTTTGCAGTGGCCTTCTGCGGGCCCAAGCCTCAACCCTTTAAGGAAGGCCGAGTTCGGTCGTCGGTCGCACCTCGATAGCGAGGGCGAAACCGTGGACCGAAGCCTTTCCTGTCTGTGACCAAGCGAAAAAGCGTTCATCGGGGTAGACGTAGTGTCTGCACCGACGGATGGTACTGTAAGTGTGGGTAATGACGCCGGTGTCGTTGGCGGTCGCCGCAGCCCGTCAAAACGAGTGGTTTGGCGGCAAAATGCGACGATCGGGTGGTCCAGAGGAGTAGTATGGCTGCCGAAACAGAGAGAATTCGAATTCGGATGGAGGCGTACGATCATCGGGCGCTGGATGCCTCCGCTCGGGAGATCGTAGAGCATGCTCGTCGGACGAATGCGCGGGTCAGCGGTCCGGTCCCGCTTCCGACGCGCATCGAGCGGTACACCGTGCTGCGCAGCCCCCACATCGACAAGAAGTCGCGTGAGCAGTTCGAGCTCCGGACGCACAAACGGCTCATTGACATCCACGAGGCGAACGCGAGGACGGCCGAGGTGCTGAACCGTCTGGTGGTTCCCGCGGGCGTTTTCGTGAAGATCAAGGCGTAAGACCAAGGACCTTTGAGTATGGCCATGCTGCTTGGGAAGAAGGTGGGGATGACCCGTGTATACGACGAATCGGGGGAGCTTATCCCGGTGACGGTGATCGAAGCCGGACCGTGCACGATCACCCAGGTCAAGACCACCGAGACGGATGGGTACGATGCCATCCAGGTGGGTTTCGAGGATGTGAAGCCGTCGCGGCGGAAACGGCCGCAGGTGGGCCATGCCAAGAAAGCCGGGACCGCGCCGAAGAAGTTCGTCAGGGAGTACCGCTTTTCGGACAAGCCCGAAAAGGAATACCAGCCGGGCGATTCGCTGACGGTTGCCGTGTTCGCGGATACCAAGTATGTCGATGTGACCGGAACCAGCAAGGGCAAGGGAACGGCCGGCGTGATGAAGCGTCACGGATTCGGCGGGTTTTCTGCTTCGCACGGCACCGAGCGGAGGCACCGGGCGCCTGGCTCGCAGTCGGGCTACGGGACGAACCGAGGCTGGAGCGGCGGCATCAAGAAGGGAAAGCGCATGGGCGGCCACATGGGAACCGACCGCGTAACGACCAAGAACCACAGTCTGGTCTCGATCGACGAGGAGAAGAACCTGCTCGTGGTCAAAGGAGCCGTGCCGGGGCCGGCCGGTGGGTACTGCATCGTGCGAACGGCAAAGAGACCTCAGTGAGTGAATGAGTGTGCCAGCGATGATGGAATTGACAGTCTATAACCGTAGCGGCCAGGAGGTCGACAAGCTCCGCGTCGATGAGACGGTGCTGGGTGGCGCGGTGCGGTATGCCCTGCTCAAGCAGGCGATCGTGATGTACCAGGCAAATCGACGACAGGGAACCGTCAAGACGAAGGGCCGCAGCGAAGTGGCCGGTTCGGACAAGAAGCTCTTCCGGCAGAAGGGAACGGGCAACGCCCGCGTGGGCAACCGGCGAACGGGCAAACGGGTCGGCGGCGGCATGATTTTTGCGAAGGTCCCCAGGGATTTCCGTCAGACCATGCCGCGCACGCAGCGGCGCCTGGCGAGGGATTCGGCGGTGCTGGCCAAGCTCCGCAAGAACCAGGTGGTGGTTGTGGACGGACTGGGGTTCGAAGAGCCCCGCACGAAGGAATTTGCGGGCATCCTGAAGAACCTGAAGATCGACCGCAGTTGCCTGGTGGCGGTGAAGGAATACGATCAGAACCTCTACAAATCGGCCCGGAACGTCCAGAAAGTGGCGGTGCTGCCGGTGGCGGATTTGAATGCGGGGGATATTTGCACGCACCAGAGGATGTTGTTCACGAAGGACGCTCTGGTGGCGTTCCTGAATAGAGACGCCGACAGCGAGAGCTGACGGGTGAACGGGTAGAGCCTGCGTTGCGCGAGGCGCGACGGCACGTGAGAGAATGCGGTCCTGGAATGGATAACTTCAACGTAATAGTTCGACCCTTGGTCACCGAACAGGGGATTCACTTCGCCAACGCGAAGGGCGCGTATGCCTTCGAGGTCAATCGCAAGGCGAACAAGACGCAGGTGAAGAACGCCGTGGAGAAGATTTACGGCGTGAAAGTGGACAAGGTCAGGACGGCCAACCGCAAGGGCAAGCAGAGGCGTCGCGGTCGGACGGTCGGCGTGACTTCCAGTTGGAAGAAGGCGATCGTGTACCTGCAGCCGGACTACCACATCGATCTGTTCTGAGACGGTACGATAGAGAGATAGCGATATGGGCATTCGAACTTATAGACCAACCAGTGCGGGGCGTCGGAACAGTTCCGTGAACGATTACTCGGAGCTGACGACGAATCGGCCGGAGAAGACGCTGTGCAAGCGGATCAAGAAGCACGGCGGCCGAAACCATCGCGGCATCGTCACGGTGCGGTTCCGTGGCGGCGGGGCGCGGCGCATCTATCGTGTGATTGACTTCAAGCGCAACAAGGACGGGATGGCGGCGAAGGTCGCGACGGTGGAGTATGATCCGAATCGCGGCTGCTTCATCTCGCTGTTGGAATACCAGGACGGTGAGAAGCGGTATATTCTGTGCCCGCTGGGCATCAAGGTGGGCGACGTGGTGGAGAGCGGCCCGGCGTGCGAGCCGAAGGTGGGCAACGCGATGCCTCTGGGCGCGATTCCGGCCAGCCTCGAAGTCCACAATGTGGAGATGACCGCCGGACAGGGCGGCAAGCTGGTGCGCGGCGCAGGCAACGCGGCGCGCATCGTCGCCAAGGAAGGGGATTGGGTCACGCTGGTTCTGCCGAGCGGGGAAATGCGTATGGTGCGCAAGGAGTGCCGTGCGACGATCGGCCGGCTGAGCAATCCCGAGCGGCAGAACATTCGCATCGGCAAGGCCGGGCGCAAGCGGCACATGGGACGCCGGCCGCACGTCAGGGGCAAGGCGATGAACCCCGTGGCGCACCCGATGGGCGGCGGGGAAGGCCGCTCCAACGGCGGGCGACACCCGTGCTCGCCGAGGGGCAAGCTGGCAAAGGGCGGCAAGACGCGGAATCCGCGGAAGATCAGCAACAACCGGATTATCCGGCGCCGCAAGAACAAACGTCAGGGGCAGTTGGTGCTGTGATGATGGGATGACACTTGGGCGGTCGTTCGGCGTAGGCCGCGACGGTGCCCGGGACAGTGAAGAGAGCCAAGATGGGTAGATCGCTCAAAAAAGGACCGTTTGTCGACGAGAAGGTGCTGGCCAAGGTGAGCAAGCAGACCAGTGACGGAAGCCGCAATCCGATCAAGACCTGGGCGCGACGTTGTACGATCGTGCCGGAGTTCGTCGGCTTCACCTTCATGGTTCACAACGGCAAGATGTTTCACAAAGTGTTCGTGACGGAAGACATGGTCGGGCATAAGCTCGGGGAGTTTTCGCCCACGCGGACGTTCAAGGGACATTCGAGCAAGAAGATCAAATAGGACGTGCGTGTGGAGTGCACGGTGACCCACCGGGTACAGGACCGAAGGTATGATTAGCGCAACGAAACTCAAAGACGTGTGTCAGCGAAAGCGAGCGACGGCCGACGATCTGGGTGCGAGCCTTGCCCGCGGCGGGTTCGACGACAAGAAGGCGGCGGCCGCGGTGCGGAACTGGCAGAAGGGTCTGTTCAAGCCGGCGCCGCAGACGGAAGACATCCGACGGCTGGCCGAGGCGCTGAACGTTGAGGTGGGAGATATTGCGGCCTGGCGTTCGTCGTATCAATACGCCCCGATGTCGGCGCGCAAGGTGCGACTGGTCACCGAGTTGATCGTCGGGCGCAGCGTCCAGGACGCGATGGACATCCTGAAGTTCACGCGCAAGCGTGGCGCGGCGATGGTCGACAAGGTGCTGAAGGCGGCGGTGGCCGACGCGGACGAGCAGCAGGCCGACGTGGATCAGTTGTACGTCAGCGAGGCGCGCGTCGACGACGCGGGCATCCGGCTCGGGACCAAGCGGTGGATCCCGAAGGATCGCGGGCGGGCGCATCCGATTCACAAGAAGGCCTGTCATATTCACGTGACGGTGACGCAGGCGTAAGCAAGACAAGGTGCAAAGAGTATCGAGATAGCTGACTATGGGCCAGAAGACATCGCCAATCGGTTTCAGGACGGGAGTCACCCTCGGATGGCAGAGCACGTGGTTTGCCCCGAAGGCCAATTATGGGGATTATCTCGTCGAGGATCAGAAGATTCGCGATTTTGTGGACCAGCGCTTCAATCAGCGGATGCCGAAGGGGGCGGTGGCGCGGGTGGAGATCGTTCGGACCCGCAATGAGGTGAATGTGACCCTGCACAGCGGGCGTCCGGGCGTGGTGATCGGGCCGCGCGGGGGTGAGGTGGACAAGCTCCGCGAGGAGATCGAGAGCCTGATCCAGCGCAAGGTGACGGTCAACGTGGTGGAGATCAAGGACCCGGATCTGAACGCGACGCTGGTGGCGCAGGGGATTGCCGAGCAGTTGGGCAAGCGGGCGTCGTTTCGGCGTACGATGAAGCAGTACTGCGAGGGCGCGATGAACGCCGGGGCGCGGGGCGTGAAGATCATGTGCTCCGGACGTCTGGCGGGCTCCGAGATGGCGCGGACGGAAACCCAGAAGATGGGCAGCATTCCGCTGCACACGCTGGATGCCGACGTGGACTACGCGCTGGGAACGGCGCGGACGACGTACGGTGCGATCGGCATCAAGGTGTGGATCTACAAGGGCAAATTCGGCGAACAGGCCGAGCCGGTGCGTCGTCGGCCGCGACGCCGGCCGCCGCGGTCGATGGGGGATTCGCGGCGACCCGAAGGGACGCGACCGGAGCCGATGGACGGCGGTGACGCCGGGAACGCTGGTGAGGCGGCGCCCGTCGCAGGGGAATAGACGACGAGGCCGGTTGGAGCGTCGGTGGGAATGAGTAGGGAAAGGTCGTAACACATGGCGATGATGCCGAAACGAGTGAAGTACCGTAAGAGCCAGCGCGGGCGGATGAAGGGCAACGCCACGCGGAGCAACTACGTTGCATTCGGCGAATACGGGCTTCAGGTGCTGGAGATGAGCTGGATCACGGCCAAGAACATCGAAGCCGGCCGTGTGGCGGCTACGCACTTTCTGCACCGCGAAGGCAAGGTGTATATCCGGGTGTTCCCGAGCAAACCGGTCAGCTCCAAGCCGCTGGAAACCCGAATGGGCAAGGGCAAAGGGGAGCCGGAGTTCTGGGTGGCCAGAGTTCGGCCGGGCCAGGTGTGCTTCGAAGTCGGCGGAGTTACGGAAGAGGTCGCCCGAGAGGCGCTGGCCCGCGTGGCTCACAAGATGCCCATCCGTTGTCGCTTTGTTCGCCGCAGGCATGCGGTCTGAGAGAGGATACGACGTGAAGGCCAAGCAGTTGAGAGAGATGACGCAGGACGAGCTTCAGAGCACGATGGAGGACCTCGAGAGGCGCCTCTTCGATCTGCGATCGCAATCGGTCACGGAGAAGCTGGAAGACTCGAAGGCAATCATCAATACGCGCCGTGACGTGGCACGCATCAAGACGCTGTTGCGCGAGCGCCGCAAGTAACGGTCACGATCGCAGGGGCGGGTTGGAAATGGTCTCTATGGAAATGCAGAAAGAAGCAAGAACGCGGACGGGCGTGGTCAGCAGCAGGAGCGGCAGCAAGAGCATTCGGGTGACGATCGAGTACAAGGTCAAGCACCCGAAGTACGGCAAGTACGTTCGGCGGCGGACGAAGCTGGCGGTCCACGACGAGCAGAACGCTTGCGGGGTGGGCGACCTGGTGGAGATCGCCGAGTGCCGGCCGCTGAGCAAGACCAAGAGCTGGCGCGTGGTGCGCGTGGTGCAGAAGGCAATCGCGGTATAGGACCGAATTCGAGACGGCAAGACGATGATTCAGCAAGAAACCATGTTGGACGTGGCCGACAACTCCGGTGTGAAGACGGCGCTGTGTATCAAGGTGCTCCGCAAGGAGGGCGCGAAAGGCAAGTACACGCGGCCGGTGGCGCGGATCGGTGATGTGGTCTGCGTGGCCATCAAGAAGTCGCTTCCCACGTGCCAGTTGGATGACAAGAAGGTTCACAAGTGCGTGATCATTCGGACGAAGAGCCCGGTGAGACGGCCGGACGGGAGTTACGTTCGGTTCGACAGCAACGCGGCGGTGATGATCGACAACGACGGCAACCCCATTGGAACGAGAATCTTCGGGGCGGTCGCGCGGGAGCTTCGCGAGAAGAATTACATGAAGATCATCTCCCTGGCCAGTGAGGTGGTGTAAGTCCTTACGGGAACGCTCCGGGCGACGGAAGACGAGGCAGGAACAGATATGGCCGTACATGTAAAGAGAGGCGACACGGTGCAGATCATCGCCGGGGACCACAAAGGCGCCACCGGACGCGTGCTGCACGTGTACCTGGACAAACAGGTGGTGGTGGTTCAGGGGCAGAACGTGGCGAAACGGCACGTGCGTCCGTCCCGGCGGAATCCGCAGGGGGGACGCATCAGCGTCGAGCAGCCGATTCACATCAGCAACGTCCTGCCGGTGAACCCGAAGTCGGGCAAGGGCAGCCGGGTCCGCTACCAGCAGAGCCAGGGCGGCGCCAAGAAGCGCCTGGCCAGCGATGGGACGGAGATCGGCACGGTCAGGAAGGCGAAATAGGAACTTAGGTGGCCCCAGGTCACGCCGCTGGCGTGCGGGGACGACAGGCAGAGAAGAATGGCACGTTTACGAGATTTGTACAAGGCGAAGATCGTTCCGGAGCTGACGAAACAGTTCAGTTACACGAACGTGATGGCCGTACCGAAGGTGGTCAAGGTGGTGGTCTCGATGGGCATCGGCAAGGCCTGCCAGGACAAGAAGTTCCTGGAGATGGGCAAAAAGGACCTGGCGATGATCACGGGACAGACGCCGGCGGTATGCAAGGCCAAGAAGAGCGTGTCGAACTTCAAGGTCCGCGAAGGGCAGGAGACCGGTGTGAAGGTCACGCTGCGCGGCGCCCGGATGTACGAATTCATGGATCGCCTGATCAACCTGGCGATTCCGCGGGTGCGAGACTTTCGGGGTCTGAATCCGAACGGGTTTGACGGCCGGGGCAACTACTCGATGGGTCTGGGCGAACAGAGCGTATTCCCGGAGATCAATCCGGCGAAGGTGGAGGCGCAGCAGGGGATGAACGTCTGCTTTGTGACGACGGCCAAGACGGACGAAGAGGCGCGTCGGTTGCTGTCTCTGTTCGGCATGCCGTTCCGAGGGCAGGCGGAGGCCACGCCGGCGAAATGACCGGCCCGCATAACGAAGACTGTGGAGCGCGTTGAATGTCAACGAAAGCATTAGAACTCAAGGTCAAGAAGAAGCAGAAGTTCCGGGTCAGACAGTATACCCGCTGCGAGCTGTGTGGCAGGTCGAAGGCGGTGTACCGAAAGTTCAAGATCTGCCGGATCTGTTTCCGGCGGTTGGCGAACGAAGGCAAGATACCGGGAGTCAAGAAAGCCAGTTGGTAGGGTTTGGCCGGCGCCGAACGAGCCGGAACATGCGGGATACGGATTATGAGTTTGAGCGACCCAATAGCTGACATGTTGACGCGGATTCGCAACGCGGTTCGCGTGCGCAGGACGCATGTGAACGTAAGGGCGTCGAAGATCTGCGAAGGCATCGCGGTGGTCCTCCAGCGGGAGGGCTACATCGAGGGCTTCGATCGGATCGATGACGGCAAGCAGGGCAGCCTGCGGATTGCCCTGAAGTACGATCAGGAGGGCTGTCCGGCGATCACCGAGATCACCCGGACGAGCAAGCCGGGGTGCCGCGTGTACACCGGCGTCGACGATCTGCCGAGGGTCCTCGGGGGCATGGGCATTGTTGTCGTTTCCACAAGCAAAGGGGTAATCAGCGATCGAGGCTGCCGCGAGAACAAGGTCGGTGGCGAGATCCTCTGTACGGTAAGCTAAGATGAGTCGGATTGGAAAAAAACCGATTGAGCTCCCGAAGGGCGTGAAGGTCGAGCTGAAGGGCCAACAGGTGAAGGTCTCGGGACCGCTGGGCAGCCTGGACATGGATTGCCATCCGTGCATCAAGGTGACGGTCGACGGCTCGGGCAACCAGATCGAAGTGGTGAACCCTCAGCCGGACGACCGCATGAGCAAGCAGTTGCATGGCACGATGCGGGCGCTGCTGGCGAACATGGTGACCGGCGTGAGCAAGGGGTTCGAGCAGAAGATGGAGATCTACGGGACCGGCTACAGTGTCAAGGACCAGGGGGGCAAGCTGGTGTTCCAGGTCGGGTACTGTCATTCGGTGGAACTGCCGATACCCAAGGGCGTCAAGGTGAAGATCGATGTGCCGGCGACGCGCGGCAACGACGTTCCGGCCAAGTTCTCGCTCAGCAGCATGGACAAGTGCGTTCTGGGTCAGTTTGCGGCCAACATCCGCCGGGTCAGGCCGCCGGAACCCTACAAGGGCAAGGGCATCCGTTACGCGGATGAGCATATCCAGCGGAAGATGGGGAAAGCGTTCGCCTCAGGCGGGGCATAAGTGAGAAGTCGGCTTTATGAAGAGTGAACAACACAAAAAGGCGGCGCTGCGGCGCAAGCGTCTGGTGAGAAAAAAGGTGCACGGAACGCCGGAGCGGCCACGGTTGTCGGTGTTTCGGTCGAACCGCCATATCTACGCTCAGATCATCGACGATCTCGCGGGCGTAACGCTGGTGGCGACGAGCACGCAGTCGAAAGTCCTGCGTGATCAGGTGACCGCGGGAGGCAACCGCAAAGCGGCCGAGACCGTCGGCGAAGCGCTGGCGAAGAAGGCCCTCGACATGGGCATCAAGTGCGTGTGTTTCGATCGCAACCGTTACAAGTATCATGGGCGCGTGAAGTCCTTGGCCGATGCGGCAAGAAAGGCCGGCCTGGCCTTTTGACAAGGGCGCTGGGAACCTGGGAGACGACATTGGCAACTGAACCAGTGAGAAAAGCCGAGCACGAAGAGAAGCCGCTGGAAGATACGGTGGTCAAGATCTATCGGTGTGCAAAGGTGGTAAAGGGCGGGCGGCGATTCAGTTTTGCGGCCTTGGTGGTGGTCGGCGACCGCAAGGGGAACGTCGGCATCGGCTACGGCAAAGCCAACGAAGTGCCGCTGGCGGTCGAGAAGGGCATGAAGGACGCGAAGAAGTCGATGCACGGTGTGCCTTTGGTGGGCCGAACGATCCCGCACCAGATTACGGGCCGGTTCGGGGCGACGAAGATCGTCCTGGTTCCGGCCAGTCCGGGCACGGGCGTGATCGCCGGCTCGAGCGCGCGGGCGGTGCTCGAATATGCGGGTGTTACCGATGTGCTGACAAAGGTTTACGGAAGCACGGCCGCCAAGAATGTGGTGAAGGCCACCCTCGACGGGCTGCTGAGGCTGCGCAAGAAAGAAACGATTGAAGCGTTACGGGGTGTCGCCATTTCGTAGCGGCCACGATGACCAATTGGGTGATCTAAATGTTGAGTCATGAGATAACTTCTGTCGTAGGCAAACGCAAAGCACGCAAGCGGGTTGGACGGGGCCGCGGATCGGGTGTCGGCAAGACCGCCGGACGCGGACACAAGGGCAGCCGCAGCCGCGCCGGGGCGACCATGCTGTCGCTCTTCGAGGGCGGGCAGATGCCTTTGTTTCGACGGGTGCCGAAACGCGGGTTCAACAACAAGCAGTTTGCCCGGCGCTTTGAGATCGTAAACGTCTCCCAACTGGAAGGTTTTGACGACGGCGCCGAGATCGGGGTCGAGCAGCTCCTCCGAGCGGGCTTGGTCGACGGCCTCCAGAGCCGCGTCAAGATCCTGGGAGACGGCGAACTGACCAAACGGTTGCAGGTGGCCGCACACGGGTTCAGCAAGGCGGCCGAGCAGAAGATCGTCGGGTGCGGCGGCACCGCGACGAAAGTGGGCGGCAAGGAAACGAAGAGTGCCCGACGTAAGCCGGCGTAACGATGGCTTGGCGTCTTGCGGGCGAAGGGGTCCGAAGCAGAACGCGGAGAACAGGTAAGTGATCGGAACGATTGTCAACATCTTTCGGATACGGGACTTGAGGAACAAGATCCTGTTCACGGTTGCGCTGCTGATTATCTATCGCGTGGGCTTCCATATCCCCAACCCTGGTTTCGACCAGGGCCGGATCGCCTCGGCCCTGGATGCGGGCAGGGACACCGACAGCCCGCTCGGTCGAGCGGCGGAGTACCTGGAGATCTTCACCGGCGGCACGCTCAGCCGCAGCAGCCTTTTTGGGCTGGGGATCATGCCGTACATCACGGCGTCCATTATCCTGATGTTGTTGGGCGAAGTGATTCCCGCACTGAAGAAACTGCGCCAGGAGGGCCAGACCGGCTATAAGAAGATTCAGGAGTACACACGGTATCTGACGGTGCTGATCTGCGTCATCCAGGCGGTGATGTACATGAAGATGCTGGGTCTGTATACCTATCCCGGCATGGAGGTCCAGGCCTACATCATGGGCATCGTCGGGATGACCGCGGGGACCGTGTTCTTGATGTGGCTGGGTGAGCAGATCGACGAGTACGGGATCGGCAACGGGATCAGCTTGATCATCATGGCGGGCATCATCGCTCAGATGCCTTGGGCGATTCTGAGGCTGGCCAAACAGGTCGACTTCACGGTTGGGGCGCCGACCGGATCGATCGGGCCGGGCAAGATTCTGTTCCTCTTGGCGGCGTTCGTGTTTGTCGTCGCCGGGGCGATCCTGATTACGCAGGGCCAGAGGCGGATTCCAATCCAGCAGGCCAAGCAGATGCGCGGCCGGCGCATGTATGGCGGCCAGCGGCACTATCTGCCGTTGCGGGTCAATCACGGCGGCGTGATGCCGATCATCTTTGCGTCCAGCTTCATGATGTTCCCGCCGATCATCGTCCAGCAACTGGCGAACCTCTTTCCGGGGTCCATGGCGCTGCAAACGGTGCTGGGGGCGTTGAGCGGCAGCGCGTACACGTACAACGTCCTGTACATGCTGCTGATCTTCCTGTTCGCGTATTTCTGGGTAACCGTGCAGTTCCAGCCGAGAGAGATGGCGAAGAACCTTCGCGATTCCGGCAGTTTCATCCCCGGGCTTCGACCGGGACGACGCACGGCCGAATACCTCGAAACCGTCATGACGCGAATCACCTATTTCGGGGCCGCGTTCCTGGCCGCGATTGCCGTGGTTCCGACGGTGTTGACCTATTTCCTGGGAATTGACTGGACGATCACGACGTTCATCGGCGGAACGGGCCTGCTGATCGTCGTCAGCGTCTCGCTGGACCTGGTCCAGAAGATCGAAGCCAACCTGCTCATGCGGAGTTATGAGGGATTCAGTTCTTCGGGCAGGATCAAGGGAGCTTACGCATGAGAGTTGTGCTGTTGGGAGCACCTGGCGCCGGAAAAGGAACTCACTGCAAGCGGATCGTTGCCCGGTATGGGCTGCTTCATCTGTCCAGTGGGGATATCCTGCGACGAGAGCGTGCCGAAGGCACAGCCTTGGGCAAGAAGGCACAGAGCTACATGGACGCCGGGACGCTGGTTCCCGACGATCTGATCGTCGAGATGATGAGCAAAGCGATCCAGGCAGCCCGCGCTGGCGGCTACGTTCTGGATGGTTTCCCGCGTACGGTCAGGCAGGCCGAAGCCCTGGATCGCGCCTTGGCGAAGGGCAACAACGGCATTGACGTCGTGATCAACCTTCAGGTCAATGACAACGTCGTGGTCGAGCGGATTACCGGTCGGCGGAGCTGCCCGAAGTGTGGCGCGGTGTACCATGTCAAGAACATGCCGCCGAAGCGCGATGGGGTCTGCGACCACGATGGGGCGGCGCTGGTTCAGCGGCCGGACGATACCGCTGAGGTGGTGAAGAATCGGCTGGCGACCTATTACGAGCAGACCGAGCCGGTCGTGGAGTACTACAAGGCCAGAAGAGACGTGCGCGACGTGCCGGCCGACGGAGAGGCCGACGCCGTGGCGGCTACGTTGTTTGAAGAGTTGGATGCTCTGAAGTAGGCGGGGCGGTTGGGCCCGCCGGGGCATTGGCCCATAGACGAGAAGTGAAGTTGGATCGATGGCTGTAACGCTTCGGAGCCGTAGAGAAATCGAGTTGATGCGTCGGGCGGGTGCGGTTGTCGCCGACGTTCTTTCAAAACTACAGGAGATCGCAGAGCCGGGTGTCACGACGGCGCAGTTGGACCACGTGGCACTGGAGATGACCGCCCGGGCGGGAGCGGACGCGCTGTTCAAGGGCGTGCGCAGCCCGCAGGCGCGGAAACCCTTTCCTGGGGCGATTTGTGCGTCGGTCAACGACGAGGTGGTCCACGGGATCCCTTCGGAGACGACCGTGCTCCAGGCGGGGGATATCCTGAGTGTGGACTTTGGAGTCCGACTCGGCGGCTACTGCGGGGATTCCGCCACTACCGTGGCGATCGGCCGCGTCTCGCCGGACAGGCAAAGGCTGATGGATGCGACGAAAGGGATGCTGGATGTCGCGATTGCCGAAGCCCGACCCGGGGTCCGATGGAGCCAGATCGCCGGGAAGATGCAGCGATATGTCGAGGCCGCCGGGTTTTCGGTGGTCCGGGATTTTGTGGGACACGGCATCGGAACGAAGATGCACGAGGACCCCAAGGTTCCGAACTTCGTCAGCGAGGAGTTGCTTGCCGACGACATCTATCTGACCGAGGGAATGGTCCTGGCGGTTGAGCCGATGGTCAATGCGGGCAGCTATCACGTCCGCACGTTGGCGAACGGGTGGACGGTGGTGACGAAAGACGGCAAGTGTTCGGCGCATTTTGAGCATACGATTGCGATCGTCAGGGGCGGCTGTGAAGTCCTGACGAGGAAAGAACAGGGGTGACCTGCGGTTCGCCCGGCGGCGCGGCGATGGAATGCCGGTCGCGGCGATGGCCGCAATGGGTCAGCCCACGAGGTCAGAGATGCAGATGGCCAAGAAAGACGCGATACGGCTGCAAGCGAAAGTGATCGAAGCTTTGCCTAACGCGATGTTTCGGGTCGAGTTGGAAGGTGGGCACAAGGTCCTGGCCCACGTCTCGGGGAAGATGCGGATGAATTTCATTCGGATCCTTCCCGGGGACGTGGTGACGGTAGAGATGTCGCCGTACGACCTCAATCGAGGACGGATCGTACTGCGGCATTGAGGTGTTCGTGCCCGGACATGGGCCGCAACGCACGAGAGTCGTCGGAAAGCGTGGAAGAGAAGATGAAGGTCAGAAGCTCAATCAAACGAATCTGTGAGAATTGCAAGATCGTCCGTCGTCGCGGGGTCGTTCGGGTCATCTGCTCGAACCCCAGACACAAACAGCGTCAAGGGTAAGGGGCTGTAGGAGAAACGGACGGCGGGAGAACCCGCGTCGATTGCAGATGGGTGCTAAAAGGGAGCCAATATGCCGCGTATAGTGGGTATCGATATTCCGGACAACAAATCGATCTGGATTTCGCTGACGTACATCCCGGGGATCGGTCGGCATACGTCGGAGATGATTCTGAAGGAAGCCCGCATCGAGCGGATGACCAAGGCCAACAAGCTCAGCGAAGATGAGCTGAGTCGGATCACGCAGATCATCGACCGCAACTATGTGGTCGGCGGTCAGCTTCGCCGCCAGGTGGCGCAGAACATCGCCCGCCTCCGCGACATCGCCTGCTATCGAGGCATTCGGCATCGCCGGGGCCTTCCGGTGCGGGGCCAGTGTACGCAGAGCAACGCCCGGACGCGCAAGGGCCCGCGCAAGACCGTGGCCGGAAAGAAGGGCGTCAAAGAGAAACGCTGATCGGCGTCGGCGAACGCCGTTCGGCGAGCGGAAGCCGCACAGACCGGGAAAACGAGGCAGCACTATTCGGTAAGAGAACCAGATGGCAAAGAGCGGAAAACGAAAAGTTCGGAAGAACGTGGTTCGAGCGATCATCCATATCAAGGCGACGTTCAACAACACGCTGATCACCGTCACGGATATGGATGGGGACACGATCTGCACCGGTTCGGCCGGGTGCGTGGGGTTCAAGGGCTCGCGAAAGAGCACGCCCTTCGCCGCACAGCAGGCGGCGCAGCGCTGCGCCAGCACGGCCATGCGAAACGGTGTTCGAGAGGTCGAGATCAAGGTCAAAGGACCCGGCTCGGGTCGCGAGTCGGCGATTTCCGCCCTCCAGGGCGCCGGGCTTCGGATCGCCTCGATCGAGGACGTCACGCCGCTGCCGCACAACGGGTGCCGACCGCCGAAGCGTAGACGGGTATAAGCAAAGGCTCCAGGAGACTCTACAGGAGATCGATTGATATGGGACGTTATCTCGGTCCATCGTGTCAACAGTGCCGCCGCGAAGGAATGAAGCTGTTCCTGAAAGGCCTCAAGTGTGAAACCGCCAAGTGCCAGGTCGAGCGCCGACAGCGGAATCTGGCGCCGGGGATGCATGGATGGCGCCGGGCACGATTGAGCGAATATGGGGTTCGTCTTCGTGAGAAACAGAAGGTCAAGAGGTACTACGGCCTGTATGAACAGCAGTTCATGCGGTACTTCCGTGAGGCCACGCGCCTCAAGGGCAACACCGGGGAGAACCTGCTTCAACTGCTCGAACGGCGGTTGGACAACGTGGTGTACAAACTGAATTTTGCGCCGTCTCGCAAGGGGGCTCGACAACTGATCGCCCACGGGCACATCCACGTGAATGGTCGCAAGGTGGATGTGAGCGACTATACCACAAACGTGGGAGACCGGATCGAGATCAAGGACTCTGAAAGAAGCCGCAAAGAGGTGAAGCAGCAGCTCGAGAGCAACCCGAACTTCACGACCCAGGCCTGGCTTCAATTGGATCGGGACAAGCCGGCGGCCACCATCGTGGCGATGCCGAGCCGGGAAGACGTCCAGATTCCGGTGGAAGAGCAGTTGGTCGTGGAATTCTGTTCGCGGTAGGCTCGGAGGCCATGAATGCGGAATGGGGCGGCCCGTCGGACGACGGGAATCGGTTCCGCAGGAGGCTGTGTAGTGTACGGATCAAAGTTTAGATCGGAGGCCTGTATATGCGAGTGACTTGGCGTGGCTTAGAGTTGCCGACTCGTGTTGAAAAGGACAGCGTTGTTTCGACGGACAAGTACGGAAGGTTCTACATTGAGCCGTTCGAGCGTGGATTCGGTACGACCGTTGGGAACAGTCTCCGACGTGTGTTGCTCTCCTCGCTGGAAGGCAGTGCGGTCACTTCGATCAAGATCAGTGGAGTGGATCATGAGTTCACCTCCATCGCCGGCGTGATGGAGGACACCACGGATGTCGTGCTGAACGTCAAGAGCCTCGTCATCCGCCTGCAGGGCGATGGGCCCAAGACGATGAAGGTCTCGGCCAACAAGGTGGGCGTGGTCACGGCGGCCGACATCGTGGCCGACCCCGCGATCGAGGTCTTCAGCAAAGATACGGTGCTGGCCACGCTGACGGATAAAGTCAATTTCGAGATGGAGATGGTGGTGGAGAACGGACGCGGGTACGTCCCGGTCTCGGAACGAATTGCGGATGCGGATCGGTTCGATCAGGAGATCGGGCTGATCCACCTGGACGCGGTGTATTCGCCAGTGACACGCGTTCGCTACACGACGGAGAACACGCGCGTCGGTCAGCGCACGAACTACGACCGGCTCATCATGGAAATCTGGACGAATGGCACCGTGGCGCCGGACATGGCGCTGGTCGAGGCCGCCAAGATCCTCCGCAAGCACATCAATCCGTTCGTCCAGTACTTCGAGCTGGGCGAGGAAACGGTGGCCGGCGAACTCGCGCAGGAAGAGCCTGAGAAGGAGATCGACGAGGAATTGGAGGCCAAGCTCAATACTCCGATTCAGGAACTCGAATTGTCGGTTCGGGCCAGCAATTGTCTGGAATCGGCGAAGATCGAGACCGTTCGCCAACTGGCGGCGATGAGTGAGGCGGATCTGCTGAAGATCCGCAGCTTCGGAAAGACCTCACTCCGCGAGATCAAACGCAAGCTCGCCGACATCGGTCTGTCGCTGGGTACGAAGGACGGGGGACAATAGCCCTCGGGACCGTCACGAGAACGGTTTGGCACTATCGAAAAGAGGAATCTTAGCATATGCGTCATCGAGTTGCAGGACGTCAGTTGAGCCGAACGAGCGAGCACCGTCTGGCGTTGCGCCGGAACCTGGCTCAATCGCTGATCGAGCATGAGACGATCTCGACCACCATTGAGAAAGCCAAAGAGGTCAAGCCTTTCGTGGAGAAGCTGATCACGCTGGCCAGGAAGGGCAAGCTCGAGCATCGGCGTCGTGCCATCGCGTTGCTTGGCAACCGGGATATCCTCGATATCGAGGACGGCAAGACCACGAAGAAGGGGACCGTGGTCGGCAAGCTGTTCAGCGAGCTTGGGCCGCGTTATCTGGAGCGGCCGGGTGGTTATACGCGGATCATCCGTCTGTCGTTGCGGCGTCTGGGCGACAATGGGCAGCTCGTGCTGCTTCAGCTTCTCGGGCAGGATGAGCCCGTCAAGAAAGAGCGGAAGACCTCGACGAAGAGAGGCAAGACGAAGAAGACCGTCGGATCGGCCAAATCCAAGAAGTCGGCGAAGGCTGCGGCCGCCAGTGATGCGGCGGCTTCTGAACAGACCGGCACAGAGGTGACGGAGTCGGAACGGGGCGCCGGGGACAAGCAGTAGCACGGGACCGCGCCGACGGGGTGATCGGGTGAGCATGGATGACTGCATCTTCTGCAAGATGGTTGCCGGAGAGATTCCGGTAGTCAAGGTCTACGAGGATGAGGCGGTGCTGGCCTTTCTCGATATCGGACCGATCAGTGATGGCCACACGCTGGTGATTCCAAAGGTCCACTGCGGGGAAGTCCACGAATGTGATCCGCAGGTTTTGGCAGACGTATGGTCGCGTCTGGGCCGGATCGCGGGTGCGATTGCGAGGGCGATGAAGGCGGACGGCTACAACGTGCTGTGCAACAACGGCCGGGCCGCAGGCCAGATCGTCGATCACCTGCACTTTCACATCGTGCCGCGCAGGACAGGCGACGGGGTCTTTACGCAGTGGCCCGCCTACAAATATGTTGAAGGAAGAGCCCACTCGATTAGAGTCGCCATAGAGGAGAACCTGCGGACCACAGCTCGCTCATAGCATGTGGTATGAGAAGGGAGTAGTGCTGGCATGGTTGCTGGCCAAAGGCCGGGCCTGCGGTAGGTAAGGCAGCATAACGGTGGCCGCCAGGATTGAACGCAATTGGGAGGCGAACCACTCGTCGCGAAAGGGCGTAACCATTTGTTGGACAGTGTTTTGCATGCTATGGCGGATTCTCAATGCTGCGGGCGTGCGATTGGATAGGAGGAGCCCGCTTGTTGGGAGGTGCTTGACAGCCTGTTGTCCCTGACGGCATAATGGGGGATCTGGCGAGAGACAAGAGAGTGGACAGGGGAGGGCTGGGACGTCGGGCGAAGGGAGCGAACATGGCACGAGCAGGGACGGCGCGAGCCAACGGAGGTGCAACTATGGGAGAAGCTGCTGGTAGCAATGGGAGTGAAATAAGAATCTGGAGACTGTCTAAGCTGCTTGCTGAGCTGCGCAATGGGAGCGCATGCATAGAGGGACTTCCCTGCTTGTGTCAGGAGATTCACGCAGAGCAGGACGGGAGGAAGTCCTGCATTCGAGCGCTTGAGATGCTCCAGTCATTGCTGGAGAAGGCAGGGGATAAGTCATTGGTCTTCTGCTGCAGGAGCGCCCTCAAGGTGTTGCCCTTCAGAGTTGGGGATGACGACGCCTACTTGGTCCACACTCGCAGTGTTGTGCCGGACTATGTCCACTTGGAGGAAGTTGCGGCTCTGTTGCGGAAGCCTGTGGATGTTGTCCTAAAGGAACTCTGGAGTACCGTGAGGGCATTCGACAGGGCCTTTGCGCAAGAGGCGATTCGGAGAGTTCTTCGTCAGGCAGAGTCAGACAGTATTCCAGCGGAGATGCTCGACAGAATCCAAGAACAGCAGGGAAGCATAGAAAGCTTGGGAGAGGCATATGGCAAGCGATTTCCCTACGATCATGCTGCCTTTGACGTTGCCATCTACAACATGCTTTCGGGGAGGAAGTTTTTCGCGCACGGCGGCAACGGATTGGTGAAGACGGCTGTGGCGGTAAGAAGAGAGGATGCGGAGGACTGCATCGTTCGCTTGGTGATCAGGAGCGTTGGGCCCCCCGTTGGTGAGCATCCGCTGCCGATTATTGGCATGGTTGTCGGGAACTGTATACGGCCCAATGAGTGCCTCCAGGACGAGGTGCTCAGTGGACTTGGCGACGTGCTCATGGGAGAGTGGGCAAAGAAGAAGCACGCCGACGAGTTCCCTCTGGCCGGTCCGGATGAGACATGGCGGGCGGTCGTCACGGTCCGCTCAAGCCAGGGGTCTGCTCCCGGGTCCTTGGAGACTATACGTCTGGCGCATGAAGTGGCGTTGCACTTGGCGGGGAATACCTTGCATGCGTTTCTGCTGGGCAAGTTGGAGGAAGAGCCGGCCGAATTCGAGCGTCTGCTGCGGTTTGTTAGCGCGCCAAGAGTATGCTCCACGGAAGGCCCGAACACCAGCATACTTTGGTTTCAAATCATCGCGGATCTGCTTGGGGTTATGGAGCGTTCTTGGTCTGGTGGTCTGCTGCGCGAGAAGTCGGACGTTCTGAGAGATCTCTTCGAGCTTCCGTCGCGGTACTCGCCTTTGACTCCTGCGGTCAGTGAACTCCCGGCGGCGGATCGGGCGAGTTTGCTCATGATGGATCTCCGCGGCAGAGGCCGTTGCTATAAGAAGGCGATGGAAGAGAAGCTCGTTTCATACGCGGTGGAGCTTTCGTCGTGTGATGAGAGGGTGTTACAGGATCTTCTCAGGCGACACACAGACCTCGCCGTCCGTGCCTTCGCTCACGCAGTCCGCAGGAGCAAAGACTGTGACTTCAGGATATGGAAAGCCACGAAGTCCTACTGCGAGGAGGAAAGGGAATATGGTCCTCTGGAGAAGCTCTATGAGAGCACGCTGACAGGACTTCCAAAGCTTGTTCACTATCTGTGCACAGAAGCTCTTGGCATGTTGTTAACCGGTATCACGGCTGGTATAGTCCCGTGGTACTGGCTATCTGAGAAGATCGGCCGGAAGGCGGCCATCAAGTGCGCTCAACGGAAGACGGGGATCTGAATGCGAGTGTGATTCTGCGAGACACGCGTCGATGGAGGTGGAGCCTTGGCTCGACATTGGAGAGGATTCTGGCATCCGTGCCGGGGTTTGGCACGTTCTTTCGCTGGCTTGTTCTGTGGCTGCTGTGTCCGGATATCCAGGAAGGTCCTCTATTGTCTGCGGGTCGTAGCGTGGTTCTTGGCTGGGCTGTTTCATAATAGTGCTGCAGGGGTGAGAAGAGCATTCCGCCTTGTCTGTTCTGCGCTGCTTGGGGCACTGGAGTGGGTAGGCGAGGGAACCACCTACGTTTTGGCAACACGCCTCGCACGACGCCTTATTGCCGTGATGTATGGCGTCTCTCTTGCACTGGTCGTTGCGGTCATAGCCTACTTGCTGGTTTCATGTGTTCCCGCGGGCAGTCGGATGGCTTGGGTTGCTCTTGTTGGCTGTCCTTCAGTGGCCGTTTTCTGGGTAATGCGGTGGGTGGTCTTGATTGCACCCGGAGACAGACCGAAGGCGTTTCACTCCGGTAACTTCGCTTCATTTTACCTTGTCTCTACATTCACGATCGTGGTGGTGTTGTTTGCCTGGTCGTATCTGTCTGCCAACAAGCTGGGTAACAACATCGTGCATACAGCGTCTCGCGCGCCCGTTGTGCGTCCGCTGGAATATGTACATTTCAGCCTTGTTACCGCGACGACATTGGGGGACAGCGATTTTGAAGCCCTTGGCGTTGGACGTGCCATAACCTGGTTTGAACTGGCTTTCTTCTGGATACTCGTAGTGATTGTGGGGGCCCAAGTTTCGGTCTCAGAAGACCTGGGCGGTAGGGATCCTTGACTGGTGGGGGCGCGGAACTTGGTATGATGCTGGAACTGCTCGGAATTCCTCCGCACGCTGCCTGGGAGACGTGCCCGTGCGCGCAAGTGGAGGGGGTATGTGTACGGGTCTCGTTTCGAGGGCGTCGAGAAGACTGCTCGAAAGGAACAAGAAAAAACAGTTTGATCGAAGTTGGTGCTTGATGCGGTATGCGATTTGTGTTAGTTTCGCGGCGCTTGAGCTTCTGGATTTACGAACGCGTTGGATAGCTCGAACAGAGGGTTGTCCGGAGCGTATTTGGATAGATATTGACCGCGGGGTAGAGCAGTCTGGTAGCTCGTCGGGCCCATAACCCGGAGGTCGGAGGTTCGAATCCTCCCCCCGCTATTGAGGCAACACCTTTAGGGACAGGCACTTACGCCTGTCCTTTTTTATTTGGCCAGATTGGCGTGCAACTAAAATGCAACTAAATCTGACCGAATCGCCCCCGGGATGGGGCAGGCTATGGTGGATCGGGGGCGCCGTATGAGGTGTTGCCATGGCATCGATTTTTCAGCGAAAGAAGGGCGGAGCTTGGTGGATCAAGTATTACGCAAACGGTCGCCAAGTGTACTACTCCCTCGGGACCAAAGACGCCCGGGTAGCCAAGCGGGTCAAGCGGCAGATTGAGGGTGAGGACGCCAAAGGAGAGCTTCTTGCTCCGTCCAAGACGCCTTTGCCTGCGTTTCTGGAGGACTTCTGCAAATTCCTGTCAACGATCAGAACGAAGAAGTCTTACTCGGCAGACCTGTCGGTCCTTCGGATCTTCTTTGGCCCGGTGTGCCCCTCACTTTTCCACGGCAGTTGTGTCAACACGCGGTGGAGGGCAGGAAACTCCAAGCCTGTGGAGGACCAAAAGGCACACCTTCACATAAGAGCGAGCTTCCTGGAGGAAATCACCGCTTCTGTGATGGAGGGCTTCATCTCGCGTCGCATCCGGGAGGACAGGATCGCCCCAAAGACAGCTAACCGATACCGGGAGGTCTTGCATCGCATGTTTGGCTACGCGACCAAGAACTGGGGCTTTGTCCCGACCGATCGACGGAATCCAAATCCGGCCGCCTCAGTGGAACGCCGGCGCGAGCCTGCTCACAACATAAAGTACCTGAGTGTGGGTCAGATCGCAGAGCAACTCCGCGTCTTCGACGACTCGCCCACCCTCAAGGCCATGGTGGCGACGTTCATCTACGCCGGCCTTCGCCGGGAGGAAGGACTGTGGCTGACTGTCGACGACGTCGATCTGGACAAGCGGCTGATCTACGTTCGCGCCAAGCTCATCAACGGAGAACACTGGCAGCCCAAAACCAAACGCAATCGTGTCGTGCCGATCAGTGGGGCACTGCATAAGATTCTTGCGGCCTACTCGCCGCAGCGCAGCGAGCCATGGTTCTTTCCTTCTCCCCGCGGACGACGGTGGGACGCCGACAACTTCTCCCAGGACTTGCGGGAGATCAACAGGTCCCATGGTCTGAGCTGGTCGTGTCTGGATTTCCGGCATACGTTCGGCAGTCACCTGGCCCAGAAGGGCGAATCACTGTACAAGATCGCCGAGCTGATGGGCAATTCGCCGGAGATCTGCCGCCGACATTACGCGGCCCTCATGCCCGAGAAGATGCACGATGTGGTGGAATTCACTCCGGGCACTTCCCCGGCGGCTGACAAGACCGAAGTGATTCTGAAGCAGATACTTGAGAAGCTCGATCAGAAAGAACCAGCGTCGGTCGGGCCGAAGTTGCGGCTCATCCGCACGGCGGGGGAGGAAGCGGTGTCGTAGTCATCGCCGCAGGTAAAGGGGTTCACGATGGCTGCCTTTGGAACCGATGCAAAGAAGAGAGCCCCCGGATGGCCGGGGGCTCTAACCTGTCGTCTGTCAGTTTGACCGCGGGGTAGGCAGCTGAGCTGCAGGGACAGGTCTTACTCAACGTATTGTCGGGATTTGAGCCAGGCTTCCACCTCGGCCCACCGGTACCGGATCGCGCCCTTGGCGCC
>JAAYBV010000062.1 GCA_012744475.1 Phycisphaerae bacterium
CGCTGACGACGCGCGTACCCCGACCACGATGAACCGTGGACAGGGAATCTCCCCGATGGGAAAGCTGTACGAACCGCCGTCAGAGTGTTTCAGTAACCTCTATACTCTCCTTGGCACGCGTCAGAAGGTCCTCCAACATCTCTTGATACTTCCTGAGACTGTCCAGCCAGCGAGCAAGGCACCTGCGGCCGCGATCCGTGAGTCGGTACACCCTCTTGGAAGGTCCCGCTTCGGAATCGCTCTTTGTCGAAGACAGAAGTTCCTCGCTCTCCATCCGCTTGAGCAGCCGGTAGAGCCCGGTAAAGTCCGGCGGCTGGTCTCGAAAGAACCTGAGCTTCTGCAGCTCCTGCTCGACCGCGTAGCCGTGCAGGCCTTGCGCGTGATCGCACAGGATGGTCAGAACCGCCGGACGGAGCATGCGATCCAGCGACTTGCCGGAACAAATGCACTTGCCAAGTTGTGGTCGGCTATTCGACATGCTCCAATAGTGGCCGCGTTTACCGACGCCGTCAAGAACAAACTGGTTTTTTTCCGGAACGCCCTGCTGATCTTTGGCGGCGCATTGCACGATTGGTCCCGTAGATCGTATCAGGCCAGTTGGCTTACAGGTCCTTGTAGAATTGCAGGGCTTGTTCGGCGGCGTGGCGGGCCGCCTGGCGGTCTTCTTCGAGGGCGAAGTTCGGGTTGGTGCCGAGCCAGTGGAGGGTGCCTTCGACGTACTTCCGGAGGTAGGCAATCGACGCGGGCTCGCGGACTTTGCGGCCATCCTTGAGGAAATAGATCGGGCTGGTGTGGGCAAACACGGACAGCCCCCTCGGCAGTATGCGATTGGGCAGGTCCGGATGGTCGATCACGCGGGCGGCCAGCCAGGCGCTGTCCGTCAGCTCGACGGTGGCCTCGACCTCCAGCGAATAGATCCCGTCAGCAGGCGGATCGCGGTGGATCAGCGGAACCGTCGTGTGGCCGACCTTGCGTCCGTTCATGACGACATCGACGGTGTTGATCGGCAGGATGGAACGAGCCGTGACGCGGGCCTTGATCGTCCTGCTGCCCCGGAATTCGACCACGTCGCCGGGCGTGTTGCCGTCGCCGACAAACTCGAGCATCGGGCCGTTGGTGACGAAGCCGCGTCCGGCCTTGACCGCCGCAAGCCAGGAATCGTAGTTCCGCGCCCCGGTCACGCGGGCGTACGTCCGGTTGCTGCCCAGCGGAATCTCCTCACCCATCTTGTCCGTTCCGGCCGCGATCGGCAGGCGGAATCCAACATTGAGAAACTGGTAGTACAAGTCCATGCTCCGCATGATTGGAAACTCGGCCTGCGAGAAGCCCGAATCCTCCCAGGGACCCCAGTGGTTCGGGAACTGCGTCGGGTCATTCCAGGTGAGCAGCTCGACACCGTCGACCAGATTCAGCGCCAGCGCCACAGGCAGTTCGGCACCGGGCAGAGAGCAGATGTGCGGCCAGAGGATCGTGCCGTCCTGTGCGCGTGTCGCCCGCAAGGCTCGCATCAGGTCCCATTGCGGCAGGCGCTTCCAGTATTCGAGCGAGCCGCCGGCGTGCGGGTAGCCGGGAACCAGAGATTTCAGGCCCAGCAGCGCCAGATGGCCCATCTGCCATTCCTGAATCTCCTGGCTCACGTAGATCTCGCAGCCCGGTGTGGAGTTCTCGTCGAGCTTGCCCGTGAAACACTTGTTCGTCGCAATCGGAGACTCCTCGTCCGGCAGGTACAGAAGAGTCAGCGTGTTCAGGTCCTCGGCCCGCATCTGCGGATGGGCAACCTTGGGGACAGGCAGATGCGCATGGATGTCGCCATTGACATAGCCTCTGGCGCCCATGTCGATCCAGCGGCGAAGGCGAAAGGTCTTCTCGACCTTCTTCGATCCCCCACCGGCGATCTTGGCCGACAACGGCAGGGTTTCGAGACCTCTGCGAATCTCGATCGAGACGCCGTCTTCCGGGATCGTCAAAGCGAACGAACCATCCACATAACACCAGCGCTTGCCCAGGTACTCGACGTGCTCGTGCCGGCCGGCAATCTCCACGAACTTGCCGTGCACGTCCGTGACGGCGACGCGCGCCGCCAGGGGCTGACCGCTCGCGTCATCGACGATGCGCGCCTCCAGGCGGGCCGCCGCACCCGCCGACAACGGCAGGCCCATCCACACAAAGGATGCACAGAGCATCCGCAGGAACATCCTCGGCCTCCCACTGTCTCGATGATTCTCATGATGTTGCATGGTCATGGTCCGCTTCTCCTCGCCCGATCTTTCTGCATGGCCGCCGCACACCGGCGTTTCAGACGACACGCAGGCCATTATACCAAGCCGCCTCGCACGCTCAAGCTCATCCACGTAACAAACTGTGATCGCCCCACTTCCCAGCTACGGGCGAATGATGATTCGCCCCTGCAATGCCGGGCGCAGGCCGTCTTCCCACTTCCCACCTGGATTAAAAACACCAAACTGCCTCTTGAAAGTCCGAAGAAAAAGACGCAGATTTTCCAAAAAAGCGCTTGCATCGTTTTGCGCCGGCGCGCAAGCTATGGGTGGAAGTCGATGGGAAGCGCTTCCGAGAGCTATATCCGTCGTGGTTCGCGTCTGGCGGCAGCCTCTCGCAGCGCTTCTGCCGGTCCAACCCGTGAGGCTGCCGCCTCTCCCCAACCAGAGGCGGGCCGCCGATGCGAGGCCGCGACGGAGACGAGTTGGAACAACTGGGATCCCGTACAATGAGTTCTTCCGCCCCCGGCGGATGCGGCGCAGAGCGTCTGCGCCCCCAATGAGGAAGCGACGCAGGATTCGTCGCACAGCGCGAGAGGACTGCGCATGGATACGGAGATACAGTTATGGAAGACATCCAACGAACAACCCCCGCCCACACGCCCCGGCGCACCGGGGCCGATCGCGTCGAGACCCTGGAGAAGCGCGGTCCGCTGGAGCGCCTCTTCGAAAGCTGGCTGCTGGACGTGCAGATCCTGACCGGTCGGATGTCGCTCGGCACGATCAGCGTCGGAGCGTATCTGGCCGCGTTGCAGATCGCCCAGGAGCGCCTCGCGTACTACGCGCCGGGCGGCGAACTCGAGCGCGATGTCACGCGCCTCGCCGCGGTGCTCGCGGGCCTCGATCCGTCCCCGGGGGCGGACGCGGAGAAACAAGATTTTTGTGCTCCAGAATCCGCTTCTGGCACGGGATTTGCGATTTCGAATTCGAAGCGAATGCGAAAGATCAGGAAGTAAATCGAAAGCGAAATCCCGAGTTCGAAAGGGAATGGAAACTACTCTTTTTTTCGAACTCGGTGGTCCGCCTGCGGCGGACTCGCGTTTCGGAGAAAAACATGAATTTTTCGATTTCGCTTCGAACTCGCTCGCTGCTACGATACGGCGTGAGCACGAACGGTTCTTTCAGGAGGTCGAAGATGGCATCCAAACCGAGCGTTCTGCGATCCGGCGTGTTGTTCGGGCTGCTCTGGCTGGCCGCATGTCCCATGGGCACGGAGGCGGGTGACGCGACGCAGGACGCCGCCCTGCCTGACGGAACGGTGGTCAAGCGAGTTCTGGATCAACGCAGCGGCGGGGAGAACCTGCTCCAGCCGGACGCGTGGCGCCCCTGGGGCGAAGGCTTCCAGCGAGATGGCGATGTCTTCGTTTGCGACAACGGCGCCGATTCGC
This sequence comes from Phycisphaerae bacterium, assembly GCA_012744475.1. GTDB lineage: Bacteria > Planctomycetota > Phycisphaerae > Sedimentisphaerales > Anaerobacaceae > Anaerobaca. Next base: position 3,665 of record JAAYBV010000062.1, read on the forward strand.
AGGTCCAGCGGGGCGCTTCGCAGACGGTGGTGCTCGATCAGGCCCAGCCCGAGCCGCTCGTCGCAACCGCCTGGAGCAAGGCCGAGAGCGTGGGCGGCAGCCGGAACAGCGACTACTCCCTGTACCTGGACCTGACCTACCAGGACGGCACGCCTCTGTGGGGCCAGGTGGCCACCTTCCGCACAGGCTCGCACGACTGGCAGAAGGCCCAGGTAACCGTCTTCCCGGACAAGCCCGTCAGGACGGTGGCGTTCCACATGCTCCTGCGGGGACACACGGGCCGCGCGATGTTCCGCGATCCGGAGCTGCGCGTGGTTCGAGCGCCGGCCGGGACGTGCCTGTTCGACGCAGTCGCGGTGACGCTCGAACACTCGCCCGGGGAGGGCTTCCAGGTCCGAGACGTGGCGGCGGGTTCGAACTTCGTTGCCATCGATGCTGCGGCACTCGATCTGAAGCTCGAATGCCAAATGACGCAAGGCGACGGCGCGACGTTCTTCGACGTCACCCTTTCCGACACCAGCGGGAAGGACCGGGCCGTAACGCTCGTCTATGCGGTCCGCGCCGCCGCTACCCGCTGGTTTCAGAATCCACGTCAGACGATCGAGGTCGAGCCGGACCGCGAATATCTCGAAGCAAGTCGCTTCTCTGCAGGGTCGAACGGCCGGGTCTCCTGCTATCCGTTTGCGGCAGTGGCCAACGCCGGAGAGGCGGTCGCGCTCGGCATCGACATGAGCCGTCCGGCGTTCTTCCGAGCCGGCTACAACAGCGACAGCGAAGAGCTGTTCCTGGCCTGCGATGTCGGCTTGGCGCCCGAGAAGCCTTCGGCACAGGTGCGATTCTGCAAATTCCATTTCGATCCCACGTGGGGATTTCGCGGTGCCCTGGATCGGTATTACGCGTTGTTTCCCGAGGCCTTTAAACGTCGCATCGCCGAGCAGGGACTCTGGATGCCTTTTGCCAAAATCAGCGAGGTGAAGAGCTGGCAGGACTTCGGCTTTCGATTCAAGGAAGGCACCGACGAGACCGCCTGGGACGATGCGCATGGGATTATCACGTTCCGGTACACCGAGCCGATGACGTGGTGGATGCGGATGCCCAGGGAGATGGCCCGCACGCCGGAAGCGGCGCTGGCCTACGCGCAGCAACTGGCCGAGGACAAACGCGATCCACAGGCCCGGGCGCTGCTGACCAGCGGCTACCATGACGAGATGGGGCAGTTCCCCGCCCGGCTGCTCGATACACCCTGGTGCGACGGCGCCGTCTGGAGCATCAATTCGATGCCGAACATCGCGGGCGAAGTCACCGACTTCAAGAATAAGTGGAACCAGAAACTCCGTGACAGCCTCTACGGCCCGCAACGCAAGGTCGATCTGGACGGCGAGTACATCGACTCGTCGGAAGGGTACGTCACGGATGAGCTGGATTTTCGGCGCGACCACTTCGCCGCCTCCGAGACGGCCCTGACGTTCTCACTCGACAGTCAGACGCCCGCGATCTTCCGCGGGTTGATCGCATTCGAGTATATTCGCGCGATCGCCGAAGATGTCCACGCGATGGACAAGCTCATGATGGCCAACTCCACGCCGGACCGTCTCTGCTGGCTGGCCCCGCTGCTGGATGTGCTCGGCACCGAGACCGACTGGAATCCGAGCGGGAACTGGCGGCCCATGTCGGACGACGACTTGCTCTACCGGCGCGCGTTGTGCAAGGGCAAGCCCTTCTGCTTCCTGATGAACACCCGCTTTGAGGAATTCTCGCACGAACTCGTCGAGAAATACATGAAGCGATGCCTCGCGTACGGGATGTTCCCCGGCTTCTTCAGCCACAATGCCTCGCAGGGCCACTACTTCACCCGGCCGGAACTCTACGAACGCGATCGCGACCTGTTCCGAAAGTACGTCCCGCTGTGCAGGCAGGTCGCCGAGGCCGGATGGGAGCCGGTCACAGGGGCCAGAGCTGACAGCGAAAGCATCTACGTCGAGCGATTCGGCGAGCGGTACCTCACCGTCTTCAACAGCAACGACCGGCCCTGCGTCGCGAGGATCACCCTCGATGGAGAATCGCCTGCTGCCAGTCAGGAACTGGTCCGCGACCGAACCATTACCTGGCAGAACCAGCAGACCGAAATCCCCCTCGGCCCCGAAGACGTCGCCGTCCTGCAACTGCGCTGATCCAGCGTGAGGCGTTTGCAGGGGCGAATAATCATTCGCCCCTACCTGTGAAGTGTGAAGGAACTTCAAACCTCAGACTTGAGACTCCGTCTTGGACAGGCCCCGGACATATTCCGATATCCTCGCACAGCTATCGGCGATGTCCTGCAGGTACATCATCTCGTCACGCGACATCGATGAGCTCCGTCTCAATCGCACATCGCACCTGGGGACGAAGGGCCTTGTCGGTCACCAGGTCAACCGGTTTGCCAAGCAGGTCTTCGAGGTAGAACTTCAGATCCATGAACGCATCGAAGGTTGGTGTGCCCTGAAAAACGACCAGAACGTCGATATCACTGGCTTGGCCGGCCTCATCGCGGGCCGCCGAGCCGAACAAGGCAAGCCTCTGCACCGAGAACGTCCGGCGGACCTCACTCAGCCGGCCGCTCAGGCGTTCGATGATCTCATGCGTGGTCATGGCAACCTCCCAGACAGTTCGGGTCTCTGCCCGTATTGGCAGCGTCAAAGCGATTGTCCGGCGCTTGACAGAAGTCATTATACGGCGTAAACTCCTGGTTTTCATACTTTTGCAGCTATCGAGGAGCCTAAAGGGTGTCAGAGCCAGTGGTAACACGTTTTGCCCCGTCGCCGACGGGCTATCTGCACGTCGGAGGGGGCCGGACCGCGCTGTTCAACTGGCTTTGGGCCCGGCGGACGGGCGGGCGGTTCATCCTGCGGATCGAGGACACCGACCAGAAGCGAAACACCCCGACCGCCGCGCGGCAGGTGATGACCGACCTGCGCTGGCTGGGAATCGAGTGGGACGAGGGGCCGGACGTGGGCGGGCCGAACGGGCCCTACTGCCAGTCGGAACGCCGAGACCTCTACGACAAGTACGTCAGACAGCTCCTCGACGCGGGCAAGGCCTATTACTGCTTCGAGACCTCCGAAGACCTCGATGCGATGCGGCAGGAGGCCGAGGCCCAGAAGACGGGATTCGTCTTCCGCCGGCCCGAGCAGTCGCCATCGGAGGAAGACGCGAGAAAGGCCCGGGCCGAGGGCCGGCCAGTGACCGTACGGTTCGCGATCCCCCAGGATGGTCCCATCGTGGTCGACGACCTCGTTCGCGGCCAGATCAGCTTCAACCCGGCCGAGCTGGCCGATTTCATTATCCTCAAGAGCGACGGCTTTCCCACCTATAACTTCGCCTGCGTAGTGGATGACCGCCTGATGGAGGTGACGCACGTCCTTCGCGGCCAGGAGCACCTGATGAACACGCCGGGCCAGCAGGCCCTCTGGCAGGCGATGTTCCCCGATGCGCCGCTGCCGAAGTACGCTCACATGTCCGTGACCGTCAGCGACAGCGGAGGCAAGCTCTCCAAACGCGAGCGGCCCAAGGCCCTCCGCGCTGCGATCCAGGCCCTGTCGGACCCCGACACAGCCAAGTTGGCCGAGGCAGGCGGAATCAGCGAAGGCGACGTGCAAGCGTTTCTCGCTGGCGAGACCACGCCGGATATGCCCGCGATCGACGCTATCGCCAAACACTTCGGCGTGCATCTTCCCGAGATCAACATCGTCGACTTCTTCAAGAGCGGCTACCTGCCCGAGACGCTGGTCAACTTCCTGGCGCTGCTGGGCTGGAACCCGGGCGACCAGCGGGAAGTCATGACCGTTCAGGAGCTGATCGAGTCGTTCGATCTGACTCGACTGACCAAGAGCAACAGCCTGTTCGACCGTCAGAAGCTCGTCGCATTCAACACCGAGCATCTTCGTATGCTGCCTCCTGAGAAGGTTCTCAAGCACCTGCGCGCCTATCTGACCGAGGTCCGGTCGCCCCTGCTCGGGGCCGACGACGAGACGCTGTTGCGGATCATCCGCCTGTGCGAAGGCGCGCGGACGCTCGAAGACATCGACAACAAGAGCCGGTTCCTCTTCGTCGACGACGACAAGATCGAGTTCGACGAAGCCGCCGTGAAGAAGGTCTTGCTCAAGGGCGGCGCGATGGAGATTCTCCAGATCGTGCGGGAACGCCTGGCAACGATGGACGAGTACACTGAGCAGGCCCTCGAAGAGATGTTGCGCGGGCTGGCCGCCGACAAGCAGGTCGGCCTGGGCAAGGTGGCCCAGCCATTGCGCGTTGCACTGTGCGGAACCACGATCAGCCTGCCGATCTTCGATTCGGTCAATCTGCTCGGCAAAGAGCGAACGCTCGCCCGCATCGACGCCGCCCTCGGAAGATTCCGCACGCAAGTGCCGTCGGAGTAAGGTTTGCCATGTCGCTACTGGTTACAGGCTCGATCGGAATCGATACCGTCAAGACGCCGCACGGGGTCAGCGAGCAATGTCTGGGCGGTTCGTCCATCTACTTCAGCATGGCAGCGAGCTTCTTCGCGCCCGTGCGGTTCGTGGGCGTGGTGGGCGACGATTGCCCGTTCGACCTCGCGGAGATCTTCAGGGGCCGCAACGTGGACCTGCGGGGCCTGGAGGTCCGACCCGGCAGCAAGACCTTCGTCTGGCACGGGACCTACCAGGAGAATATGAACGATCGGACGACGGACTACGTCGAGCTCAACGTCCTCCAGGAGGCGCCGCCGAAACTGCCGAAAGTCTTCAAGGACAGCCGGTTCGTCTTCCTGGCCAACACGGCGCCGGCGCTTCAGCTTGAGTTGCTCGAACAGATCACCCAGCCCGCGTTCGTTGCGGCCGATACGATGAACCTCTGGATCGAGGGACATCTCGCCGATCTCAAGAAGCTGCTCAAGAGGATCGATTGCCTGATCATCAACGACGACGAGGCCAGGCTGCTTTCCGGCCGCTCCAATCTCGTCCAGGCCGCCGACGACGTGCTGGCGATGGGAATGAAGGTGGTGATCGTCAAGAAAGGCGAGTCGGGTTCGCTGATGTGCGGCGCCGACGGCCGCAAGTTCCTGCTGCCTGCGTATCCGGCCACCGAGGTCATAGACCCGACGGGCGCTGGCGACAGCTTTGCCGGCGGATTTCTGGGCTGCGTCGCTCAGCAGGGCCGGGCGGATTTCGATACCCTGAAACTGGCGCTGGCGTACGGGACCGTGGTCGCTTCGTTCACGATCGCGGATTTCTCCTTGAATGGACTGAGCGGGACCGTCCGCAAGGACATCGACGCCAGGCTCGAAGAGCTGCGGCGATTCACGAGTTTCTGAGAGAACGGAAGACGCACGATGCGGTGTTTCATTGCGATCGAGATTGACGAAGACATTCGAGCCGCCCTCGGCGACCTCCAGCAAGATCTCATGGCGAACGCGAACATCCGCAAGGGCGACGTCAAATGGGTCGGCCCCGAGGCGATGCACCTGACGCTCAAGTTCCTGGGCGAGGTGCGGGACAACGAGGTTGTCAACGTCTGCGAAGCCGTCAAGGTGGTGACAGCCTGTCATGCGGCGTTCGATCTTTCCGTCAACGAGGTCGGATGCTTCGGCGGCCGCAGCGCCCGCGTGCTCTGGGTCGGGGCGGGCCTCGATTGCCCCGAACTGCTGGAACTCCAGCAGGACCTCGAGGACGAGCTGGCTTTGGCCGGCTGGCCCAGAGAGGCCCGCAAGTTCTCGGGGCACCTGACCCTGTGTCGCATTCGCAACACCAAGGCCGGCTTCGAGATGGCCAGGATGGCCGAGCAATACAAGGACTTCGATCTCGGCACGATGCGCTGTGACTCGGTATGCGTGTTTGAGAGTCAACTGAAGCCCGAAGGGCCGATTTATACGTGTCTGGGCCGTTACGAACTGCAGTAGCAGCCCGAAAACAAGAGGCGAGACAATTCGTGGAGATCAACCCAATGGCAAAAGCAAAGAAGGCAACACCGGTCGAGGGCGCCAGCGGCAAGGACGCTGCCCTGCATCGCGTGATCGCACAGATCGAGAAGCAATACGGTCAAGGCTCCATCATGCAGATGGACGAGCACTCCTACGCGAAGATCGAAGGCATCGGCACAGGCTCGCTGTCGTTGGATATCGCTCTGGGCGGCGCCGGGATCCCGCGAGGCCGAATCACCGAACTGTTCGGGCCGGAATCCTCCGGCAAGACCACGCTGGCGCTGCACGCCATCGCCGAAGCCCAGAAGCTCGGCGGGATCGCAGCGTTCATCGATGCCGAACACGCTCTGGATACCACCTGGGCCAAGCGGCTCGGTGTCGACGTCAGCAGCCTGCTGGTCAGCCAGCCCGACACGGGCGAGCAGGCCCTCGATATCGCCCAGATGCTGATCGCCTCGAATTCGGTGGACATCATCGTCGTCGACTCGGTGGCGGCGCTGACGCCCAAGGCGGAGATCGAAGGCGAGATGGGCGATGCCCACGTCGGCCTTCAGGCCCGCCTGATGAGCCAGGCGATGCGAAAGCTCACCGCCATCATCAACAAGAGCCGGACGGCCCTGGTTTTCATCAACCAGATCCGTATGAAGATCGGCGTCATGTTCGGGAACCCCGAAACCACGCCGGGCGGAAAGGCCCTGAAATTCTACAGTTCCGTCCGCATCGATCTGCGGCGGATCACCACACTCAAAGACGCCAAGGGCGCCATCGGCTCGCGCGTCCGCGCTCGAATCGTCAAGAACAAGATCGCCCCGCCCTTCCGCGAGACCGAGTTCGACATCATGTTCGACAGCGGCATCAGCTACGAGGGCGACCTGATCGATCTGGCCCTCGCGTCGGATGTCGTGCAGCGAAGCGGCGCCTGGCTCAACTACGGCGATCTTCGCCTCGGGCAGGGACGAGAAAACGCCAAGACGTACCTGGCGGAGAATCCCGATCTCCGCAACGAGATCAAGGAAAAGGTGCTGGCCACCAAGGGTCTGAGCGACCTGGTGAAAGAGAAGACGAAGGGCAAAGAGTCAGAGGAATAGGCGATGGAAATCCTGCACCGACTGTCGATGAGAATCCTTCTCTGGACGCTCCTGCTGATTTGCACGGCTGCAGCATTGCCCGCACGCGCCGGCGAAGAAACCGGGCCGCGCTGGTGGAAGGGCAATCTGCACACCCACACCTTCTGGAGCGACGGCAACGACTTCCCTGAGATGGTGGTCCAGTGGTACAAGGACCATGGGTATCACTTCCTGGCGTTATCCGACCACAATGTGCTGTCGCAGGGTCAGCGATGGATCGCGGTGACCGACGCCCGGCGGGCGGCCTTCGACAAATACCTCACCCGGTTCGGCGACGGCTGGGTCGAGACCCGGCAGAACGACAAAGGCGAAACCGAAGTCCGGCTCAAACCACTCACGGAATACCGCTGTCTCTTTGAAGAGTCCGGGCGATTTCTGCTGATCCAGTCCGAGGAGATCAGCGACAAGGCGCATCTGAACGGCATCGATCTGATCGAGGTGATCCCGCCCCAGGGAGGCGCGACGATGGCCGAGCTGCTCCAGAACAACATCGACGCCGTCCATGCCCAGCAGGCCAAGACCGGCCAGGCCATGCTGGTCCACGTGAACCATCCTAACTTCCAGTGGGCCCTGACAGCCGAAGACATGATTGGACTGCAGGGATTTCGGTTCTTCGAGGTCTATAATGCGCACGGCTATGTGAACAACGAAGGCGATGCGCAGCGGGCCAGCACCGAACGGATGTGGGACATCCTGCTGGCAAGGCGTTTGGCCGAGTTGGGATCGGACATCGTGTACGGCGTGGCTACCGACGATGCCCACAACTATCACAAGTTCGACACCCGCGCCGCCAACCCGGGCCAGGCATGGATCGTCGTCCGAGCAGCGAAGTTGACGCCGGAATCGATCATGGACGCCATGAACGCCGGCGATTTCTACTGCTCGACCGGCGTGACACTGAAGGACGTTGCGTTCGACGGCACTACCCTGACCGTGGCGGTGGATCCGGAGCCCGGGGTCCACTACAGCACGCAGTTCATCGGCACGCGGCGCGGTTACGACCCGGCAAGCCAGGCGGTGACCGACGCCGAGGGCAAGGAGATACGAACGACGCGCCGCTACAGCAAGGACATCGGTGCGGTACTGGCCGAAGTCGAGGGCGTTCTCGCCCGATACCAGTTCCAGGGCGACGAGATCTACGTCCGCGCCAAGGTGGTCTCTTCGCATAAGAATGATAAATCCCACGTGCCCGACGAGTGTGAATCCGCCTGGGTGCAGCCGGTCGTTGTCAGACCGTAACAGACCGTGTCGTCGAATAAGGATGACTTGCCGTTCGCCACGGACGGAATTGTTGGAAAGAACCTGACCTGAGGTGCAAACACAGTGTTAACCGCCCGCGAAATCCGAAAGAGCTTCATCGAATTCTTCCTTGGAAAAGGCCACACGTTCGTTCCCAGTTCGCCGCTCGTGCCGCACGGCGATGAGACGCTGCTGTTCACGAACGCCGGGATGAACCAGTTCAAAGACATCTTCGTGGGCCTGACGTCGCCGCAGTGGCCGCGGGCGGTCAACAGCCAGAAGTGCCTGCGCGTCAGCGGCAAGCACAACGACCTCGAAGAAGTCGGCAAGGACACCCGCCATCACACGTTCTTCGAAATGCTCGGCAACTGGTCGTTCGGGGATTACTTCAAGGCCGAAGCAATCGACTGGGCGTGGGAGCTGCTCACCAAGGTCTGGCAGATCAATCCGGATCGGTTGTGGGCATCGGTTTTCGCGGGCGACGAGAAAGACGGCCTGCCCAAGGACGAAGAAGCCTTACAGCTCTGGACGAAGGTCACACCGATCCGGCCCGAGCGCGTGCTGGGGTTCGGCAAGAAGGACAACTTCTGGGAGATGGGCGACACCGGTCCGTGCGGCCCTTGCACCGAGATTCATATCGATCTCGGTCCCGAAGCGTGTGACATGAAGGACGTCGCGGGCCACCGGTGCGGCGTCAACGGCGACTGCGCCCGCTTCATCGAGCTGTGGAATCTGGTCTTCATCCAGTACAACCGCCAGCCTTCCGGCCGTCTGGTGCCGCTGTCGGCACACGGCGTGGACACCGGCGCCGGCCTCGAACGCATCGTCTCGGTGCTCCAGAACAAGGCAGGCAACTACGATACCGACCTGTTCATGCCGATCATTCAGCGCACGAGCGAATTGAGCGGCCACACCTATACATCCAAGCTCGGCAACAAGACCGACAACGCGTTCCGCGTGATCGCGGACCACGTACGCACGCTCGTGTTCGCCATCACCGATGGCGCAACCCCCTCCAACGACGGGCGGGGCTACGTCATTCGGCGCATCCTGCGGCGGGCGTCACGATTCGGGCGGGAGCTCGACATGCGCGAGCCCTTCCTGCACAAGCTGATCCCCGTCGTGATCGACGTGCTGGGCGAGGCCTTCCCCGAGATTCGAGATCGAGCTGCACACGTCGCGACAGTCGTGGAAGCGGAGGAGGCCAGCTTCGGTCGAACGCTCGACCGTGGGCTGGAGATCTTCCGCAGCGCCGCCAAGCGGGCCGCCGCAACCTCCGGCAAGACCATCCCTGGCGACGACGCCTTCCAGCTCTACGACACCTATGGCTTCCCGCTTGACCTGACGCAACTGATGGCCCAGGAGCGGGGTCTGGCGGTGGACACGGGTCGCTTCGCCCAGTTGATGGATGAGCAGCGGGAGCGCGCCCGGGCCGCCAAGAAGAGCGATGCCCTGCTTGCCAATCTGACGGACAACGAACTACCGACCACCGAGGACGTGCAGAAGTATCGCACGGATCGCTGCGACAGCACACTCCTTGGCTGGATCGATCCGGAAGGCTTCAAGAGGCAGGGCCAGGTGCCTCGTGATGTCGAGGTGGGTCTGGTTCTCGACAAGACGTGTTTCTACGCCGAGTCGGGCGGCCAGGTCGGCGATTGCGGCGTGATCGTCGCCGACGGCAGCGAGTTCGTCGTCGAGACCACGATGCGCATCGCCAACTGCGTTGTTCATCGGGGCACGTTGACCAAGGGCGCGCTCAGCGCGGGCCAGGCCGTCACCGCGATCGTCAACAAGGACCGCAACGCGATCAAGAAGAATCACACCGCCACCCACCTGCTCCAGTGGGCGTTGCAGCAGGTGCTCGGCAAGTCCGTGTCCCAACAGGGCAGTTACGTGGGACCCGATTACCTTCGCTTCGACTTCACATATCCCAAGGCGCCGACGAAGGACGAGCTGGCCAGGGTCGAGACGCTGGTCCGCGAGAAGATCGCATCCGATCTGCCCGTGACCTGGACGGTGATGGCCAAGGACCAGGCGCAGAAGCTCGGCGCGATGGCTCTGTTCGGCGAGAAATACGGAGAGGAGGTTCGGGTCGTGGCCGTCGGCGCCGGCAGCGAGAACGAGCTCGACAGGGCGTTCAGCCGGGAATTCTGCGGCGGGACCCACGTAGACCAGCTTGGCTCGATCGGCGGTTTCAAGATCCTCAAAGAGGAGAGCATCTCCGCCGGCGTTCGCCGCATCACCGCAATGACCGGCGCCGCCCTCATGGCCCATCTCGAACAGGCCGGCGAGGTCATCGACCGCCTGACCGCCCTGCTTCAGATCCCCGCCGACAAGCTCGCCGACCGCGTCGCGCAGCTCATGGAAGACAACAGGAAGCTCGCCAGGGAGATCAAGAACGCCTCCAGGACCGCCGGACCCGACACCATGGCCGAGGCCCGCGATCTGCTCGACGCCTGCGAAAAAGCCGGAGATTCCTCGATTATCGTCGGCCGCCTCGCGTCTACTTCCATAGAGCGGGCCCGTGAGGCCGTGGACATGCTCAAGAAGAAGGCGGTTTCAGCCGCTATCGTGCTGGGCTTCGAAGAAGACGGCAAGGCGACGCTGCTGGCCGGCGTGACGGACGATCTGATCAAAAAAGGTCTCAAAGCCGGCGACGTCATCAAGGAGATCGCCCCGATCGTCGGTGGCGGTGGCGGCGGCCGACCCCAGATGGCCCAGGCCGGCGGCAAAGACCCCGCCAAGCTCGACGAGGCCCTTGCCCGCGCCAAGGCGCTGATTGGGGCAAAGCTCAGCACATAGGACCTCTTGGGTGGATGCGATGTGCGGGACCGACCGTCGTCCGCCCATCAGACCTCGAGGGTCTTATGCTGGAGTTTCGCTGTCCGAATTGTTCGCAATGGCTTGTCGTCCGGGAAGATTGGGCCGGTCGCATGAGCCGATGCCCCCGGTGCAAGGCCGAGATTGCGATCCCGCAGGCGTCGGCCCCTGAGCCGGTCGTCGAAACGGAAGGAGACGAACTGACGCTTGTCACACCGGCCAAGCCGCTGGACAAGGCGATGCTGGATCTGCCCGACGAGCAGGAACTGCGGGACCGGATTGCGGAGCACAGGCACGAGGAGGAACGACTCCTGACGTCGCTCGGCATCCAGCGCAAGCCTCCGCACACGGGGCAGCGCCGTTTCGCCTGGCCGATCGACATCCTGCTGTACCCCACCAGCGCATCGGGCCTGATCGTAATGGCGGTGCTCATCGGCGCGCCGCTGGCGTTGGCCCTCATCCAATCGTTCCTCCCCATGGTCGGGCGCATCGGTTTCGTGTTCTTCCTCGCCTCCGTCATCCTCGGCCTTTACGCCGCCTGGTACCTGGCCGAGTGTGTCTACGACAGCGCCCTGGGCGGCACGCGGGCCCCGGAATTCGTCGGAGTCGGACTCGGGGACATGTGGTCGCGCGTGGTGTACCTGCTGGCGGTCTACTTCCTCTACCTGCTGCCGACGATTCTCTGCGCCATGCTCGCCCAGCGAACCGACGCGATCTTCTGGGGCCTCGCAGCGTACAGTCTGGTGTTCTTCCCGATCGGCCTGCTGGCGATGGTCGTCAACGACTCGATCAGCGCGCTGAATCCGGTCTTCCTGGTGGTTTCGATCTTCCGCGCGTTCTTTCCGTACGTCGGCCTGCTGCTGGTCCTTGTCATTTTGGGCGCGCTCTACTGGTTCGCATCTCAGATCGGTCTGGACGATGGATCGCGGCCGTTCTGGCTGGAGGCCGTCGGCCTGGTGGCGTCGATGTATGGTACCTTCGTACTGGCCCACGTGCTGGGCCGCTTCTACTGGCGCAACGCCGACCGTCTCGACTGGGGACTCTGAGGACGACGTTTGCAGAGAATGACGCCGGAGGAAGAGAAGACATGGTGACATTTCGCTGCCCGAACTGCGGTCAGAAGATCCGAGTGCCGGACGAGAAGGCCGGCAGGACCGGACGCTGTCCACGCTGCAAGGCCAGGATCCAAGTCCCGCCGGCGCCCGAGCCGGCGGCGCCTGAGGCCGTCGTCCCCAAGAAGCCGACTCTGAATGACCTTCTCGATCTGCCCGCTCCGACTCAGGCGCCTCTGCCCCGCAGCCAAGCCGATGAGGTCGTGACGTCGGAGGCCGAGCAGGGTCAGAGTGTCCCCCTCCCGGCCGACCCTCTGGCCGAGGTGATTGAGGAGCCGCGGTTGCCCTGGTTCCTCGACGCCCTGGCCTATCCCGTCAGCAGTTCCGGGGCCGTGAACATCGGAGTGTTCGTGATCGCGCCGCAGATCGTGGCGTTCGTGGGCAACTGCTTGGCCAGGTTCATCGGGCCGGCTCTTCCCGGGGGCGGCGCCGCGTATCTGACGCGACTGCTGACATTGCCGTTCTACATCGTCTTTGCGTGCTATGTGTGCTACTACATTGCGCACTGTGTGATCGATAGTTCCAGGGGCCACCGGCGCGCCTCGGATATCCAGATGACGCGCGCATTGAGCTTCGGTGACCTTCTGTCACAAACCATCCTCTTGATCGCCTGTGTCGCCATCTCGTGCTGGCCCGTGGCTGTCTACTACGTCCTGACCGAGCGGACCGACGCATGGTATTGGCTACTCGGGGCCGTCGGCGTCTTCTTTCTGCCCATGTCGTTTCTGGGCGGGGTGGTCTTCGATTCCTTCGAAGCGCTGAACCCCCTGCTGATCCTCCAGTCGATATGGCGAACCCTCCTGCCCTATGGCGCCCTGGTCCTGTTCTTCCTGGCCATCGCCGCTCTGGCCACGGCGGTCATACCTCGCTTGCCGATCTGGGCGTTTCTCCGCCTGGCGGTGCAGATCTACCTGCTCCTGGTCCTGGCCAACGGTCTCGGTCGGTTCTACTGGCGCTATCGCGACCGGCTGGATTGGGGCATATAGGCGCTACAACTACAGGCGAATCTGGACGCTGCGGGCGTGAGCGTCGAGACCCTCGACCTGGGCGAGGCGAATGATGTCGTCGGCGCAGGCGGCCAGCCGCTCGGGGCTGTATTCGATCAGGCTGATGGACTTGAGGAAGTCGTTGCTGGTCAGGGCGCTGGAGAATTTGGCCCGCGTGCCGGTGGGCAGGGTGTGGCTCGGCCCGGCCCAATAGTCGCCGACGGCGACCGGCGTATGGGGACCGATGAAGATCGCTCCGGCGTTGGCGATCCGGTCCGCAATCTCCCGGCTGCGGGAGCCGCACTGGATCTCCAGGTGCTCGGAAGCGAACTCATTGGCCAGGTCCACAGCCGCATCCATATCCGCCACCACGATGACGCGGCTGAATCGCTTCAGCGAGGCCCTGGCTTCATCCGCTCGGGGAAGCTGCGCGAGCTGCGAGGCGAGCTGCGCGACGATGGCTCGGGCCAGCAATTCGGAATCGGTCACCACGACGGCGCTGCTGTCGGCGGCGTGCTCGGCCTGGCTGAGCATGTCGGCCGCGACCCAGGCGGGATCGGCCTGGTCGTTGGCGATGATGAACACCTCGCTCGGTCCGGCGATCGAGTCGATTCCCACGTAGTCGCCTGCGACGTTCTTCTTGGCGGCCTGAACCCAGGAGTTGCCCGGTCCGACGATGATGTCCACCTTGCGAATGCTCTGTGTCCCGCAGGCCAGGGCGCCGACCGCCTGTACCCCTCCGATGCGATAGACCTCCTCGACGCCCAACTCGTGACAGACCCCGAGGATGACCGGATGGATGCTGCCCTCGTGACGCGGCGGCGAAACCACCGCGATCTCCCGGACGCCCGCCACCTGGGCGGGGACCACAGTCATGATGACCGTCGAAGGCAGAGGCGCTGAGGCGCCGGGAACGCAGACGCCGGCCCGGCGGATCGGGGTGTATCGGATGCCCGTTCCGTCCGAGAAAGCGGAGCTATGGCCGAGGAAGATCTTCGCCTGATACGCGCGGACGTTCTCGATGGCCTTCCGCAGCGCCGCCAACAGCGCCGTGTCCATCGAGGCATGGGCGGCAGCCAGCGCATCGGGGCCGACGCGAAACTCGTCGGGCCGCAAAGTGACTCGGTCGAACTTCTCGGTGTAGGCGGCAACCGCCTCATCGCCCCGCTCGCGGATATCGCGAAGAACCTCGACGACCGTTCGATTCTGCTCGCTGTTCTCGCTCGCCGACCGCGCAGCGCCGAGCATGTCGAGTCGCAGCTTCGCGAGTCTCGCCCTGGCCTGCGGGTCCGACGTCAGGATCAGCAGATCTTGCAGCCCGTCGCTCATCAGATTCTACCCACCGAAGTTGCCGTAGTTGTAGACGCGGATGGCCCGTTGCAGCAGCAGATACTTCCTGCCCTGGTATTCGGTGACCAGCCCGGCGACGTTGAACCGGATGGGCTGGGGGAACGCCGCGAGCCGTCGTTCGGCCTGCTCCAGGGCGCTGCACGGCAGCAGCGTGTAGCGGGTCTCGGAGACGCCCCGGCCCAGGCCGTCCGGGACGAACACCGGGTGGCCCTCGGCGAACTCGATGAAACCGACTCGATCCACAAGCACGCGCGTTCTCGCCCGGCGCCCGGTTTCGGCCGGGGGTCCCGGCGCGCCGGGATCGGTCTCTCTGCGCTGGGGCCCGCGCGCCTGTCGCCGGGTTCTTATCCGATCGAGCACCTCCTCCGGAATCTCCAGCGGACCGCCCGGCCCGACGCCGGGATCCGACACCGTCTCAAGACGTTCCTCAGGTTCCTCCTGCGGCTCGTCGGCGCCCTTCAACTTGCTCAACGGCAGATAATAGCTGGGAAACAGGTAGTTCATCCCGCGGTACCGCGTCACCAGGGCGCTGAGCCGGTAGCGAGGCAGGAGACGGTCGTTGGCGTCGGCGACCATGCTGTCCAGGATTACAGAGGGCAGCACCTGGAGTTGCGAGCCGGCCGGCAGCGCACCGCCGACGTCGTTGACGTCCCGAACGAACTGGAACAGCCAGAGATCGTTGCTGTCGCTGCGAGCCAGCGTGCCGTCGGTCGCCTGAAGGACCGTGCCGTCGGGCACCAGCGGAGCGGTCGAGGTCTCGGCCGCATTCGCCGAAATCGCGGCCAGCAGGACCACGCTAAAAACCATCCTTGAGACATTCATCCGTTTTGTCCTCATCTTCATATCCTCGGGCTAATCGCCGAGGACCCTTCTGATACAATCGATCGCATCGGCCGGCCCGGCGGCGAAACTCACCTGTTCGGCGCTGCGCGGATCGTCACGGCAGACCAGGTCGACCAAAGGCCTCCAGAAATCCCCCAACAGCACGATCGGCTTGCGCCGGTCAAAGAACTTCTTGTTCCTCAGCTCCCAGACCTTCGCCAGCTCCAGCAGCGTCCCGGTCCCACCCGGCAGAACGACGTAGCCCGTGCCGAGGCGGACTAGCGTATCGAGCCGCTCGTCCAACGAGACCGTCGTCACCTGCTCGCTGACGAACTCGTTGGCGACGCTGTTCTTGAACGCCGAGCAGGTCACGCCAATCACCGTTCCGCCGGCCTCGCGGGCGCCTTTGGCCGTCGCCAGCATGGTACCACTATACCCCCCGTTGGCAACCGCAAAACCCGCCTGCGCCAGCGCCCGGCCCAACTGCTCGGCCGCGGCAAACACCGGCTCGCCCGCGCGGGCCCGCGCCGTGCCGAAGACGCTGATCGTTCGCTCACGCATGGGCCTTTTCTCGCGTGTAGCTCAGCAGGCCGGCGGTCAGAAGGACCTCGCGGTCACGGCTCGACAGCTCCAGATTGCCGACGAACTGGAAGCCATCGCTCGGGCGGGCGACCCTGACCGTCTGGGCATTCCTGACCGCGCCGATCAGATCGTCGATGACCAGCGCATCGCCTGCTTCGAGCCTGTCGTAATCGGCCGGATCGGCGAACCGGATCGGAACGATGCAGAAGTTGATCAGATTGGCGCGGTGGATTCTTTCGATCGTCTTGGCGATGACCGCGCGGACGCCCAGGTACATCGGGCAAAGCGCCGCGTGCTCGCGCGACGAGCCTTGTCCGTAGCTCTCGCCGGCGACGATGATGCCGGCAATGCCCTTGCTCTTGAGCGCCAGCGCCCGCTCGGCAAACGTCGGCGAGCCCGGCTCGTTGAAACAGTTGAACACCACCTTCGCGTACTCGGGCACGTTCGAACGCAACTTGAGGAACGTACCGGCCGGCATAATGTGGTCAGTGGTAATCTTGTCGCCGCACTTGAGCAGGACCTGACCGTCGAGCTTCTTCTGAAGCGCCGGCGGCGCCTCGGGCACGACGATCGTGCGGCCCCGCAACACCTCGGCCTTCCTCGCCTGTGCCTCATCCAGAGGCGGCTCGATCATGCTGTCGTCGATGTGGAACTCCCCAGGCATCTCAATCGTCGGAAACGCAATGCCCCTTCGTTCGGACAGGTCGCGCGGATCGGTGATCTCGCCGGTCAGGGCCGCCACAACGGCGGTCTCCGGACTGACGAGGTAAGCCCGGTCGCCCTTGGTCCCCGTCCGCCCGGCGAAGTTGCGATTGAACGTCCGCAGGCTCACCACGTCGTCGGCGGGCGAAAAGCCCTGGCCGATGCACGGCCCGCAGCCCGATTCGAGAATCCGCGCCCCGGCGGCGATCAGGTCGGCCAGTGCCCCGTTGCGGGCCAGCATGTTCAGCACTTCCCGGCTGCCCGGCGAAATGCCAAGCTCGACCATCGGGTGGACGCGACGGCCCTTGAGGACCTGGGCGACCATCATCAGATCGGTGTAGCTGGAATTCGTGCAACTGCCGATCGCGACCTGGCCGACCTTGGTCCCGGCGATTTCGCGAACCGTTTTGACATTGTCCGGCGAGGAGGGACAGGCCGCCAACGGTTCGAGTTGCGACAGGTCGATCTCGATGACCCGGTCGTACTCGGAGTCCGCATCGGCCTGCAAGGGCAGATAGTCCTTCTGGCGCCTCTGGGCGATCAGAAAAGCCCGTGTCTGCTCGTCGCTGCCGAACAGGCTCGTCGTAACGCCCAGCTCGGCGCCCATGTTCGTGATTGTCGCTCTCTGCGGGACGCTCAACGTCCGGGCGCCGGGACCGAAGTATTCGACCGCCCAGCCCACGTTGCCCTTCGTCGACAGAATGCTCAGCAGCTTGAGGATCACGTCCTTGGCCGCGACCCAGTCGCTCAATCGGCCGGTCAGTTTGACGCCCAGCACCTTCGGGCAGGTCAGGTAGAACGGCCCGCCTGCCATCGCCACCGCGACGTCGAGTCCGCCGGCCCCGATCGCGACCATGCCGATTCCGCCGCCGGTTGGGGTGTGTGAATCGCTGCCCAGCAGCGTCGCGCCGGGCTTGCCGAACCGCTCCAGGTGTACCTGATGGCAAATCCCATTGCCGGCGCGGGAATGGTAGACGCCGCTCTTGGCCGCGACGGTCTGGAGATACAGGTGGTCGTTGTGGTTTTCGGGCCCGAACCCGGCCATGTTGTGGTCGACGTAGCTGACCGAAAGGTCCGTCCGCACGCGCGGAACGCCCATCGACTCGAACAGCAGAAAAGCCGTCGTGCCGGTGGCGTCCTGGGTCAGCGTCTGGTCGATGCGAATCCCGATCTCCTGGCCTGGCGCCATTCGGCCCGCGACCAGATGGGCTTCCAGTATCTTGTGAATCAGCGTCTTGCCCATGGTCCGTCACTCCTGAAGAATCCCAAGCCGCCAGTCTACCAGAAGGCGAACGAGAATTCAAACCCGGCCCCGCGCCTTTTCACATCGTCAGAGGGGAACAAAAGCTACAAAAGCCACATCAAATGTGGTAAAATAGGTGGTTTGGGAGGTTTTGGGATGCTCCTTGACCCAAATGACAAATGGCACCTGAAAGCCCTGGAAGAACGTTATGTCGAAGGGGTTGGGGTAGTCAATCGGCCGGGCGGGAGTTTCCGACCCGACGCGGCATGTTGGGCGATTCTGGCGCTTCGGGCGGCCGGTGGCGACGCCCGCGTGGTCGAGAACGCAAGACGGCTCCTTGCGGATACGCAGACCCAGGACGGACGGGTACCCGTCTCGGCGGAGCAGCCGGACGCCTACTGGCCCACCGCCCTGGCCGTGCTGGCATGGCATGGCGCACCGCAATACCAGGAGTCTCAGGCCAGAGCCCTTCAGTTCCTGCTCGAATGCGCTGAGGTGAAAACCCCGGACCCCTCGGAGGCGCTGCCGGGGCACGACGTAACGATCAAGGGCTGGGCGTGGATCGCCGGGACGCACCCTTGGGTCGAGCCGACCGCGTACGTCATCCTGGCGCTCCGGGCCTGCGGACGAATGACTCACTGGCGCGCACAGGGCGGGGTCCACCTGCTCCTGGACCGGCAACTCCCTTCCGGCGGCTGGAACTACGGCAACACCTTCACGTTCGGAACGGAGTCGCGACCCACGGCGGAGACTACCGGCATAGGCCTGCAGGCCCTTGCGGGACTGACGCCGAAAGACTCCGTGAAAAACAGCATTGCGTACATGCAGTCGGAAGTGGCGTTGTTGCACGCGCCGCTGTCTCTGGCCTGGGCGATTCTCGCCCTTCATGCCTGGCAGGAAACCGTCGACCGGCCGCAGGAACGCATCCTCCAGGCCCTTGCCCGACAGAAGAAATTCGGGCCGCATGACACGGTTTCCTTGAGTCTGCTCACACTCGCGTGGCATTGCAGGACGGGCCTGGTCGATTTCTTCGAGCGTGCTGACTGGCAGGGTGAGAAATGAGCGATCCGCATCCGGACAATCCGTCGTCGCGAAGGATCACGAGGCGAGCGCTGCTCGTCGACGCCCTGGCCGCCACCGGTATCGGCGTCGCCGGCGCGCTGGCCGTCGATCGGTTCCGCCACCGTCGCAGGAGGGCCGCGGTCTTCATCGGCAAAGCCCCCTCCTATAGCGTGGACCTCGCCTCCATCATCGAGGCTGGATTGGGCCAACTCGGTATCGGCTCCGGCGAAGTTCGCGGCAAGAGGATCCTGCTCAAGCCAAACTTCGTGGAAACCGTCCGCGGCGCGCTTCACATCTGCACGCAGCCGGAGGTCGTTTTCGCAGCGGTCGAGGCGTTCCGCAAGCTGGGAGCGGCCGAGGTCCTCATCGGCGAAGGGTCCGGCCACTGCCCGGACGCGATGCGGATCATCGACGAGGTCCGCCTGGCCGAATCGCTCGTCGAACAGAAGCTGCGGTTCGTCGATCTCAACAACGACGATCTGATCGTGCGACCGAACGCCGGCGGCCGAACGAGCCTGCGCACCCTCGCGCTGCCGGCCACCGTGGACCAGGTCGACTGGATCGTCTCGATGCCCAAGATGAAGACGCATCACTGGGTCGGCGCGACCCTTTCGATGAAGAACCTGTTCGGCATGATGCCCGGCATCGTGTACGGGTGGCCCAAGAACGTCCTGCACTGGGCGGGGATCGAGGGGTGCGTTCTGGATATCAATCAGACGGTGCAGCCGCACCTGGCCATCATCGACGGCATCGTCGGCATGGAGGGCGATGGCCCGATCATGGGCACGCCGAAACCGACCGGAGTGATCGTGATGGGCACGAATCTGCCCGCAGTCGATGCCACGGCGGCGCGAATCATGGGGATCGACCCGACGAAGGTCGCCTACCTGCGAAACGCCCACGGCCGGCTCGGGACCATCGCCCTTGATGAGATCGTGCAGCGAGGCGAAACGATCGCGTCGGTCCAGACCGACTACCAGCTCGTGGACTTCATCCCGGCCCATCGGGGCCTGCGTCCGGCTCGTGGATCCCGAGCGATTCCTGCGTCAGGGTTGTCCTCCTGAACAGGTTGCTGTTCTCGTCCTGGTCAGCGATCCAGAGCCGTTATGTATCCCACCCGGCCCCAGGTGGCGCGTTGGAGTCGCTGGAGGTCTTGGAGTCCATCTTCGGTCTGTACCATGTAGCCGTAGTCGCGCCTGCCGTCCGGCAATTCCACCTCGCTGAGGACGGCATCGTCGATGATGTCATGGAAAAGGTCGCCGCGCGGAAAGAGTCTGCGAGGGATGGCGATGGTCTCGCGTCCCTTCCACTTCCAGCACTCGGCGTGCCCGTCGGCGAAGGAAAGCGTCGTCCCGGACGCATGGCGAAGGGGCGGCGGGTAGGCGGTATGCCACAAGGGAAAAAGGTAATCCACATGAAAATCGGATATGATGGATTGCCCCAGGTCGATGAAGACCGCGCGTTTGGCCGGGCCGGGATGGGTAATCTCCTCCAGACGCGACAGGTGCAGGACCGTCTTCCCGACGCGCTTGCCCGTGCGGTTCAGGGTCCCCCAATCGCGAGTGTCGCCCACGACGGTTCCCTGCATCTCCGTGCCGTTGGCGCCGGAGACGATGCCGTAGGTGGCCAGATGACCCGGCATGCCATTGGGGCAGCGATAGAAGTCCACGTCGTTGATGTAAGGCCAGAGGGAACCCTTGTCGGGGTGCTCTGCCAAAGCGGTACGATTCGTCTCCAGGAAGGCCCGGCCCAACCAGCCGCGCACGGTGCCGCGTCTTTCCGCCTCTCGATACGTGTGGACATGGGCGACGCTGCCGTCAACGAGGCAGCCGTCGTGCTCGTGGGCATAGCTCAACCAGGCGAGTGTGAGCTGGCGGTGGTTGCTCAGGCACACGGCCCTTCGGGCCTGCTCACGGGCGGCGCCCAACGCCGGGATCAGCAACGCCAGCAGCAGCGCGATCACCGCGATGACGACGAGCAGCTCGATCAGCGTGAAACCCTGCCGCTTCATTTCCGTCCCCTTCACCTGACTGAGATCACCAATTATACCGGATCGTGGCAGGCGCCACCACCGACAAAGGCCGCCTGGGGTGCATGACCGTTCTTGCGATCAGGCTCGCTCCGACCCTTTCTGCCGGGCATCCATTCATGGCTGGCGAGGAGAAACTCGAAATCCGAAGCACGAAACTCGAAACAAATTCAAAGCACGAAATCCGAATGCTCCAAAGCCGCCCCGGTTTGCATGGGCAGGGCCGACTTGCACGCGATGGCCTCCGTGCTTCGAGCTTGGATTTTCGGTCATTCGAGCTTGTTTCGAAATCCGGACTTCGTTATTCGTGCTTCTGTCGTATGACCAAGCGAGCAGCGCAGGAACAGTCATGCACCCGGGCGGCCCCGCGCTCCGCATCGCGGGGCCGCTTCGACGTGCCGGGACGGCGCCCTCAAGCCCCTTTCTGTCTCTCTCAGCGCCACTTGTCGGGATCGTGCAGGAGCAGCGAGTCCCTCCGGTTGGCCGGCTCGATCCCCGTGCGTCCGCTGATGGTCGGCTGGAGGCCTCGGGTGGCTCCTTTGCCGACGGTGGAGTCGGAAATCGTGTAGATGTTGTCTTCCTCCAGCGAGCAGTACGCCCGCTTGGCAAAATCGACGTGGCTGTCGAGGAACAGTACGTTCTGGCCGTCGCTCTGGTGGGCAATGGCGTTTCCCTTGATCGCCGCGTCCGAGCCGCCGTTGTACGGCGGAATGTCCGGCACGAACTCCGTGAACACGCCGGGCTCGACAGCCGGGCTCTTGATCCACGGGTTGCGGTCGGCCGCGACCGCCAGACCGGGCTCGCTCGACGTGGTCAGGTGATACTTGCCGAACGGATCGTGGTAGGAGTAGCTGCAATGATCCCACGGCGTCTTTCCGAAATCCCAGGCGTCGATCAGCTCGAACCCGACCGGGACATTCTGCTCGTCGGCCAGAGTGAACTCCGTGGTCCCGGTGTCGCCCTTGCAGACGAACGACTTCGGAGTCACTTCGGCATACTTGACCAGCAGATAGAAGCACGAGGTGATGCTTCCTTTGCCGGCCGTCGTGCCGCCCATCCCGTAGGCCGCATATCGGTCACTGGCCGCCCAGTTGGGCAGCGGCCCCCACTCGCCGTTCTTGCCGCCGGAACGCGGCAACTCGTTGTCGTAGTCGTTGGCGTAGATCATCATAGCCTTGCCGACGCCGGCCAGGTTCGTTCCGCAGGTCAGCCGGAAGGCCAACTGCCGGACCCTTGCCAGTGCGGGCATCAGAATGCCCATCAACAGAGCGATGATCGCAATCACGACCAACAGCTCGACTAAGGTGAAACCTTTCCGTTTCATTGTCGTCCCCTTTCAATTCGCCGAGATCGGCGGGTCAGACCGCCTTGTGGCAACCCTATCGACAGGAACCAATCCGCCTTCGCACCGGCCCATCCAGCCGGCACGAGGATCGCGCGGGCGCGCAGACGCCCGTCGACGCAGGACGCAGACCACGGGCACCCGCTGATCCCGTTGGTTGACGCGGTCGGTCCCCGGTTCGCCGTTCTGCGCCGATCCGGAGCCGTCCCATCAGGAAGGACGACTCTCAACGCCCGACAACAGCGCGACCCGATCTCGAAGGGAAGCTCTCTCGCACGCAGCAGGACGATGGAGCGGGATTCGAGGGGATATGGAACGAATGATGGCTACCGAGTATCCTCGTCCACCCGCCCGGCCGCCCTGCCGTATACGCCCACCGTGCAAAGGAGACCTTCACGACGATCCTCAGGCATCGCCGTCGTCGGCACATTCAGATGCATTCTCAAAGAGCACATCGCGAGGTCGAAGGCGACCCCGTGCTGAAATCGCACGAGGTCGCCCTCAGAAGAAAAGGTATACCCTCACGCGAAAGCACCGCTGGACCTCACGGCTTGGTCGGCCTTCCCGGCGTCATCTTGTCCGGATCGTGAACCAGCAGGCTGTCCTTGCGATTCATCGGCGTATACGTGGGCGAGTAGACCGGCATGACGCCCTTGGCATCGCCCTTGACGTTGTTCGCCGACTTCGTGTAGACGTTGTCGTCTTCGAGCGAGCAGAACGCCCGTTTGGCGAACTCGACGTGGCTGTCCAGGAACAGCACGTTCTGGCCGTCGCCCTGGTGCGAGATCGCGTTGCCCCTCAGCGCCGTCTCCGTGCTTCCGTTGTACGGAGTGACGTCGGGATTGAACAGCGTGAAGTCGCCCGCCTCGGCCGCCGGACTCTTGATCCACGGATTCCGGTCGGCCGCCACCGCCAGGCCGGGCTCGCTCGACGTGGTCAGAGCGTACTGCCCGAACGGCAGATGGTACGAATAGCTGCAATTGTCCCAGGGCGTCGCGCCGAAGTCCCAGGCATCGATCATCTCGAAGCCGGTCGTGACGTTCGTCTCATCGGACAGTTGCCACTCGGTGGTCCCGGTGTCGCCCTTGCAGACGAACGACTTCGGGGTCACTTCGGCGTACTTGACCAGCAGATAGAAGCACGACGTGATCGTGGCCTTGCCGCCGCTGCCATCCGACTGGCTGACGCCATAGGCGTTGTACCGATCGGCGGCGTTCCACACGACCGGGCCGTTCCACTGGGAGAGCCGGCCGCCAGCTCGGGGCAGCTCATCCTCGTAGTCGTTGGCGTAGATCAGCATGGCCTTGCCGATACCCGCCAGGTTCGTCCCGCAGGTCAGCCGGAAGGCCAACTGCCGGACCCTTGCCAGTGCGGGCATCAGAATGCCCATCAACAGAGCGATGATCGCAATCACGACCAACAGCTCAACCAGGGTGAAACCTTTCCGCTTCATTTTCGTTCTCCTTTCCGAGACGTCCGATCGGCGGGCCGGCCGTTTTCAACAGATCGCTGTATCTTCATGGATAAATGCGGTTGGAACGCCGGCGCACGGGCCGGCACGGGCAGCAAGGGCGCACGAAGGGCCCTCGGCTGCCGGACTCGGGGAGTTCTTGCCCGCCAATCTTCCGGGTTTAGGGTTTACGGCCGATGGCCGAGTCCAGTGAACAGCCACTATACGCAGAAGATCGACACATCAAGTGGGACGCGCGCAACGGACCTTGGGCGCACAATGCACCCGATAAGGAAGATCAAGGAGCCCCCGGATGGGGCGAAGAGCGCCAGATGCTGGACGAGGTGAATGGAATGATGGCCAGGATGCCGGAATCACGTCCCGCACCGGAAAGCACAGTCAGACCCTGGGGTTTCCCGGTTCGCGCAGCGCAACATCAGCAAGGGCAGAACCATCCGGCCAAGTGAGTCCTCTGTCGCGACAGAAATGGAATGACGGGATGAAATCCAGAGTGATGCTGAATAGATGATGACTGAGAATATGATGATACGTCTGTCGAGCCCGTCGCGCAAACCGCGCGATCCCGCGATCCAGGTTTCTCACAGCAGCTTTCCAGCACTGCCACTGCTCAGTTAGATATCCGGACACATTGTCAAAGAGCCTGCCGCAAGAAAGAAGGCGGCCCCGAAGAGCCCGGGGCCGCCATCGAATTCAGACTACGAACTCACATGCAGACCCCGGACTAACTGCCTCGGGTCGTCGTGGCGAACTTGTCCGGGTCATGAACCAGGACGCTGTCCTTGCGGTTCATCGGAGTGAAGGTCTTCGAGTAGACCGGCAGGGTGCCCTTGGCATCGCCCTTGACGTTGTTCGCCGACTTTGTGAAGATGTTGTCATCTTCGAGCGAACAGAACGCCCGTTTGGCGAACTCGGTGTGGCTGTCGAGGAACAGCACGTTCTGGCCGTCGCCCTGGTGCGAGATCGCGTTGCCCTTCAGCGCCGTTTCCGTGGTCCCGTTGTACGGAGTGACGTCAGGATTGAACAGCGAGAAGTCGCCCGGCTCGGCCGCCGGGCTCTTGATCCACGGGTTCCTTTCGGAGGCCACCGCCAGGCCGGGCTCGCTCGACGTGGTCAGAGCGTACTGGCCGAACGGAAGGTGATACGAATAGCTGCAATTGTCCACGGGCGTGTTGCCGAAGTCCCAGGCGTCGATCATCTCGAAGTTGGTCGCAACGTTCGTCTCATCGGCCAGTTGCCACTCGGTGGTCCCGGTGTCGCCCTTGCAGATGAAGGACTTCGGGGTCACTTCGGCGTACTTGACCAGCAGATAGAAGCACGAGGTGATCGTGGCCTTGCCACCGCTGCCGTCCGACTGGCTGACGGCATATGCCTGGTAGCGATCGTTGGCGTTCCAGACAACCGGGCCGTCCCACTGGGAGAGCCGGCCGCCGGCGCGGGGCAGCTCATCCTCATAATCGTTGGCGTAGATCAGCATGGCCTTGCCGATACCCGCCAGGTTGGTGCCGCAGACCATTCTGAACGCCAACTGCCGAACGCGGGCCAGCGCCGGCATCAGAATGCCCATCAGCAGAGCGATGATCGCGATAACGACCAGCAGCTCGACCAGGGTAAAACCTTTTCTTCTCATGGTGTTCTCCTTTCGTTGCTTACGAGATTCGCAGACCGACCGCTCTTCCACTGGCTACTTTAGCGATAGTAACGATGAATCCTTTTGCCACCCGACCGGCAAATACGCGCGCCGCGAATCTCCTGAGCACATACGTCTTTGACTGAAAGAGACGGCCGGCCGGTTTCAAACGCCTGTTTTATCGGAACATGAACCCGTGGGCACAAGAGCCCAGCACTCCTCACAGTAGGAAAACTCGTTCGTTTCCCAACGTTCCGCAGCAGGCAGGCTTTGATATGAAGATGCTGACAAGAATATGATGACAGTCTGCAATATGAAATACGGCCTTAGACAAGCCTACCTATCTACAACTGCAATCTAACAGACCCAAAGAGGTCCGTCAATGTCTTTTTCGTAATTTTCGGCCCCTACCTTGAATTTTTTTGGACATCCCTTAAGATTCACCCGTTTTCCTGGTTTTGGAGTCAACCATGCAGGGCAATCAGAGCGCGAAAATCGACGTTATCAGGCGACAGCTTTCCGCGTGCGGCCAGGATCATCTCCTGAGCTTCTGGGATCGACTGGGTCCTGGCGAGCAGGCCGGGCTGGCCGAACAGATCCGGGAACTGGACCTGGACAAGATCCCCACCTGGGTCGAAACCCTGGTCCGGCACGCCCCGCAAACCCCAGTCCGGCACGAGGAATTCCGGCCAGCCCCTTCCTACGGAATCGTGCCCAGGACCGATGCCGAACGCCGCAAGTACGCCGACGCCGTGAAACTTGGCAAAGAGCTGATCGCGGCAGGAAAGGTGGCCGCGTTCGTGGTCGCCGGAGGCCAGGGAACGCGGCTGGGTTTCGACGGCCCCAAGGGCAACTACCCTATCAGCCCGGTCAGGAACAAGACGCTCTTCCAGATATTCGCCGAAACCATCAAGGCGGTTTCCCGCCGCTACCGCACCACCTGCCCCTGGTACATCATGACCAGCCCGATGAACCACGAGGCGACGGTGCGAATCTTCGAATCCAATGATTTCTACGGCCTGGACCGAGACTGTGTTTTGATCTTTCAGCAGGGCACGCTGCCCAATTTCGGGTTCGACGGGAGAATCCTGATGGCCGACAAGGCCTCCATCGCCCGCTCGCCCGACGGCCACGGCGGCAGCATCCGGGCTCTGGCCCGCAGCGGCGCGCTGGCGGACATGAAGAATCGCGGCGTCGAGTACCTCAGCTACTGGCAGGTCGACAACCCGCTGGTGAAGCTCTTCGACCCGCTTTTTGTCGGCCTGCACGCC
This sequence comes from Phycisphaerae bacterium, assembly GCA_012744475.1. Taxonomy (GTDB): domain Bacteria; phylum Planctomycetota; class Phycisphaerae; order Sedimentisphaerales; family Anaerobacaceae; genus Anaerobaca. The sequence continues at coordinate 30,385 of JAAYBV010000062.1, forward strand.
ACCGACGGCGCGCAAATGTCGTCCAAAGCAGTGATTAAGAACGATCCCAAGGAGAAGGTCGGCAACTTCTGCCTCGTCGACGGCAAGGTCACCGTCATCGAGTACAGCGATCTGGACGACAGTCTGGCCGAGAGACGAAACCCGGACGGATCTCTGACATTTCGCCTCGGCAGCATCGCGATTCACATCATCAGCACCGATTTCATCGAGAAGCTGAACACCGAGGGCTTCTCGCTGCCACTGCACCGGGCGGTGAAGAAGATCCCCCATATCGATTCGCAGGGCAATCCGGTCGAACCGGCCCAGCCCAACGGCATCAAGCTTGAATCGTTCATCTTCGACGCGCTGCCCATCGCGAATCGGTCGATCATCCTCGATATTGACCGCGCCGAGGAGTTCGCCCCCACCAAGAACGCCACGGGTGTCGACAGCGCCGAATCGACGCGGGCAATGATGGTGGACCGGGCCGCCAGGTGGCTCGAATCGGCGGGCGTGACCGTGCCGCGAAGGCCGGACGGCTCCCCGGACTGTCTGCTGGAGATTGCCCCGTCCTTCGCGCTCGAACCCGAGGACCTCAAGGTCAAGCTGGACCAGATCCCGGCCATCCAGCCGGGGGGCCAAGTCTATCTCGGGTAGCGTGCGACCCAAGGCAGCGGCGAATGATTATTCGCCCCTACGCGGTTACTTCGTGGAGAACTTGTGTACGGTCCGGCTGGTGAAGGTCTGCCCCGGCTCCAGGACCGTCGACGGGAAACTGGGTTTGTTTGGCGAGTCGGGATAGTGCTGGGTTTCCAGGCAGAACCCGGCGTGTTTGTTGTAGCGGGTGCCGCCCTTGCCCGCCACTCCATCAAGGAAGTTGCCCGTGTAAAGCTGGACCCCCGGCTCGGTGGTGTGGATTTCCATGACGCGGCCCGTGCCGGGCTCGCGCACCTGGGCGCAGCATTTCAGATCGCCCGCCTTGCCTTTGAGCACATAATTGTGATCGTATCCGTTTCCGGTCTGGCGAATCCGCGAACCGATCGTCCGGGTCCGCGTGAAATCCAGCGGCATGTCCAGCACACTGGCAAGGACGCCCGTCGGAATCAACCCCTTGTCGATGAGCGTGAACTTCTCGGCGGCCAGCTGAAGCTCGTGGCCCAGAATATCGCCGTTGCCCTGTCCGGCGAGGTTCCAGTAGCTGTGATTCGTCAGATTGACCACCGTCTTCTTGTCCGTGCGGGCCTCGTAGCTGATGCACAGCTCGTCGGCGTTCGTCAGCATGTAGGTTACGGTGCACTGGAGGTTGCCCGGATACCCTTCCTCGCCGTCGGCGCTCAGGTAGCTCATCTTGACCCAGGCCTCGTCCTCGGCCGCCACCACCTCTTTCGTATGCCACACGACCTTGTCGAAGCCTTTGATGCCGCCGTGCAGGTGGTTCGGACCGTTGTTGGCGGCCAGCTTGTATTCGACCCCATCGAGCTTGAACTTGGCGCCGCCGATGCGATTGGCGTAGCGGCCCACGGTGGCGCCCATATACGTAGTGTGGCCGATGTAGCCCTGCAAGTCGTCAAATCCCAGCACGACGTCGCCGAGGTTGCCATTGCGGTCCGGCACATATAAGGAAACGAGTGTCGCCCCGTAGTCCGTGATCCGCGCTCGCAGCCCTTTCGAGTTGGCGAGCGTGTAGACGGAAGCCTCCCGGCCATCTGCGGTTCGTCCAAACGGTTCCTTATTGGCGTTCATAGGCACATCTCCTTTCAAACGTCGTGCGCTGCGCAGCGCGCAAGACGCGCGACGCGAAACGAATCCGGAGTATACAGAGCCGGTTTCGGCCTGTCAAAGGGCTTTGCGCCCTCGGTGATCCCGATGTACATCGGGACTGGCGGTTTGTGTGGATTCTCACGTCCTTTGGGTCCCTCAGGTCCTTCCGGGGTCCAAAGGATGTAAGGGACCCAAAGGACCGGGACGCGGGGACCGACATCGCCCTTAAACGCAGGGGCGAGGCATGCCTCGCCCCTGCAAATCGGTTCTGTTCACAGTTATTCGGCCAAGGGCGCGCCGTAGCCGATGTCGTCGATGAACAGCAGGCCGCTGCCGCCAGCGGTCGGGGTGGCGCGGTTGCCGACGCCGATGTACATCGTCTCGACCCGCGCCATGTTCACGCCCGCCAGCTCGCTATAGGAGATCGTCCAGGACTGCCAGGCGGCGACCCTCAGCGCCTCGGGATCAGGATGCGCAACGACCGCGACCTGACCGGCGCTGTCCTCGACCGCCACGTACAGCGTTTCGGCGGTGTTGTCCTCGGGGCCGTAGAAGTGCAGCACCAGAGTGTTTGCGCTGTGGCCGGTCCAGTCTTGCGGGCTGTCCCACGTTCGCAAGATCTCGGAATAGAACGGGGCTGAAGTGTTGTCGTAGCTTACGGGCATCGACTGCCGCCCGCCGTGAACGATGGCCTTCTCGGCAAACGGCGACTCGGCGTAGCCGGTGGTCGATCCGGTGTTGTTGGTCCAGCCGTCGATCCAGGTCTGGAAGACGGCCTGGCCGGCGTCGATGTCGTCGGTATAGCCTTCGATGTCGTCGATCGTCGCGTATTCCTGGGTCGTGAAGCTCCACAGGTTGCCTTCCCACGTCGCAGGGCTGGCGGTCTCGTTGACCTCGTCGACTCGCCAGTAATAGACGTTGCCGAAGACGAGGTCATCCGGCTGGAAGCTCGCCGCGTCAACCGTCCCGGCCAGGACCAGGTTCGCCGGATCGGCGCCCAGATAGACCTGGTGCGAAGCCGCCTCGCGCCCGGCGCGCCAGCTCAGGGCCGTCATCGGTTCAACATCAACCGCTCCGTCCGCCGGTTGCGGCTCCCGAGCATGAGCCGGAATGTACATGAACCGAACTTCGCTGAGCCCGTATTGGCCCATGACTCCGAAACCGCTCTTGACGACCAGCCGGACGTACCTGGCGGCGACGCCGCCCATGTCGATCGCCGTATTGTAGGTGTAGGTCGCCTTTGCCGTACCCTGTGCAAACTGGGCATCTCCCAGCGTCGTCCACTCGATCCCATCCAGAGAGTGCTCGATGGTGACATCCTTTACGCCGAAGCCGAGGAGCACCTCGAACTGCACGTTGTAGTTCCAGACCCGCAGCTCGTTGAGCTTGTAGACGCGATCGAACTCAAACTGGATCCACAGCGGCTCGTCCGCCACAGCGCCGGTCACCCACATGTCTTCGCTGACGGTCGAGTGCTCACCGTTTTCATTGAGGCCCGAGCCGTTGACCGTGTTTTCCGGCCCGGCGCCGGGTTGAGCGGCGCCGTTGCTCGTGGCGATCACGCCGGCAATCGGATACGCCAGCGGCTCGGCGGTAAAGCTCCAGACCTCGCCCTTGAAGATCGTGTTGTCAGGAGCGGCGTTGACTTCATCGACGCGCCAGTAATAGGTCTGGCCGAACGCAAACACGCCGGCCGGATCGTATGCGGTCTCGGCCTGACCCTGGCCGAGGAGCACACCCATCGGATTGGCCCGGCTCGCCTCGTTGACGTCGTCGAAGGCCGTCCCCAGATAGACATCGTGCGTCGCGGCGAATTCCCCCGGCATCCAGCTCAAGGCGGTGTCCCGCGGGACATCGGTGGCTTCGTGGGCCGGAATGGGCGCAAAGGCCAGGGCACGTGACACAGGACCTTCCGGGAGAATGAAATCCTTCTCGGGGTCGAACGTGCCGCTGAAGGTGGAGAAGGCCACTGACTCGTATTGCCCGATGAGCTGCCGCCCGCCATCGACGGAGCTGTGACGGATATTCCCCCACGAGATCAGCGTGGTGATCTCCTGCGGCGAGCCGTTGTCGCTCTGGAAGATCAGAACGCCGTCTTTGTAGTACTCGATGGTCTCGGCGCCGTGGTACACGATGGCATAGTGGTGCGTTTCGCCGACATTCGGGATCGCTTCGATGTTGTTGTTGACCACTTCCGTGCTGCCGTTCCAACTGCCGGCGGACAGCCCGTCGTGGAAGCGGATGAAGCACTGACCGCCCAGGTCCATGATCGGCGCCATCGAGTCACTGGCGTCGGTCGCGGTGAAGACGGCTTCGACCACGAAGGACGTCCCGGCAAACGACGTTCCGTTGTTGTTGAATGCGGACGCATCGAACTGGAAACTCTCCTGGCTGGCGCCGTCCGCGTCGGCGAGGATTCCCAGTCCCCCGGACACGACTTCGGTTCCGTTGTGAGCGGCGAAGGTGCCGGTCACATCGATCTCGCGCGGTCCCAGCGTGTAGGACGTGCCGGCCAGGGCGCCTTCAAAATCGACGAAGATCACCGGCGCGACCTCCGCCGCGCCGGCCAGAGGCGCGCAGATAGTGCTCAACAAAACGGAACAAACTACACACATGAACTGCCTGGACATGATGCTCCTCCGTCTAAAGAACCTTGTGCGATATCACCTGTCGGGAAAACGCCCCCGTCCGCGTCGTTTCCACGGGCCTCAGGCGGCGTTCCCGAAAACCTTGCAGTTTGTTCTATTATGCCATCCTGTGGCCTGTGCGGGCAAGACTCAATTGCGTTTTCTTTTCGCCCATTTGCGACAGACCCCGCGCAAAGAGCCATCGTCGGCCGTGCGAACATCCTCGTCCGTAGCGTTCTCGACCGCTTGCCGGCGGCCCTACTCGGTGGTTGCCCGGCCGAAAGCGATATCGTCGATATAGATCAGTCCGGTTCCCCCGGCGGCCGGGCTGGTCCGCGAACCAACTCCGATCGTCATCGTCTGGACCCGGCTCAGGTTGACGCCGGCCAGCTCGGTGAACGGGATCTGCCATTGGTTCCACGAGCCTCGGGCCGTGACCAGCGCGTCCGGATTCGTCACGACGCCGACCTTGCCGGCGCTGTCCGCAATGGCGACGTAGAGCGGTTCGGCCGCATTGCCCGTGTCGGGCTGCTCGACGCCGATCTCCGCCACCTGCCAAGCGCCCGTGACGTTCCCGGTTGCCGAGATGCCGGAGAAGTCGGCCCCGGTCGCCACCGTCGCGCTGTGGCTGGTTACAGCCAGGCCGACGTAGACGTTGGCGGCCATCGGAATCGTCAGAGCCGGGCTGACTTCGATGTCGATCCAGGTCTGCCCGTCCGCGGAGCGCTGCGCGGTAAACGTGTTGTTCGTTCGCGTCAGCTTCACCCAATGCGGCGCGACCAAACCGGTCGCGTCGGTGCTCGTGCTGGCGCCGTCCGTCTCGATGCGACGCTGGAACGAGACGCCATTGGACGGGGTGACCACCACCATCGCGTGCTTGGAGCCCGGCGCCAGGCTCTCGCGGATCATCACACCGGCCTTGGCCCAGCCATCGCTCAGGAACACGCTGTCGATGCGGGCGATGATCGACCCGTCACCGCTGAGGCTCTTGTAGGCGAAGCGGAACTCATCAGCGTTGTTCCAGATGTCGGTGCCGATGGCATTCATGATGACGCTCGCATCGGCGCTTTCGAGAAAGGCCGGAGCGATGCCTCGTACGTACAGCACCAGAGTGTCGGCGCCATGCACCAACCAGTTCTGAGCGGTGTCAAACGTTCGATCCGCTTCGGAATACCAGGGAGAGGCCTCGTTGTCGTATGCCAGAGGCATCGACTGCGCGCCGCCGTGCACGATGGTCTTCTCCGCAAACGGAGCGGTGAGGTACCCGACCGTCGATCCGGTGTCGTTGACCCAGCCGTCCAGCCAAGTGTCAAAGATGGTAGTGCCGGCGTCGACGTCGTCGTTGTAGCTTTCGAAGTCGTCGATCAGCGCGTACTCCTGCGTCGAGAAGCTCCAGAGATCGCCGGCCCATGCCGTCACTGCGTCGGCCTCGTTAACCTCCACCACCTGCCAGTAGTACGTGCTGCCGAACTCCAGCGCCGCCGCGAAGGTGGGCGAGTCGACCGTGGCCGCCAGGGCCAGGGCGTTCGGGTCCGTGCTCAGATACACTTCGTGCGAGGCCGCCTCGCGACCGCTGCGCCAGGCCAGCGCCGTGCCGACTTCGACGTCGACAGCGCCGTCGGCCGGCTGCGGCTCGCGGGCCTGGGCGGGGATGAACAGGAACCGCACCTCGCTGAGGCCGTACTGGCCCATCATGCCCCATCCGCTGTTGACCGTCAGGCGAACCGACCGGACGGGGACCCCTCCGAAGTCGACGGCGGTATTGGCGACGTACGTGGCCTTTGCGGTGGCCTTGGCGAATTCGAAATCGCCCAGGGCGGTCCAGTCCGCTCCGTTCTCGGAACACTCGATCGTCACGTCTTTGAGCCCGAAGCCGAGGATCGACTCGAACATGACGTTGTAGTTCCAAACGAGCATCTGGTGCAGTTTGTACACCTTGCCGAGATCGTACTGAATCCACAGAGCGCCCTCAGCCAGCGGGTCGGCCAGCCACATATCGGCCGCAGCGGTGGAATGCTGATCGTCGGCATCAATTCCCGACCCGTTGACGGTGTTCTCCGGTCCGACGCCTGCTTCGGAGATCCCGTTGCTGGTGGCAACCACACCCGGTACGGCGTAGGCGAACGGCTCGGTCGTAAAGCTCCAGACATCGCCCTTGAAGGTGGTGTTGTCCGGGGCGGCGTTGACCTCGTCGACACGCCAGAAGCAGGTCTGGCTGAAGTCGAGAACAGCCGGCGGATCGTACGAGACATCGGCCTGTCCCTGGCTGAGCAGCACGCCCATTGGATTGGCTCGATCCGCGTCGTTCACGTCGTCGAACGCTGTTCCAAGGTACACGTCGTGGGTCGCCGCGAACCGGCCGGCCTTCCAGCTCAGGATCACGTCGCGAGGCACATCCGTCGCCCCATCGGATGGGACAGGATCGCCCGCCTTTTCGCTGTCGGGCCCGAGGCCTGCCATGGCGTTTCGAATCTCGCCGATCTCCAGCGCGCGATCGTACACGCGGATGTCATCCATCGGACCGAGGAAGAGGCGAGCGACCTCCCTCTCGTTGTCGAGGATGCCCACGGCCAGGCCAAAGGAGTCCGTGGGATCGAACACACTGGTGTCGGCGGCGGCGCCGATCTGCTCACCGTCGATGTACAGCGCGATCTGGCCGGCCGACTTGACGATCGCTGCATGGTACCAGTTGCCGTCGGCGTAGGAGGCGGTGCTGTAGACATTCGTGCCTCCCCCCGTACCCAGCGGGTACCGGTGCAGGTAGCGGAGCGTGCCGGCGGCCTGGACCTCCAGCAGGATGCCATGCTGCACGCCGACCGCGTAGGCCGACAGGATGTCGCGCTGGGCCAGCGAATCCACGCGGAACCAGACCGTCATCGTGTACTCGGCCAACTGGAAGTGGCCGTCGATGAAGATGTAGTCATCTGTCCCGTCGAACAGCAGACCGCCTCCGTAGATCGCCTTCGCCATCCACTCGGGGTTGCCGAAGAGCTCTCCGTCCACGCTGCGACCGCTGGAATCGGTGGCGATCGTGCCGGCGCCGTCGTCGAGCTTCCACCAGCCGACGAGACTCGGATCGGCCGCACGCGTCGCACTGAGGTTGAACGTTCCCAAGACCACCGCGAGAATCAACACAGGCATGAATTGAGTGCGCATGATCGTCCTCCTTCGAGAAGTTCGACATGGGCCCGCTCCCGGCCACAAGCGAGAGCGGAGACCTTGCGTCTGACCCTATTGCCCGGCGGCACCGGCCCACGTGGCGAGGGCGTCTCGCCCTCGTGTCCGAGAAGAAAGAGCAAGGGCAAGATGCCCTCGCCACACAGCCAAAGCCGCAGAACACGCACCGATGAACTTGCCTCAGACCGCGACATCCATGAAGTGATCCTGCCGATCCGTTGTATCCCGTCCACACACCTTCATCAGTTCATTGTACCGCAAGACGGGGTTCGGCACAACCTCATTGGCCGGCAGAATCCCGCGATGCCAGCAGAACCCGTGCTGGCCCGAGACGAAAGCCAAGGGGGCGATGCGGCATTTTGGGTTGAAAACCGGCTCGCGAGGCAATACCCTGAGGCTTGCCGATCCCGATGTCGATCGGGATTGACCGTGTCCAAGCAACTCACGACTCTGGAGGTTGAACGATGAACAGCAGCCCAGCAGGAACCCAGCCACTCTCAAACAAACGCACGATCTGGCTCGCCGCCATTCTGGTCGCGTGCCTGTGTCTGGTCGCCGGCGCCGCGTGGAAGCCGGCCGACGGCCCTTTGATGACGAAGTGGGCCCATGATGTCAGGCCGCAGAGTGCCCACGCCGAGTATCCCCGGCCCCAGATGGTCCGTCAGAACTGGCTCAACCTCAACGGTCTGTGGGACTATGCGATCCGGCCGAAGGACGACCGGCAGCCACGTGATTTCGACGGGCAGATTCTCGTGCCGTTCCCGGTCGAGTCGGCTCTGTCCGGCGTGATGAAGCCGGTCGGCCCGGACAACCGGCTCTGGTACCGCCGCACCTTCGACGTCCCCAAAGACTGGGGCGAGGGCAATCGCATCCTGCTGAACTTCGGCGCGGTGGACTGGGATGCCACCGTCTGGGTCAACGGCATGAAGATCGACAGCCATCAGGGCGGATACGATCCCTTTGCGTTCGACATCACCCACGCTCTGAGAGCCGGCGGACCGCAGGAAATCGTCGTGTCCGCATGGGACCCCACCGATGCGGGTGACCAGCCGCGCGGCAAGCAGGTCCGCAAGCCCAATGGGATTTGGTATACGGCGGTGACCGGCATCTGGCAGACCGTCTGGCTCGAACCGGTGTCCAGACGCTGCATCGAGGGCCTCAAGCTCACGCCGGACGTCGACGGGTCCAAGCTCATCGTCGAAATCGGGACGAGGCTCACACGCAGCGACAACGTGACGGTCGAGGTCTCCGCCGCCGGTGAGCCGGTCGCTCAAGCCAAGGGCTTGAACCAGATCGAGGTGCCGATCCCCAATCCACACCTGTGGTCGCCGGACGATCCGTTCCTCTACGATGTCAAGATCACGCTGGGGCACTTCAACCTCCCGGTCGTACACGACGAGGTGAAGTCGTACTTCGGCATGCGGAAGATTTCCCTGGAGAAGGACGAGGAAGGCATCAATCGCCTGTTCCTCAACGGAAAGCCGCTGTTCCAGTACGGCCCGCTCGACCAGGGCTGGTGGCCCGATGGGCTCTATGCCGCGCCGACCGACGAGGCGCTGCGGTACGACGTCGAGGTGACCAGGCAACTCGGCTGCAACATGGCCCGCAAGCACGTAAAGGTCGAGCCGGCCCGATGGTATTACTGGTGCGACAAGCTCGGCCTGCTCGTCTGGCAAGACATGCCCAGCGCCAACAACAAGACCGACGAAGGCAAGAAGCAGTTCGAGCTGGAGTGGAGCCGCATCGTCGCGGCGTTCGCCAACCATCCATCGATCGTGATGTGGGTTCCATTCAACGAAGGGTGGGGCCAGTACGACACGCCTCGCATCGTGGAGGTGACCAGGAAGCTCGACCCGAGCCGCCTGGTGAACAACGCCAGCGGCTGGACCGACAACAAAGTCGGCGACGTTCACGACATTCACAGCTACCCTGGTCCGGCGGCTCCGCCGGTGGAAGAGGCCAGGGCGATCGTACTGGGCGAGTTCGGCGGCCTGGGCCTGCCTGTGCGAGGCCACACCTGGCAGGACGAAAAGAACTGGGGCTACCGCAGCTATGAGTCGCGCGAGGCGCTCACCGATGCGTATCTGGCGCTGATCGGCAACCTGCGACCGTTGATCGGCGGCGGTCTGAGCGCGGCGGTCTACACGCAGACGACCGACGTGGAGATCGAGGTCAACGGCCTGCTCACGTACGATCGCGCCATGATCAAGATGGACGCCGACAAGGTGCGAGCCGCCAACGAGAAACTCTATCTGCCGGCCCCGATCGTCAAGACCATCGTGCCGACCTCGCAGGACGAGGGCCGGGTGTGGCGCCACACAACGACCGAACCGGCCGCCGGCTGGCAGAAGGACAATTTCGACGACACCGCATGGCAGATCGGCAAAGGCGGCTTCGGCACGGAAAGCACGCCGGGCGCGGTGGTGCGCACGAAATGGGACTCCTCGGACATCTGGCTGCGTCGCAGTTTCGACCTGGGCGGCACGATTCCCGCCGAGCTGCATCTGGCCATCCACCACGATGAAGACGCCGAGGTCTACATCAATGGGCAGATCGTCGCGAGCATCCAGGGGTATACCGCCGGATACGTGCAGGTGCCGCTCGATGAGAAGGCCAAGGCGGCGCTGAAGCCGAACCTGAACCGCCTAGCCGTCCACTGCCACCAGACCGGCGGCGGCCAGTACATCGACGTCGGCCTCGTCAGCGTCACCGAACGCACACCGTGAAGAACCGCCGAGAAAAGCAAAGATCAAGCAGCAAAATGCAAAAATGAGGAAGTCATCCGCCGAAGGCGGATTCCGCCAAGCCGGCTCGATCCTACCGGCGCCGGCGAAGCAGGCCAAATCCGAAATCCGTATGTCGAAATCCGAAACAAGCACGAAAGCCCAAAACCCAAAATTCGAAAGCGGCCTGCGGCCGAAGGTTTGGGACATTAGGATTCGGTTTATTCGAATCTGTTTCGGATTTCGGGTTTCGGGTTTCGTGCTTTACGTTGTGCTGGCAGCGGCGGTGATGTTGCAGGGCTGTCGCTCGCCCTCGGTGCGGCGGCTGGATCGGATCGACGCGATGGTCAACGAGGAGATCGCCGCCGGGCATGTCCCCGGCGCGGTCGTGCTGGTCGGGCGGTCGGATCGGATTCTCTATCACAGGGCGTTCGGATCGGCCATGATCGTAGGGGCGAATGATGATTCGCCCGTACGGAAGCCGATGGGGATCGACACCGTCTTCGACTTGGCGTCACTGACCAAGCCTATCGCGACCGCAACGTCGATCCTGATCCTGGCGGACCGAGGCCAACTGAACATCGACGATCGCGTCGGCGCCTACCTTCCGGCCTTCGCCTGTGCCGGCAAGGCCGATGCGCGAATCCGGCATCTGCTGACTCACACGTCGGGCCTGCCGGCGTATACCACCGCCAAGCCGCTGGCCGACGAGTATGGCAGCCCGTGCCCGGAGCAGGTGATCGAGAAGATTTGCCGCCTGGAGGCGATGAATGCGCCGGGCGAGGAGTTTCGCTATAGCTGCCTGGGTTACATCGTGCTGGCTCGCATCGTCGAGATCGTCTCCGGCCGGAACGTCGCGGAATTCAGCAAAGAGAACATCTTCGAGCCGCTGGGCATGCACCGGACGACGTTCAACCCGCCCACATCCTGGGAGGACGGGATCGCCGCAACGCAGATCGTCGACGGCAAGCCCTTGCGCGGAACCGTCCACGACCCGCTGGCCCAACTGATGGATGGCGTCAGCGGCAACGCGGGTCTGTTCTCGACCGCGTTCGATCTGTCGATCTACTGCCGGATGCTCCTCAACGGCGGCGCTTGGCACGGGACGAGAATCCTGAGCCCCGATGCCACGCGAATGCTGACGACGGTCCAGTCCCACGGCCGCGCCTACGGCTTCGACGTCGCCTCCGATTACGCATGGCTCAAGGGCCCGCACGCCTCCGAGCAGGCGTTTTGTCACACTGGGTACACCGGAACCAGCATCGTGTGCGATCCGGCCGTCGATACGTACGCGATCCTCCTGACCAACCGCGCGCACCCACACGACAAGGGCACCGTACGAGAGCTGCGGCTCAAAATCGCCGAGGCGGTCTTTCAGCCACGTGGCTCCGTCGTCGCAGGCCGGTGATCTGCGGGCGAGTCGGCTCGATCCAAACCCACCAGGTTCTCCCTGGTGGCGACCGCGTAGGAGCAGACCAGGTCGCCGGTGACGTTGTTCATCGTCTCGAACATGTCGAGAATGGGATTGATGCCGAGCGCCAGCGCCACGATCACCGCCACCTGCTCGGCGCTCAGGCCCATGCTTTCGAGAATGACGAACAGCAGCATCAGGCTGCCGCCGGGGACGCCACCGGCGCCGATGGAGGCCAGCACCGTGGTGATCACCAGCACCGCCAGCATGCCGACCGTCAGCTTGACGTCGAACATGTTGGCCGCCAGGACCGCGAACATCGGCAGGTGGACGCACACACCGTCCATGTTGATCGTCGCGCCCAAAGGCAGCGAGAAGCTGGCCAACTCGTCATGGATCTTCAGCTCCTCGTGCGCGGTCCTGATCGACACCGGTAACGTCGCGGCGCTGCTGCGCGTGATAAACGCCATGATCATCGGTTCGCGGATGCGCTTGAGCACGCCAAACGGATTGTGGCGCGTCACTGCCCACAGCAGCAGCGGATAGACGACGAAAACCATCGCTCCGATACCAAAGATGACGCCCAGCGTCACACTGACGTAGGGCCCGACGATGGATGGGCCGTAGAGCCCGAAGTTGACAATCGACAAGGCCAGCACGCCGATGGGCGAGTACTCGAGAATCCAGTCGACCAGTTTGAACATCGTGTCCCGGCAGGCTTCGAGCAAATCGATCAAGCCCTCCAGACGCCTGATCTGACGGGCCTCGCCTGCCTCAATCAGCACGCGAATCGCCAGGCCGAACAGGATGGCGAAGATGATGATGGGCAGGAAGTTGCCCGTCGCCAGCGCCTCGAACGGATTGCGGAACAGGTTCAGCACGATCTGCGAAAGCGCCCCCTGCTCGGTTGCGCCCTTGGCCACGTCGCCTGCCTCTGTCATCTTGAGATCCGCCAGCTTGCGCCAGGCGTCCAGATCGGCGCCGGCTCCCGGATCCAGAGCCAGAGCCAGGCCTGTCCCAAGAACCGCAGCCAGCAGGCTCGTCGCCAGATACCAGGCAATGGTCTTGAGCCCGATGTGCCCGAACCTCTTGATCGGCAGGCTCGAAGCGCCGACCACGAGAGAAAAAAAGATGATCGGCACCACGATCATCTTGAGCATGTGCACGAAGACCTGGCCGAAGGGAAGGATGTAGGGGATGACGGCTTGCGAGACCATCGCCTCGCCCGAGCGGGATCGGGACCAGAACAGAACGCCGATCAGCGAGCCGATGAGGAAACCAGCGAGAATCCGCAGGATCAGAGACGTCTGGAAGTACAGCCGCAACAGCTTATTCATGGACGCGTTCATCCTTTCGACGCACGTCGTGCCGTCCTTGCGGCACACGGCGCCAGGATTCTACAGTGGCCCTCGCGCGGCGACAACCTGCAAGTCGCCAAGTCATTGACCCCTGAAGCGACTTGTGGTATAGAGAGATCAAAATTCAAGAATCAAATATCAGAGTTTAGGAGGTCATCCGCTGCAGGCGGATGCCGCCGGTTTGATTCTTGCCTTTTGATCCTTACACTTCACCAGGGAAAAGGGGCTTGTCATGGAGCACACCACTCGAAGAGCCGTTCTCAAAGGATCGTTGGCCGCAGGATTGTCTCTGGCGATGCCGTTCTCCCGCGTCCGCGGCGCCAACGACGCCATTCGCATCGGCGTCATCGGGCTGCGCAATCAGGGGAGCAATCACATCAAGTGGTTCAGCGCCATCCCCGGCGTCCGCGTGGTGGCCATCTGCGACGCCGACCGGGCCCTTCTCGATCGCGAAGAGAAGAAGTTCCGCGACCGCCAGGAAACGGTCGATACCTATGTCGATCTGCGCGAGCTTCTCGACGACAAGAGCATCGACGCGGTCATTACGGCCACGCCGAATCACTGGCACGCCCTGGCCACCGTCTGGGCCTGCCAGGCGGGCAAGGACGTGTACGTCGAGAAACCCGTCTCATACGACATGTGGGAAGGCCGCCAGATGGTCAAGGCCGCTCGCAAGTACAACCGGATCGTCCAGAGCGGCATACAACGCCGGTCGGACACGGGTCTGGCCGAGGCGATCGAATACATCCGGCAGGGTCACCTCGGCGCGATCAAGTCCGTTCGGGGCATCGTCTACGTCCGCCGCGACAGCATCGGAAAGGTGGACGGGCCCCAGCCGGTGCCCGAGGGCGTGGACTACAATCTCTGGTGCGGGCCGGCCCCCATGGACCCGCTGATGCGCAAGAACCTGCACTACGACTGGCACTGGGTCTGGCCGACCGGCAACGGCGACTTCGGCAACAACGGGATTCACTTCATCGACATCTGCCGCTGGGTCCTCGGCGCCAACGAACTGCCACGTCGCGTGATCTCGATCGGCGGCCGCTTCGGATACATCGACGACGGGCAGACGCCCAACACGCAGATTCTCTTCTACGACTACCGGCCCGCGCCGATCATCTTCGAGGTTCGCGGCCTGCCGCGAGACAAAGGCAACAAGGCGATGGACTATTATTACGGCACCTCGGCCGGAACCGTGGTCCACTGCGAGAAAGGCTACTTCGTCGGCGGGTGGGCCTACGACAACGACGGCAAGAAGATCAGGCAGTTCCAGGTCACCGAGGGCGCCGGGCACCACGCCAACTTCATCGACGCCGTCCGCAGCCGCAAGCCGGGCGACCTCCATGCGGAGATCCTCGAAGGGCATCTGTCCAGCGCGCTGTGCCACATGGGCAATATCTCACACCGGCTGGGGACGGAGGCCTCGCGCGAGAAGATCGTCGAACGAGTCCAGGACGCCGAGGGCATGACCGAGTGCTTCGAACGCATGCAGGAGCACCTGCTCGTCAACGGCGTGGATCTTCAGCAGACGCCGCGAATCCTCGGACCCTGGCTGACCTTGGACCCGAAGACCGAAACCTTCACCGGTGAATTCGCCTCGGAAGCCAACGCGCTGATCCGCCGTACCTATCGCGAGCCTTTCGTCGTCCCCGACAGCGTGTAGGTTGACGGTATGCGTGTTTGGATTTGTAGTGTGCCCTCACGGGCACACTGCGAACTGGTCACTCGACTGGCTCGACCGGACCGCGCCACACGCTGCCGCCGAAGGTGGTGACGTACATCACGCGCCGATCCGATGGGTCGAACGCAACGCGTTGGACGTTCGAGAAAGGCAGGTCGTCAAACGCCTGCCAGGAGCGGCCGTGGTCCCGCGAGAGCCACAGGCCGGCGTCCGGCGCGCCTTCGGTGAGCGTCATGTAGATCCATTCCTCGTTCCGCGGATGGAAATATCCGCCGAAGGTTTGCCGCCCTTGCCGGCCGAGACGCTGCCATGAGCGCCCGCCATCCTGGGTGCCGTACAGACCGCCCGACCGGTCCTGGCTGTCGGCGTCGCACGCGCCGAGGAGGATCACGTTGCTGTCGGTCGGATGAACGGAGAAATCCTTGGGATAAAGAAACAGGTGCGAAGTGTTGACCTTCTCCCACGTCTGGGCCCCATCGGTGGAGCGGTACAACCCCACGCCCTCCTTCATCAGAGGCTGGCCCCGGGCCGGACGCCTGGCGCAAACCATCGCGAACAGTGTACCATCACCGTGCAGAATCACACGCGAGACGCGCATGTTCTTCGGGTCGCCCAAACCGGTCTTCTTGAGCGTCCACGTCCTGCCATCGTCGATGGACTTGTACACGCCTTCGTCGAACACGCCGGCATACAGCGTGCGCCGGCCCTTCGGGCTCTTCGAATCGAGCACGATCGACGTCACCGGCCTGGGCGGGATGCCCTGCGCCTCCGCCTGCCAGGAGGCGCCGAAGTCACGCGAGACGCACACGCCGCCGGGCCGATTGTGCCCGTGACGCTCGGAGATGATGTTGTCGTTGGGGATGTCGTGCACGTCGGAGAACGCGCCCCACATCTTGCCCGGCGCCTCCGGGTCGAATGCGATCTCGTAGCAGGTGTTTCGCCACGGGGCCCAGGTGTTCTTGTCCCACCAGATCCAGGTCTTGCCCGTGTCGAGCGAGCGGGCATAGCCGATGTCCGTGTAGGCGATATAGTGACGGTTCGCCTCGAAGGGATCGATGTAGTAGTTCCACGTCGTGGTGACGACCAGGCCCGTGCAGGCCCAGGCGCAGCCGGGCTCGGCCTCGTGCCCGGGCGCGACGTAGGTGTCGCCGTTGAACCATGAATCGCCGCCGTCGTGCGTGATGTAGGATTCGCTCCACACCAGGATCAGGCGATTCGGGTCGCTGTTACAGATGGCCGCCCCGAAGGGCGTGCCGCCTCCCTTGAGCGATTGGCCCACCGAGGCCGTGACGTAGTTGGGGGCGACGTTGTATTGCCTGAATCGCGGGTCCTGAAAGTAGGTGGCCCGCCAGGTGCGTCCGGCGTCGTCGCTGCGATACACCGTCTCGTGGTGGGGCGGATGGAACCCCGTGCTGGTGTTCAACGCGTATACGGTGCGCGGATCGGCGTCGGTGGTCAGGACCTGCCTGTACTGGGCGATGGGACCGTAGGCCCATTGATCGACCTGCTTCGTCCCGGCATTGATGCCCTCGCCCATAGCCGACTGCCAGGTGTCGCCCCGGTCCATCGAGCGGAAAACACCGCCGGTGAAGACGCCGCCTTCGTCCTTGCTGGGGACGGTGCAATAGAGAACGATGCGGCCCTCGGCCTCGTTCGACCCGCCGGCAAAGCCCTGGATGCTCGTCGAGGGCAGGCCATCGGTCTTTGTCGCCCAGGTCTGGCCGGCATCGTCGGATCGCCAGATCCCCTGGTCCGTCGCGGCAAACAGGATGCGGCCCTTGTTCGTGCGGTCGAAATGGAAGCCGATCACCTGCCCTTGCGGTCCCTCGCAGGCCACCCATGTAACACCCGCGTCGCGTGAGATTCGGCATCTTCCATTCCGCATGCCGGCCAGTATGACGTCCACCGCAGATGGGTTGATCGCGATCTCGCCGTACAGCGAGTCGTTCAGGTCCCCGATGGGCGCGAAGATCCGCCCCCGGTCCCGGCTGACCCGCAGCTGCCCGCCCGAGGACGCATAGATGATATTGGGGTCGTGCGGATGAAACGCCGGCCGGCAACGGGTATCACTGCGAAGCTGCGCGTGGTGGATCATCCGCCAGTGGTGGCCGCCATCCTCGGAGATGTAGGCGGCGCTCATGTCGCAGTTGAGCATCATCAGATTGGGATCGGCCGGCGAGATCGCCGGCGAGAACATTCCACCCCCACCCGACAACCCCACCGGCTCCCAGGGAATTCCCGCCGGAGATACCGATGCAGACGCGGATAGCCCCAGGCACACCAGCAGCGACCATAACGAGAGACATTGCATGACCGGCCCCTTCCCATTCTGGAATCGACGTGCGAACCTGATCGGTCACAGCATAGCGGAACAGAATGGGGATTTCCAGAGCCGAGATCAGCGATCGGACGTGTCGTATGTGCGGCAAACTGGACAGAAGTGCACGCTGCCCGCCCTGCACTCAGACGGATCGACGGGCAACGGTCAGTGCTAACTCTTGGCGTTGATCAGGGCGGCCAGGAGGAGGTGGCGGAGCCGGTCGATGTCCATCGCGTCGAGATAGTCGTCGGTGAAGTCGAGCTTGAAGCGCCCGCGGAAATTCTTGATCCGGCTCTTGAGCTCGCGCCGGCCCAGCACGGCGATCGATGTGGCAACCTGCTCGAAACGTCCTTGTGAATACACAGTCGTGACCTTCAGATTCTCGTGGCTGTCGTTCCCGGAAGCACCCCCGTGGTGCTCGCCCTGACACATCCATATCGCCCAGCCGAGCGGACCACTTTGCCTGCGAATCAGCGAAACGGATCACACCCTCGGAATTGACGCATTGTCGGGCGGAAAAATATTCGTCTGTTTATAACCTCGTCTGATAACATACGCCGATGAGAACAGAGCTGTTCGATTACGAGCTTCCGCCGGAACGGATTGCGCAGACGCCGACGCCTTCGCGAAGCGAATCGCGACTGCTCGTCCTGGATCGCAAGGGCGACGTCCTGATGCCCGTCGGGGTCGCTCCTACCTTGTTAGACTGCCGATTCGCCGAGGTCGGCCGGTTTTTGCGCGAGGGCGATTGCCTCGTGCTGAACGACACGAAGGTGCTACCCGCGAGGTTCTTCGCCGAGCGCAAGACCAGCGCCTCGCTCGAAGGCTTGTTCCTGGCCGAGCGGCCGGACACGCCAGCCGTTTGGGAGGTGATGCTCAAAGGCACTCGCAAGGTCCGCATCGGCGAACGCATCCGCATCGTGGATCGACACAGGGGACATCGTTACGAGGCGGAGCTGATCGAGAAGAGGCCGGACGGAGTGTGCCTGCTCAAGATCGACTCCGACCGAAGCGCCGAGGAGATCCTTGAGGAAGTGGGATTCCCCCCGTTGCCCCCGTATATTCGCCGCGATGGCAACATCGATCAGGCTCAGGAGGACCGGCAGCGCTACCAGACGGTCTACGCCCGCGCCCCCGGTGCGGTGGCCGCGCCGACCGCCGGCCTGCACTTCACGGAGTCTCTGCTGGCCCAGTTGCAGGAGCAGGGAGTGCGTCTGGCCTGGGTGACGCTCCACGTCGGGACCGGAACGTTCAAACCGGTCACGACCGAGAACCTCGAGGACCACGAGATTCACCACGAGTGGTACCAGATCGATGAGGAGAACGCCCGCGCCATCAACGAAGCCTGGCAGGCGGGCGGGCGCATCGTGGCGGTCGGCACGACGGCGACGCGCGTGCTGGAAACCGTTGCATCCGGCCGCTGCGTGGCGCCCGGTATGGGGACAACGGGCCTGTTCATCACCCCCGGCTACGAGTTCAAGATCGTCGACGCCATGATCACCAACTTCCACCTGCCCCGCAGCACGCTGCTGGCGCTCGTCGCGGCCTTTGCCGGACTCGACCGCACGCTGGCCGCCTATCGCCACGCCGTCGCGCAGCGCTACCGCTTCTACTCCTACGGCGACGCCATGCTGATCCTTTGATGCGCCTCACAGAATCCGGCGGGCGACAGGGAGGCGGCGGATGCCGGCCGCCAGCAGGAAACACAGCGGAACCAGCACCAGCGAGACGACGACGAACTTCAGGAGAGGATATATCGTGACATGTCGGACCGCCAGCGCGCCGAGAATGATGACCGGAGCATGGATCACGTAGGCGGCATAACTGGAGGCTGACGCTTCGACGGTCAGCCTGTTCGGGCGGTTGAACCGCTCGCGGAACAGCACCAGCAAGGTGATCATCAGGGCGATGCCGGTCGCATGCTCCCACATCGCCAGCGCCAGAGACTGCCAGTGGAAACCTCCTTTGAACGGCGTCAGGTTGCCACGCATCGCGCCTCCCAAAAGGAACAGCAGCGGGAAGCCCACCAGGATCAGCACCGCCGCAATCGCCAGCCAGCGCCGGCCCGTCTTCGCCGGGATCGCCATGAGCCAGCCACGATGATAGGCGTGGATACCAAGAACAAACAGAGCGATGTACTGCGGGAAGAAGCACAATTGCAGGTTGAACGGCTCGAAACTCCAGCCCAGCGGGAACCAGAAGCGCACGATGAAGCTGGCGATACTGAGCAGGAGAATCAGAACGACAATCTCCCGGTCACGCGGACATCGGCGGTCCGTCGTCGCGATCCTGGTCTTCGACGGCCACACCCGCCGATGCAGCAGATAGATCAGACTGAAGAACAGCAGTGTCTCCACGAACCAGAGCGGCCCGCGCCCCATGTGGAACCCGCTGAAATACTCGCCCAGCCACGCGCGACACGACGCCTCGGGGCCGTAATAGCCCGCCGCCATCAGCGAACAGACCGAAAGCGGATGCAGGACCCAGTCGTAGACCAGCATCGGGATGCCCAGACGCAGCAGCCGGTCCTTCGCGAATCGGCCGGGCCCCTTGCGCTCACAGGCGTCGGCGGTGAAATACGCCGAGAGCAGGAACAGCAGACCCATGAAGAACGATTGGCAGGTCGCGTTGAACCAGGTGAGCAGGATCGAGGAGATGGTGCCCTTCGGCCCCTCGCTGTAATACCATCCGCCCTCGCCGCCGTAAGTGATGGACAGGTGGACCAGGATCACCAGCACGATCACGAGGGTGCGGAGATTATCCACAAACAGCAGACGGGATTTCGCCATGCGCTCTCCCCGGACCGCAACGTGGCCGCCGGAAGACAGGATCAACCGTTTCGACCTTCCGGCGGCCACGAGATCGTGACACTTCCGTTTGCGACTCCGGCGATGCCTATGCTTTATACATCTCGTCGAAGGCGTTCTGCGCCATGACGACCGCGGCTCGCATCATGTCCTCGGCCTTGGCGGTCTCGCGCTGGGCCAGGGCTTTGAGCAGCGCCTTGGCGTTGAGCTTGCGGGCCGCCTGCTCGCAGGCTTCCCAGCTCAGGACGCTGCGGATCACGCGGTCGATCCCCTGCTCGGCGTTGTCGTAGGCGCGGGTCTGCATGTCGTGACCCTTCCACCGCTCGTAGCCAGCCTGCTGGATCAGTCCGGCGATCGCGATGTTCATCCCGTTGACGCGCGCGCCGTGGTCGATATCGTACTTGCCCGGGCCGCCGAGGATGATCCCGTCGTTGTAGCCCTGGCTGTTCAGGTGCATGTGGACGCACATGCCGTTGTCGAGTTCCTCGACCGTGTCGGCCACGTGGTCCAGACCGATCATCTCGGAGTGGCCGAATTCCTTGTTGACGCCCTTCCGGGCGATGTTGACGCCGAATTCCTTCTCGACCTTGTACCAGAACAGCAGCGCGCTGGCGACCGTTGGGATGAGCATCGCCGGATGCCCCTCGTTGGGCTTGGGTTCGAAGCCGATGTAGAGCTGGCCGCCCTTCCTGGCTTCGTACTTGCACAGGCCCGCGACGCTCTCCTTGAGGTTCTGGTACATCTGCTTGATGCCGACGGTGGCGATGTCGTAGCCGAACGAGCCGTTCCAGATGACGAACGCCGGCGCCACTTCAGGGTGCCACGCCTTCTTGAGGGTTCCGTAGGCCAGGTCCACCGTCCGCGTGCCCAGATCCTCGGCAGCCTTGCGCTCGTTCCGGTCGAGCGAGGCGATGCCGCCGTAAGCGAAGTGCGAATGCGCCCCGGGCGTAATCATCGCCAGGTACAGCTTGTTGGACACCAGCGCATCGGCCACGGCGGCGGCGTTCTTGTCGTCGACCTCGGCGTCGTAGTGCATCTCGATGCCCAGCAGGACGTTCTTGGGCATGCGGGGCCGGACCTTCCTGGCCACCAGTTCGATCATCTCGGGGGTGCCGAAGCCGCGACCCCATTCCGGCCGCATATCGCCGGGCACGAATCCGCCCTTGCCCGGATTAAATGTCCACCGGCAGATGCTGTGTAAGGATTTCTTCGCCATCTGAGCCACTCCTTCTATCTACGTCTATTTGCGTTGTTTCGCGCCTGCGACCCGAAACGTCTGTAGTGCGCCCGCAGGGGCCAGACGTGCCTCGCCCTTGCCGGTACGAGCCCTATACTACCGCCTGCAGCCGGCGAAGGCAACCCGCCACCGAAAACGCGGCCGCAGACCAACTCCCCAAGCCTGCACCCGGGCCCGAGAGCGCCCATGGCGTGCCACGTGTGCCAACACACACCCCTGTTGTTGGCACGTGGCACGTGGCACGCCATCGTCACATCCATGGATCTGCCCTAGTCCAGGCGTTGGTGGAGAACAGGATGTGTGGAGACTCCGCACGGTGATCCCATGCCAGTGCCAAGTGCCAACACACACCCCTGTTGTTGGCGGTGGCACTGGTACTGCCGCTGGAATGGCACATTTGCAGGGACGCTGGGAGGCGTCATTGTTCCGAAGGTGGGTATGCCCTTACGAGCACACGGCAAACGGGGAAGGGCGAGGCATGCGTCGCCCCTACGGGTCAATGGTAGGGGCGAGGCATGCCTCGCCCGGAATGGGTTGCGGATCGGCAGGCCGTATGAGCCCAATGCGATCACAGAACGACATCGAGTTCATCCTGATGCAGAGGAATCCCGGCGGGTATCGGCAACCTACGGATGAGCAACGGCGCCAGAGCCGAATCGAGAAGGCCCAGTTTAATAAGTGGTTCCAGCAGATGTGGAAGATCCCCGGGGCGTCCACACGGAATCCTCCTGCTCCGTTCCCTTTGGAGCTGGCCACATTATCCCACCTGCGAGCGACCCGCCAGCGTATCGGCTGACCGGGATGCGCTGGGAGAGACTGCAGTGCCAGTGCCAAGTGCCAACACACACCCCTGTTGTTGGCACGTGGCACGTGGCACGCCATCGTCACATCCATGGATCTGCCCTGGTCCAGGCGATGGTGGAGAACAGGATGTGTGGAGACTCTGCACGGTGATCCCATGGCGTGCCAAGTGCCAACACATACCCCTGTTGTTGGCGGTGGCACTGGCACCGGTCACCTCCAGAGGCCACGCGACCTGGACACTCTTGCCTGTCTTACCAGGAATTCCCATATTGGCTCATCCAGGCTGCGTGATAGGCAAAGAGGTTATATATGGACTGTGTCTGATACGCTTGAGTCAGTGCCAAGTGCCAACACACACCCCTGTTGTTGGCGGTGGCACTGGCACCGCCTGCGTCCACCGGCCAGGGGACCTGTCGACTCTTGCCCATCTTCCCAGATCGCAGGGTGTGCCATCTACACCAG
>JAAYBV010000063.1 GCA_012744475.1 Phycisphaerae bacterium
GGCTTGCCGATGGTGATACGCATGCCCTCGAAGCCATCGGCAAACTCCGCCTTGCTCCGTTTGCCGCTGCCACACATGGCGCTCCGTGGTGGAAAACGGGCCTTGCCGCGAAATTCGCACAGACACCCGAAGAATTTTCCTGGCGTTTTGTGGTTGACGGCAATCGGCAGGCTCGCTAATCTCGGATCCCGTTGTTGGTGTGTCCCGAAGGTGGGGACACCGAAAAGAGGGAATCCGGTGCGAATCCGGAACTGTCGCGCAGCGGTAAGTGGGAACGACCGCCATCATTGAGCACTGCCCGAACGGGTGGGAAGCGATGGCCGGTAGGAACGCAGAGCCTGGCTCTGACACGCCCGCGAGTCCGAAGACCTGCCAACAACCCACACGGTTGGTGTGGACGACGGCAATGTCGCTTTCGCGTTGAAAGGCAATTGCTCGTGCGACCGCCGGCGGGGAAAGGTCTTCTCCTCTCGGCGTCCGACGGCACGTATCCTGCCTTGTCTTCCGCGGCCAATTGCCTCAATCGGGTACTCGGTGCGCGTGCACCCGCCGATCCGTAATCACTGGTCCAATGGAAAAGGACGCACCAGTCCATCATCTCAGCAAGGAGTGCTGTCATGCCCAACCTCACCGACACGAGTGATACCACGACCCAGAAACAGACCACCCTCTCAGGCGGTTTCACCACCGTCCGGAAACGAGACGGCAGACAAGCTCCCTTCGACGCATCGAAGATCCAGGCCGCCATCGCGAAGGCGGGCGCCGCCACCGGGCAGTTCGGACCGGAAACCGCCTGTCCACTGACCCTGCGTGTCCTCAGCCTGGCACAAATGACGCTGACTAACACACCCAGTGTCGAACAATTGCAGGACCTGGTCGAAGATGTCCTTCTGACAAGCCCCTTCAAGAAGACTGCCAAGGCCTACATCCTCTATCGCGAACAGCACGCGAGAATCCGCGAACTGACGCAGAAGGCCGACGTCGATCTGATCGACAACTACCTCGACCGACTGGACTGGCAGGTCCAGGAGAACAGCAACATGTCCTACTCGCTGCAAGGGCTGAACAACTACATCTCCAGCGAAATCAGCAAGACGTACTGGCTCAACAAGATCTATCCACAGAACATCCGCGAGGCCCATATCTCGGGCGACTTCCACATCCATGATCTGGGCATGCTCAGCGTCTACTGCGTCGGCTGGGACCTCCACGACCTGCTGCGCTGCGGCTTCCAGGGCGTCGCGGGCAAGACCGAGAGCAGTCCCGCCCGACACTTCCGCACCGCCCTGGGGCAGATCGTCAACTTCTTCTACACGTTGCAGGGCGAGGCCGCCGGCGCCCAAGCGTTCTCGAATGTGGACACGCTGCTGGCCCCGTTCATCCGGTACGACGGCCTGGACGAGCGCGAAGTGCGGCAGGCCCTCCAGGAATTCGTCTTCAACGTCAACATCCCCACCCGCGTGGGCTTCCAGACGCCGTTCACCAACATTACGCTCGACCTGAAAGCCCCTGCGACACTCGCCGACCAGCCCGTGGTGATCGGTGGACAACTGATGGACCGCGCCTACCGCGAATTCGAGCCTGAGATGCGAACGTTCAACCGGGCCTTTCTCGACGTGATGGCCCAGGGCGACGCCAGGAACCGGGTCTTCACGTTTCCGATCCCCACCTATAACATCACCGCGGATTTTGACTGGGACGCGCCAGAGTTGGAGACTCTCTGGCAGGTCACAGCCAAATACGGTATCCCCAACTTTGCGAACTTCATCAACAGCGACATGTCGGTGGCCGACGCGCGATCGATGTGCTGCCGTTTGAGGCTCGACCTGCGTCACCTCGAGAAGCGCGGCGGCGGGCTCTTCGGGGCCAATCCCCTGACCGGCTCGATCGGCGTCGTCACGATCAACATGCCCCGGCTGGGTCACATCAGCGCCGACGAGAGCGAATTCGTCACGCGGCTCGATCGGCTCATGGACCTGGCCCGCAGCAGTCTGGAGATCAAGCGCAAGCTGCTCGAACGCCTCACTGACAGGAATCTCTACCCCTACACGCGGTTCTACCTCCGGGGCGTCAAGGAACACTACGACCAGTACTGGCACAATCACTTCTCCACGATCGGGCTGGTCGGGATGAACGAGGCCAGCCGGAACCTGTTGGGAAAGGACATCGGGACCGCCGAGGGCAGGGGCTTCGCCGCCCGAATCCTGGACCACATGCGTGCCCGGCTGCTGACGTTCCAGGAACAGACCGGCAATCTGTACAACCTCGAAGCCACACCCGCTGAGGGGACCAGCTATCGTCTGGCTCGGCTGGACCGACAGAAGTACCCCAATATCACCAGCGCCAACACATCGCCACAGGCCAGCCGGAGCGAGCCGTTCTACACCAACTCGACCCAACTGCCCGTCAACTACACCAACGACATCTGGGAGGTGCTCGAACTCCAGGACGACCTTCAGGCCAGGTACACCGGGGGCACCGGACTGCACATCAATCTCGGCGAGGCGGTCGCCGATCCCAATGCCGTCAAGCGGTTCGTCCGCAAGGTCTGCACGAACTACCGACTGCCCTATTTCACCATCTCGCCGGTGTTCAGCATCTGCGCCGAGCACGGCTATTTGCGCGGCCAAGTCCAACAATGTCCGCACTGTGGCCGCAAGACGGAGGTATATGCTCGCGTGGTCGGCTACCTGCGTCCTGTGGATCAGTGGAACGAAGGCAAACAGGCAGAATTCGAACAGCGACGCTACTTCCAGATCAAGGCGACCTCATGAGAATCGGCGGTTTTCAGGCGTTGACATTGAGCGACTATCCAGGCCATCTTGCTGCAATCGTCTTTACGCAGGGCTGCAACTTCCGTTGCCCGTTCTGTCACAACGGGCCGCTGCTGCCGCTCGACCGCCCGACAGCCGAACTCGTCGACGAAGGACTTGTAGTCGACGCCCTGCAGAGCCGCGCCGCTTTTCTTGACGGCGTCGTCATCACCGGCGGCGAGCCTACACTGCAGGAGGACCTCAGGGCTTTCATCGAGCAGATCAGGGCTATGAGACTGAAGGTCAAGCTCGACACCAACGGCAGTCGCCCGGACGTCCTGGCGGACCTGCTGGCCGGGCATCTCCTCGATTGCGTGGCGATGGACATCAAGGCCCCGTTTGCCAGGTATCCGCAACTGACCGGGGTCGATGCGCCCGTCGAGGCCATCCGCGACAGCATCGCGCGGCTCGCGGCCGGCGGGACGCCATGCGAGTTTCGCACAACGTTCGTCCCTCCCCTGCTTTCGAAGCACGACCTCGACGAGATCCGTTCGTACCTGCCCGATGGCGCCCGGCACACCGTGCAAGCGTTTCTGGCAGACAACGCGCTCGACGCTTCGCTCCGTTCCGCAACGGGAATGGCGCCCGAGCCTCCCGAGGATACTCCTCATCACCTGGACTGGTACTCAGGAGAATAGAACATGACGATTAGTACCAACCTCGGCTTTCCACGTATTGGCACAGACAGGGAACTCAAGAAGGTTCTGGAAGCCTACTGGGCCGGCCGCACCGATCTGGCGTCCCTCGTGGAGACAGGCCGGCGACTGCGAGCAACCCACTGGGCGCTTCAGAGGGAACTGGGCATCGACCACATCCCCTCGAATGACTTCTCGCTGTACGATCACGTGCTCGACACCACGTGCATGCTCGGGGCGGTCCCCTTGCGGTTCGGCCTCAAGGACGCCACCATTGATATGGACACGTATTTCGCCATGGCCCGAGGCACCGACAACGCCCACGCGATGGAGATGACCAAGTGGTTCGACACGAACTACCACTACATCGTCCCGGAGTTCGAGGATGGTCTGGAATTCCGGCTCGCATCATCGAAGATCATCGATGAGTTTCTCGAAGCCAAGGGCCAGGGCATCCTCACACGGTCGGTGATGTTGGGCCCGGTTTCGTATCTGCTCCTGGGCAAGTCCAAGAGCCCCGGTCTGGAACCGCTCGACCTGCTCGATCAGGCGCTGTCAGTGTATATCGAAGTGATCGGGCGGCTCGAATCGGCGGGCGCCCGGTGGATCCAGGTCGATGAGCCCGTACTGGTCCTCGATCTCGATGAGCGAGTCCCGGCCGCTTTCGAAAGCGTCTACAAACGCTTCGCCCAAGCCAGAAAGAGACTGAAGCTGTGTCTGACCACCTACTTCGGCAGCCTGGGCGACAACGTCGACTGGGCCATGAGATTGCCCTTCGACGCGATCCATCTCGACGTGGTCCGGGCCCCGGAACAACTGGAGAAGGCCTTGGCGCTGCTTCCCCCAGACGCCGCACTATCGCTGGGTGTCGTCAACGGACGCAACATCTGGAAGACAGATCTGGCCGCAACGCTCGATCTCGTCGACAAGGCCGCAACGACCATCGGGACTGAGCGACTGATTCTGGCCCCGTCCTGCTCGCTGCTGCACAGCCCCGTGGACGTGGAAAGCGAAGGAACGATGGACCCCGTCGTCCAGGAGCGTCTTGCCTTCGCCAAACAGAAGTTGCAGGAGGTAGCGGTACTGACGAAGGCGGCCAATGAAGGACGAGCGGCCGTCGGCGATGTCCTGCAAGCCAATCGAGCTGTCTTCGACAAGGGGCAGGCGTCCGGCCGCGTATGCAACGCCGCCGTGCGAAAGCGGTTGGATTCGCTCTCGGAAGAGATGTTCCACCGCCGCAAGCCCTTCTTCGGTCAGAGAAAGAGTCTCCAACAAGCCGAACTGGCGCTGCCCTTGCTGCCTACCACGACGATCGGCTCCTTCCCGCAAACGGCGGAGATTCGAAAAACCCGCGCCGACTTCCGTAAGGGACGCCTGACCGACGCTGAGTACACGCAAGCCATGCGACGCGAAATCGAAACCGTGGTTCGTTTCCAGGAAGACGTCGGCCTGGACGTGCTCGTTCACGGGGAGCCCGAACGCAACGACATGGTGGAGTACTTCGGTGAGCTGCTCGAGGGCTTTGCCTTCACGGAAAACGGCTGGGTACAAAGCTATGGCTCGCGTTGCGTCAAGCCGCCGATCATCTATGGCGATGTCTACCGGCCGCTTCCCATGACGGTGGAGTGGATCACCTACACACAGTCGCTGACGGACAAGCCGGTCAAGGGGATGCTCACCGGGCCGATCACCATCCTGCAATGGTCTTTCGTCCGCGAGGATCAGCCGCGTCGCGACACGGCTTACCAGATCGCCCTGAGCATTCGCGACGAGGTGCGCGATCTGGAGGCGGCCGGCATTCGGATCGTTCAGATCGATGAACCTGCCATTCGCGAGGGACTGCCTCTGCGACAGTCCGAGCGGCCGGAGTACCTGGACTGGGCCGTCAAGGCCTTCCGCCTGGCCACCTGCGGCGTGGACGACCGCACGCAGATCCACACGCACATGTGCTACAGCGATTTCAACGAGATCATCGAGGCCATCGCCGGTCTCGACGCCGACGTCATCTCGATCGAGGCCTCCCGCTCGGACGTCGAGCTGCTCAACGCCTTCGTGGACTATAAATACCCTAACGATATCGGCCCGGGCGTGTATGATATCCACAGCCCGGGAGTGCCCTCGACGGAAGAAATGGTGGACTTGATCCGGAAGATGGCCGAAGTGCTGCGCGTCGAGCAGTTGTGGGTCAATCCCGACTGCGGTCTCAAGACCCGGCAGTGGCCCGAGGTCGAAGCGTCGTTGAGGAACATGGTTCTCGCCGCCCGGAGGCTGCGAGAGGAACTGGCGTCGCCACGGCAATGAGAACAGGAGCAGACCTATGAGCATACGCCCGGACGTTTGGATCAGGAAGATGGCTGTCGAGCAACGCATGATCGAGCCGTTCGTCGAGCAGCAGGTGCGGCAGCGGGACGGGCGCGCCGTCGTTTCCTACGGCCTGTCCTCCTTCGGCTACGACATTCGCGTCTCGCGGCATTTCCGCATCTTCACCAACGTCTACGGCTCGGTGGTCGATCCGAAGGCGTTCGACGTCAGAGGGCTCGTCGAAATCGAGAGCGATGTCTGCCTGATCCCGCCCAACAGCTTCGCGCTGGCCCTGAGCGTGGAGACGTTCCGCATCCCGCAGAACGTCCTGACGCTCTGCGTGGGCAAGTCCACCTATGCCCGCTGCGGCATCATCGTCAACGTCACCCCCTTCGAGCCGGGCTGGGAAGGCCGGGCGGTGCTGGAGATCTCCAACACCACCCCCCTGCCGGCCAAGGTCTACGCGGACGAGGGGCTGGCCCAGGTCCTGTTCTTCGAATCCGAGATTCCCTGCGAAGTCTCCTACGGCGACCGGCACGGCAGATACCAACACCAGGACGGCATCGTCCTGCCCCAGGTATAGGATGCCCTGGTCCGGACGTGCGTGCCGTGACACCGCAATCGCCGCGGACGCCACACCGTTCCTACGGCACATCGCGTCCAGTCGAGGCGCACCAGATCTCGAACCACTGCTCGCGCGACAGGAGCAGGCCCAGAGCCTCCACGGCTTTCCGGATGCGAGATAGGCGTCCGGTGCCCAGCACCGGCACGAACTGAGCCGGATGCATGAGCACCCAGGCCAGCGCCACCTGGTCCATGGATGCCCCACCGGCTCGCCGGCCGATCCGGCCCAGGACGTCACGCAGCCGGTCCGCCTGCTCGGATTCTTCATGGAACAGCCGGCCGCCCCCCATCGGCGACCACGCCATCGGTCGAATGTCCAGTCTCTGACAAAGGTCGAGACTCCCATCGGCGTGCGGATCGAGATGCATGACCGAGTACTCGATCTGATTCGTCACGAGAGGAACGTCGAGCTTCGAGGCCAGCATCTCGAATTGCGAAGGCAGGAAGTTCGAGACCCCAAAGTGCAGCACCTTTCCGGAATCCTTCAGAGCCATGAAGGCGTCGTTGACCTCGCGCGGGTCCGTCAGAGGATTCGGGCGGTGAATGAGCAACAGGTCAAGGTAATCGACCCGGAGACTCCTCAGCGAGTTCTCTGCGGACGCGATGATGTGCGCGGCCGTGGTGTCGTAGCACTTGCCGGCATGCGCCGGCCGGTTTCGTGACACGAGCTTGATGCCGCACTTGGTGACCAACTGGATTTGCGACCGCTCGATACCACTGGCGGCCAGCGCCCGGCCGAAAAGAGACTCACACGTGTAATCGCCATAGATGTCGGCATGGTCGAACGTCGTAATGCCGAGTTCGAGGCAGCCAGCGAGCAATTCTCGAATCTCCGCTTCACTCCTGCCCCAATCCGCCAGCCTCCAAAGGCCATGAACGATTCGCGAGCAACGAGGCCCCTCCCGGCGTAGTTCGATTCGAGGCACCATAGCATGACACTCCAGATGACCAAAGGGAATCCGTCTTCTCGATCATCATACAGGAGTGTTTCGATGCGCACAACCGCCGCGTGTGATCCGCCTGCGGCCGGACGGGCCGACGTGTTTGAGCATCCGGCCGAATCACGTCCCTGCCAGCACCGGCACGTTCGCACGCAATCGAGCCTCGATCTCATCGGCCAGCATCGTGTATTCGCAAGCGGCCTTGCTGTCCGGCGCAAACGTGAAGATCGACTTGCCCGCTTCCGGGGCCTCCACCAGCCGAATCGTCTTGTGGATCACCGTGTCGAAGACGAGATCGCCGAACAACTCGCGCAACTGCAATTGGACCTTGCGCGTGTAAGCGGGGCGGTCCTCGACAAAGGTCAACAACAGACCGAGCGTCCGCGCCGAACACGGATGAAACCGCTTTTTGAGCACGCGGATGGTCTCCAGCAGACGCTTCAAACCTTCGAAGGCGTAGAAGTGAACCTGAACCGGGATAATCACATCCGTGCTGGCTACCAGGGCGTTGAGCATGAGCAGTCCCAGTGCCGGAGGGCAATCGATAATGCACATGTCATAGTGGTCCGCCACGGTGCGCAGCCATTCCCCAAGCACCAGCTCCTTGCCGAGCACACCTTGCAGCTCCACTTCGGCCCCGGCCAGCCTCACGTTGCTCGGCACCAGGTCGAGCCACTCCACGTCGGTGGCCACCGCCACCTTGACGATCGACGCCCGCCGGTCGACCAGTCCATCGTAGATGGTCTTCTCGAAAGCATCCGGGTCGAACCCCATGCCCATGGTCGCGTGTCCCTGTGGGTCCAGGTCCACCAGGAGAACGCGGCGGCCCATTTTGGCAAACGCCACCGACAGATTCACTGCCGTAGTCGTCTTACCGCAGCCGCCCTTCTGGTTGACAACGGCGATCGTTCTCATGGTCCCGGCCATACATCCATGGCGCATCGCCCCTCCCCGCATCACGCTGTCTTCTCATCGGCCAAATGCCCGCACCGCTGAATCCAGCTCCCAACCAGCGGGCGCAATCCCGGATGCGGGCAGCGACACGCCCGATAACCACCGTTGGGACCTGGTTTCGCCTCGGAGCACCACCCCCGGAGCCGACCGGCATCGGTCTACGATTCCGGAACCGCCGGCGTGACCGCTCTCGCTGGAAAGGAAGGCAAGAAGAGGAAACGTGAGGTTGACGCAGAACGCCGGAAGCAGAACCTCGCAAACACCCGTCAATCCCACTCAGCCCATAGCACCATGCGACAGTCTATTCAGATTAACACGGGAGGGCCGTCAAAAAGCCAGATTCTAATGTAACAGAATCTGGCTTCGGAGGAGGGTGATGAAAAGCTAAGTAAACGCCTTCAGAAAAGGCATCCTTGCTCTTATCATCGTAGTGTCCCACGGAAATTCTTTAGTGAAAAAGCAAGGATACCCAGAAAATACTCACTTCCGTTCAGGAATCAAGGACTAAATCCCGAAATCGACAGTTTTTTTTGGCGTGGGTCTCCCAATAGCCTCATTGCCGACCCTCAATCTTTGCATTTTACCCTTGCCGAGCCCCATGTGTTCTGCTATTTTCACGGAAAGCTTGTTACTTGTTTCGGACTCCCCTCCTATGAACAGCCGCATCACGATTTTGGATCTGTTGCAGGCCAAGCGGGATGGCCGTGCCATCGCCGTCGTGAGCTGTTACGACTACACCACCGCGCGTCAGGTGGGCCAGGCGGGCGTTGACATGATCATTGTCGGTGACTCCGCAGCGCAGCTCATGTTCGGATTCGATTCCACGCTGCCGGCCACGATGGACATCATGGTCGCGCTGACCGCCGCTGTTCGTCGTGGCGCCCCCGACGTCTATCTCGTCGCCGACATGCCTTTCCTGTCTTACCAGATCAGTGCGGGCGAGGCGATTCGCAATGCCGGCCGGTTCCTGGTGGAATCCGGAGCGCAGATGGTGAAGATCGAGGCCGCCGGCGCTCATCTCGACACGATTCGAGCCGTCAGTGATTCGGGAATCGCCGTGATGGCCCACATCGGCATACGGCCGCAGAGGATCAGCACCGTCGGTCGGTTCCGCGCCGAGGCAACGACGGCAGAGATCGCGATGCAGTTGATTGACCTGGCTCGTCAGATGGTCAACGCCGGTGCCGCTGCGCTGCTTATCGAGGGGGCCGCAGCGGAAGTTTCCCAGATTATCACAGAGCGGAGCGAGATTCCGGTAATCAGTTGTGGTTCCGGTCCTGCTTGCGACGGGCAGGTTCTCGTCGCTCCGGACATCCTGGGGCTGACCGACGGGAGACTGCCGAAGTTCTCCAAGACATACGCAGAGCTGGGACCGCGATCGATCGAGGCATTCCGCGCGTATGCCGAGGAGGTGAAGGCCCGGCGATTCCCCGACGACGAGCACAGCTACCACATGAAACCGGGGGAGTTGCAGCGACTGACGGACTTGCTGGGCCGCACGCACTGACCGCCCGGTGCCCTGCCGGTGTAACGCCGGCGGGCCCCGTCGCAACGAGGCCCGCCGAGTCAATTCTCATCTCTTTCCGTTTGCAGTTCCGCACCGCCGGGCTCAATTGCCCCCAGCGACGACGCTGGCCTGCGGCGTACCGCCGTAAGCGCCCATATCGATCCGCGAATTCACCACCGAAGCGCCATTGACCGTTGTAGGTTCATCCAGGATCGAAGCGGCCGGGTCGCCCGCGTCGATGCAAGGACTGGTGTCAGCATCCAAAATCCAGACGCCGTCGGCCTCGTCCCAGCGACCGCCCTGACTGCGGAGATGGTAGTCCCCTGCCACCCATGCGGCCCCCAGCCACTGCCCGGGGGCAGCGAAGAGCGGGTCGGCGTCAATGTTGCCCTCCCCGGACCAGCCTCCCGCGACATCACTGTATGTCACGGCGGCACGGTTGTCGTTGATCTGGACGCCGGCGCCGTCTCTGTCGTTGAAATAGATGATCGAACTCGCCACAGAGGCGCCGGAAGTATCCAGCCCCGTACCCGCGTTCTCCACCACGGTGCAATTGGTCAGGAGCGGTCTTCCACCCAGCATGCCCGCACCGCGATTTCCCGCGACAATGCAGTTGACGAACCTTGGAATGCTGTGGCGAACCGTGCGCGAGCCGGTGGGAATCGACATCTCTACGCCGGCGCCGGAATTGGCCACAATGCGCGACTGGACAACGTCGGGCCGGCCCTGGTTGACGACGAACATGCCGTTGCGATTGCCTTTGATGGTGCACCGTTTAATGGTCGGTCCGGAGGCCGATACGAGGATTCCCGCGTTTCCTCCCCGGATGGTCATGCCGTCGAGGATGCTGTCACTCTGCTCTTCGGAGTCAAACGTCACGATGTTGGCCGATCCCTCAAGGACCGTCGCGGCCACGACCGCCGGATCGTCCGGGGCCTCCGACCGCACCGTCAACGCTCTGCCGAGGAAATGGATCGATTCTCGATAGACGCCCTCGGGCAGCACGATCTCGTCGCCGGCGCCGCCGGAGGCGATTGCGTGCTGGACGTAATCGTAGCGTTGGCCCGTGGTGGCGTTCTGAACCGTCCCGTCAAAGATGGCGTAGCCGAATGCCAGTCTCAGACCCTGGACCGGCCCGTAGGAGCTCAGCCACACCAGCGAGGTACCCTCCAGGACAGGCGACAAACCGTATAGTGTGGCAGGCAGGCCCAGATTCATCACGCCGTGGTTGGCCGTGATACACGCCACCCGGATCTGGCCGCCGGACTCCTCGCCATCCAGATAGGCAACCATGCAACCGTCCACGGCCGGCTGCCGCTGTCCCTTGCGACCTTTGGCGATCTCGAACACCCTGACATGATCGGGATCAAGAATCTCGGCCCCGTAGATATCACCCTGGTCGTTGCGTTCATCGGTCCAGACAACATATCGCCCCGAGACCGCCGGGTCGCGCTGGCGAGCCGGGTCGTTACAGACGGTGAATACCTCGATGTTGTTCAGGTCCGCGATGTTGGCGGCGTAGATGTCGCCGTTACCTTCCCAGACCACGAGATCGCCGGAAATGTCAACCACGTCGTCATAGTCGTTGGCCGGGCTCTGATACGGGAACGGGTCTCTGCGGCCCACATTCGTGGCGACCGTGAAGTAGACGGGATTCTCCGGATCGCTGATGTCGGCGCCGCAGATATCGTATGGCATGTTGGCCCATTGGCCCGCGACGTTGCGGTCAATGCCCGCGTGCTGGACCCATACGACCTTGTGGCCTGAAATAGCCGGGTGGCTGTAGGATTCATGGTCCGTGTACGGTCGCAGGGTGATGTGGTCTTCGGCAGCAAGATCGCGCAGGTAGATCCCCGTGCACATCCGCGTCAGAGACCCGCCGACGGGAGGCCCGCCCGCCCAGACGACCAGATTGCCGTCCACCTTGGGCTGTGCGCTGAACCCGCCGGCCGAGAATGTCTCGGTCAATCCCGTTGCGAAATCCGTCCAGGCGATCCGCCAGTTGGAGGTCCCCGGGTCCGCTACGGCTACGATCCTGGTTCCGGAGACGTCGGCATAGCGAGGGGTTTGGTTGCTTATCGGTTCAATCGCCAGCGTCCGCAGATCGGTCGTCGCGCGCACCGTCACAAGCGTCACCTGACTGGACTCGCTGTCGCCGAACCCATCGCTGACGACCAGTTCGAAGGTGTAGGTTTCACCCGGCTGGGCCTCGAAGACCGGCGTGGCGCCATCCGGACTCTGTAGCACTACACTCGGACCGGCCAACTGGGTCCAGGTGTAGCTCAAATAGTCGACCGGGTCGGGGTCGTACGAACCCGTTCCGTCCAGCGTGATCTGCCCGGGGGCCTGCCAGACACGATCCTCGCCGGCGTCGGCCACAGGCAGAACATTGGGGCCGACGTAGACCAGGACGTCGTCCGGACCACTGGAGTACCGGCTGTCGCCCACCACCAGCCGGAAGGAGTAGTTGCCCTCGGCTGGGGCGACAAACCAGGGCATAGCCGAATCGACGCCTTCGAGGACCACATTCGGTCCGGCGACCTGCGTCCACTGATAGCTCTGGATGTCCAACGAGTCATAGAAGAAGCTGCCGGTGCCGTCAAGCGTAACAGTTTCGTTCACGGCCAGAACGTGGACGTCCGGACCCGCCGAGGCGACCGGCTTGACGTAGCCGACGTATTCATCGGCTCCCATATCGATTCGGGCGGCGTAGATGCGTTCCTCGCCGTCCATGTCCGTCTGGCCGGCCGGAGCGATGAACTCCGGATCGCCCCCGTTGATGCAGGGCGACTCCAGGGTCAGGTGAAAGTTCTTGCTCGCCGTGGACAGGAATTGTGGATTCTCGGAGATGTTGCCGTTGAGGCCGGTCAGGTCCCCGTCCCCGTCGTACAGCACGGAATGGGTCTGCGGGTCGATGTACCCGTAATTGCCCGGAGAGTTGCCCCATACGTTGTTGTATGTCACAGAGGAATAGTCCAGATCACCTTCCCAGAACAGATCCCCGCCGGAGCGGGCATCGCTGATGACGTTGTTGAATATCCGGAGGTGCCCGAACTCCGCTGCGGGGACGAGATAGAGGTTGCCGCCCATGCCCGTGTCCAGCCCGATGCCGAGCGTCGATCCGAAATCGCAGTCATTCCGCACGATGGTGTTGTTGTAGACCGAGCCGGCAAACACGATCAGACCACCGCCCAGATACGCGGAGTTGTCAAAGATGACGTTGTTATGGACCGTGGGTTCTCCGAAGTAACCGATCATCCCGGCCCCGACATAGGCGCTGTTGTTTCGGATGGTGTTGTACGTGACGATAGGACTGCCCTGCCAGCAGCCGATCCCCCCTCCGAAGCACAGGTCGACCTGCATCTCGTTGTCGGCGATCCGGAACAGACCCGCGTTGCGAACAATCACATTCCTCGTGATGGTAGGTGAGCTGTTGCTACAGTAGATCCCGGCGCCCATGTAGAGCCTCTCGGTAGTGCTCCCGCCCAGTTCGGGATGGTAGGTGCCGGTGCCGCCGGTGATCGTGAAACCGGTCAGCACCGCCCGCGTGGTTTCGCCCTGGGCAAACGTAACCACCGAACCTTCGCCATCGGCGTTGAGAACCGTGTAGCCGACCACCCTGGAATCGTCAGGGTCCGTGCTGGTCACCGTGATATCCTTGCCGCGGAAGTTGATCGTCTGAAAGTAGACCCCGGGCGCCACCAGCACGACGTCACCGTCTTCGGAGGCATCGATTCCCGCCTGAATGGTCGCGTACTGGCTGGGGACCTTGTGCGTCTCGCCGTAGCCGGTCCCCATGCACATACAGACAACAAGAGCCCCGAATAGACCGATCCTTTTCATGTCCTCACCTTTCTCATAGATCCGCACGCAGTGAGCCGCACCGATTGGAGATCAACCTGCCTCCGATAGTAGGCTGAACCTTTGTTTATACTCGAATTCGCGTGTTCTTTCAAGCAATTCAGGTTGCACCGCTCGCCCCCCGGACAACGAATCGCGCGGCTGCCACCCTTTTATAGACGGCTTTGCCGGGCCGGCATTGCGCAGAAAGTGGCGGATTCTGTGGCCGCCGGCCTCCTCTCAACCCGGCCGGGCCAAGCGGAACCGCGAGAATCAGTCCTTCCGGTCTTGCTGGTCGCAGTCTATGTGCGGAGTGTTACCGAGTTGTTACGGAAATGCGGATTCTGCGCGATTTGTGACGGATTTCCCGCATCCCGACACCGGCCGGCTGCGGAAAGTCAACCCTTGCCTCGATCCGGAACCGGCAGACCCAATTCGACGAGGACTTTTTTCATGTCCTCCCAGACGCGCCGTCGCGTATCCGGCGTGTAGTTCCGCAGAATATAGGCGGGATGGTAGGTCGCCATGAGCCTGATAGTGGGCTGCCCCAAGCCGGGCGAATACTCCTGGAACTGGCCCCGGAGCTGACCAATGGATTTCTCGGTGCCGAGAAGGGTCCTGGCGGCATGGGCCCCGAGCGCCACGATGACTTGGGGCCTGATGACCTCGATCTGCCTCTGCAAGTATGGCAGGCAACTGAAAACTTCGTCCTCGCGGGGGTCGCGATTGTCCGGCGGGCGACATTTGAGGATGTTGGCGATATAGACCTCTTCGCGTTTGAGGCCACAAGCGGCGATGATCTTGTCGAGAAGCTGTCCGGCCCGGCCCACGAACGGCCGGCCTTGCGCGTCTTCATCCGCCCCCGGCGCCTCGCCGATGAACATGATCCGCGCGTTCGGACTGCCCTCCCCTGGGACCCCGTGCGTCCGGGTAGCCCCCAAGCCGCACTTGCAGCACCGCCTGACCTCCGCGGCGATCGCTTCCAGTTCCTCGGCCGCGTTGGAACTCGGTCCCGGGATGGAGGCTTTCTCCTGTGACTCGGGGTGGAGCGGCTCGGCGGATTCTCTCGCCTTGGCGCCGCGGATCACATACCCCGTGAAGAACCCCTCCATTTCGAGGTGCTGGCGAACCACCTTGTCCGTGTCGACTTCCTTTGACATGCGCGCATTGTATTGCCGCCGCATGGCGGACGCAACGAAAAACAGCGACTGCGTCTTCGTGGCAGCGGCAGCGAAAGAAAAAAGGGCGCCCCTGAAAGAGGCGCCCTTGGGCACGTGAAGAAGCAGGCCTTGTCTCAGACAAGCCCTTGGGCCAGCATCGCATTGGCCACCTTGAGGAAGCCGGCGATGTTCGCCCCTACCACGTAGTTGCCTTCGCACCCGTATTCACGGGCGGCCTCGCTGGTGTTCTTGTAGATCGTGACCATGATCTTCTTCAGCTCGGCATCGGCCTTCTCGAAGCTCCACGGCAGGCGTTGGCTGTTCTGCGCCATCTCCAGACCGGAAACCGCGACACCGCCGGCGTTGGCAGCCTTGCCGGGCAGGAAGAGGACCTTGCTCTCGAGGAAGACATCGGCTGCCTCGGGCGTACAAGGCATATTGGCCCCTTCGCCGACGGCGATGCAGCCGTTCTTGACGAGTGTCTTGGCCGCTGCTTCGTCGAGTTCGTTCTGGGTGGCACAGGGCAGCGCGATATCGCACTTGATGTTCCAGACACCGCTGCACCCCTCGGTGTACTGAGCGCGTTTGCGGGTGTTGACGTAGTCCCGAATCCGGCCCCGTTCGACGAGCTTGATCCGCTTGACGGCGTCCAGGTCGATGCCGTCGGGATCGTACACGAAGCCGTTGGAATCGCTGACCGTCACAACTTTGGCGCCGAGCTTCTGAGCCTTCTCGGTCGCGAAGATGGCCACGTTGCCGGAGCCGGATACGCCGACGGTCAATCCGTCGAAGCTCCTGCCCTGGGCTCTCAGCGCCTCGTCAATGATGTAGACGAGACCGTAGCCGGTGGCTTCGGTCCGGACGAGCGAGCCGCCCCAGTCGAGTCCCTTGCCCGTCAGAACGCCGGTGAACTCGTTCCGGATGCGCTTGTACTGGCCAAACATGAAGCCGATCTCCCGGCTGCCCACGCCGATGTCGCCGGCAGGCACGTCGGTGTCCGGCCCGATGTGACGGCAAAGCTCCGTCATCAGGCTTTGACAGAATCGCATGATCTCACCCTCGGACTTGCCCTTCGGGTCGAAATCCGAACCGCCCTTGGCGCCTCCCATCATCAGGCCCGTGAGGGAGTTCTTCAGGATCTGCTCGAAGCCAAGGAACTTGATGATGCCCAGATAGACTGTGGGGTGGAGACGGATGCCGCCCTTGTAGGGACCGAGGGCGCTGCTGAACTGGACGCGAAAACCCCGGTTGATGCGGAAATTGCCTTTGTCGTCCTGCCAGGGGATGCGGAAGATGATCTGCCTTTCCGGCTCCACCAGGCGATCGATGATCCCCGCCCGGACGTACTCAGGACGCCGATCAAGAACAGGAACCAGGCTGTCCAACACTTCCTTGACCGCCTGATGGAACTCCGTTTCGCCGGGGTTCCGTCTGAGAACCTGATCGTATGCTTCCTGTACCACCGTTTTCGCTGCCACTTGAGTAACCTCCACTGATGGGCGGCACAATCGCTGCCCGGAAAGGCTGCCTGTTCGCAACGGCAGCCAAGACAACCTCATACGAGGCTGATCAACCTGCATATTATCGAGTCAGGAGGCCGGAAACAACAGGTCAAATGGTGATATGTCCAATCAGGAAACCTTATACTATCCAATGGACTGCTAATAATCCATCGCGGCAGGTTCACTCGAAGAAGCACAGAGCCCGCTGAGAAACCACGTCCGCCAACATCCGAAGTCGGCCCTCTGCAATGTCGCACACTCGGACGACATCCGCATACCTGGCCCTTTCCGGCATCAAGTCCTCGAGGTGGTTCGGCATGTTCTCAAGCAGGGCCTCTTCGAAGGCGAAGCCCTCCTGTCGGGGGAACACGGCGACGTAGAAGATGTCCTGCTCCACCAGGTCCTGAAAGAAATGGGTCCCAAAGGACAGCTCCGGCATCAGATTGCCGCCCTCATAGGCCAGCTCGGCCAGCACGGTGATGTTGTTGATCTCCGAGAAACTGACCGGCACGCCGAGCGACGGCGTGGTCGTTCCCCAGCGACCCGGCCCCAACAGCAGAGTGGGCATCTCCAGCCGGTCGGGAATCTGGCGGTTGAGGTTCCCTATGAGGCGCGCGATGTCATACTTTTGCGTGTTCGGCAGGGGATCGTAGCTTTCCGGCCGGACGTAGATGATTCTCCTGAGATCGACGGAGATGCTCCCCCCCATGAAGTACCCGTCGCAACGGAAAAGGACCTTGGCCGGATCAACCTCGCAAGGGATTTCCACATGCGGCTGCCGGCCTCTGGTTTCGAGCGGACGGCACTGGAGCACGTTGATCACGGGCGTTCCCGTTTCCGTGAAATTCACCGTGAACTCGACATCCACCGGGTATTCATAGCTCCGCTCGAGAGTCTTCAGGATCGTTTGCATGTGCTGCACGAAAGGCGTCTCGGCCAGGAGCTTCTCAAAGGTCAAGAGCCAGTACCGCTGACTGCTGCCCAAGGCCCTGGCTCGCTCGGTCATCTCGTAGTCCACTGTCGCCATGAGGTCCGTCCGGATGTCGAGCCCCTCCTCGAAGACCTGACGGACGGGGACTTCGCGGAGGGCGTTCTCGTTGATGTCCAGCAGGTCCACGTGATGCTGGGAGAACCGCCGGACGTCGTCCATCCCGCGTACGGGTCTCATCAAGGGAGCGTCCAGCGCCAGAACGCGCGGATAGTCGTTCTCCACCCGGTTCACGGCGCGCGTGCCCAACCCGAGCACCAGCCGTACCATGCCCGCGTTCGGGTCAAGCTGCGGATTCCAGGCAAGCGTATTCCGGGAGACCCCGACACCGGCCAGATCGGGGAAGAAGTACGATTTCCGATACGAGCCGCTCACCCGCTGCACGAGCAGCGCCATCTGCTCATCGTGCTGGTCGAGCCCTCTCTGCAAGCGATACGTCAACGCGTCTCTGTTCATCGTGCTCGAATAGACGCGCCGAACGAAATCCTCGAAACACGCCATCCGCTGTTCGGGATCGCCCTGATTGACACAGAAGAAACTCTCGTACTTGCCCGCGAAGGCGTTCCCGAACGCGTCTTCGAGCAGACTGCTCGAACGAATGATGATGGGGGACTGGCCGAAGTACTCGAGCATCTCCTGGAACTCATCGCGAATCTGCTCCGGGAATTTGCCTGTCAGCATCTTCTCCTTCAGCTCGGCAGCCA
Source organism: Phycisphaerae bacterium (assembly GCA_012744475.1). Lineage (GTDB taxonomy): Bacteria > Planctomycetota > Phycisphaerae > Sedimentisphaerales > Anaerobacaceae > Anaerobaca. Next base: position 17,970 of record JAAYBV010000063.1, read on the forward strand.
CCTCGAAGTAGCCCTCCTTGGTCTTCTGGGCCATGCGCCGCTTCCACCAGCCGTTCTCGACGATGTAGGTGTAGAAGACGTCGGAGCCGACATAGAACGAGTCGTGTGGCTCCAGGTGTCCGCTTTGGGCAAAGCTCGGATCGTTCGCGAGGATCTTGTTGGCGAGCAACATCCCGACGGCTTTGCCGCCGATGAAGCCGGTTCCAATCATCCGGCTCTTAATCTCGAGTAGATCATCGAGCGTGAAATGCTTTTGGGCCAACGAGAGGATTCGCTCCTCGCGCCCAATCATGATCCGGCACAGGTGCTCGACGGTCTGCTCCTTGTCCAGGGCGGAAGCGGACTCGACCTCGCTCAACTCTTCGGCTCGCAGGAACAGGCGGTCCCAGTGATCGAGCTTGCGCTGCATCGATTCGCGTCCGCTTTCGGAGATGTGCGAAATCAGCTTCGTCGCATTCACGCTGCTGGTGATAGGCAGAAAGCGATCCCCCTGCTTCAGATGCGGCAGGAACATGGTGGGTGCATAGCGGCGGAAGACTTTCAGCGGATGGACGTAGATGCTCCCCTTGAAGTTGTAGAGGTCCAGCAGCAGTTGCGTCGTCTCACGGATGCGGGCAATGGTCTTGTAGGAATGGCTGTTGCGCAGGAGTCCGAAATAGGCGATGGTGTCCAGCTCATACAGATAGGGACAGGTGATTCCGAAGAAGTTGCCGATCATCAGGTCACTGGCCCAGGCGCTGAGCAGGTCGGAGAGACAATCGAAAACATAGTACGCCCCCCTGCCATGGTCGGAGATGATCCGATGGACCTGGGTGGAGAACGTCTCGAAGCCGGCGTACGCATTCAGCGAGTGCGTCGTGATCCCGCCGTCGGCGGACACCAGTGGCTCATGGTCGGCGAATCTCACGTAGACGATCTTGCGGCCGTCCTGTCTGGCCCGCTCGACATACGAATCGATGAAAGGCCGCAGATCAGCGATACTGTCGACCTGCCAGACAACATTGTCCCCTTCCCTCAGGTAGTCGATCACCGTATCGAGACCCGTCAAGCCGGTGCTCAATTTCGTCGCCACGGAAAGACCTCACCTTCTTACACTCGCCGACCTCGGTGGAGGGCCCAGTCCGTCTTCATCCCACCACGAGGGTGTGCCTCGGACCTACACCACTCTGTAGAACTCAGTAAGGGCAACAACAACAAACACTTATCCTATATTCGGGCATCTGGAAACAGCCCCATCTGATAAGCGTATCTGATATTGGTTTCAGGAGAGCTTGCCGTGTCAGCCCAAGTGCGGTATCATTGTAGCTTGTCGATCGCTGCAAAACCAATGGCGAAATCGCGATAGCAAGCATCAGGGTGACTTATAATGCACATAGAAATGCTTAGGATATTCTGTGACCTGGCCGACTCACGGAGCTTCTCGAAAACAGCGGAGAAGCATCTGCTGAGCCAGTCGGCCGTTTCCCAGCAACTGGCGCAACTGGAACTGGCGCACAAGTGCCAACTGGTTACACGCAAGAGGCGGCCGATCGAGCTGACGGCGGCCGGGCAGCTCTTCTACACGGCAGCCAAAGACATTCTCGAACGGTACGATCTGCTCAAGAGCGAGCTGAACACGCTCAAGACCACCACGGAGACCCGGATCAACATCGCCGCCATTTTCAGCATCGGCATGCACAGCCTCCCGGACTACGTCAAGAAGTTCATGGTCAGCTATCCGAACGTCAACGTCCACATCGAGTACCTCAGTGCCGACGTCATATACGAGCAGATCCTCGACGGAGAGATCGACATCGGCATCGTGGCGGTGCCGAAGAAGGACAGGCGCCTCGATGTCTACGATTTCGAGGAGGAGCCCCTGCTGCTGGCCTGTAGCCCGAGGCATCCGCTGGCGAAAGAAACGCAGGTGGATATCCACAAGCTCCAGTTCGAGCGCTTCATCGCCTTCGAGAAGGCGGTCCCAACCCGCCTGTGGATCGACGCCATCCTGGCCCGCTACAACACGGTCGTTCGTCCCGTCATGGAGTTTGACAACATCGAGACGATCAAGCGGGCGGTGGAGATCAACGGAGGGGTCAGCATCCTCCCGGAGCCGACGATCGTGCAGGAGGTCGCCAGCGGGACGATCAAGGCCGTACCGTTCTCGAATGAACGGTTTGTTCGGCCCACGGGCATCATCGTTCGCAAGGACCGCGTGCTGAGCCAGGCCGCACGCTACTGCATTGAGCTGCTGCGAAAACAGGGAAAATAGGCGACCTCAGCGTCCTTTGTATCCGAATACCCAGGGCACTCTCGGGCGGACAAGGCGGCATGGTCGCGTATCAATTCCTTGACAGAAGGTGCAGGATACGGCAACGTATGACAGCGTAGGCAAAACTGCACAGAGCGCACGCCGGGGTCTTCTCGGATGTTTTCTCAACTTCGGCGTAAGGGGTCAGGCGGAATATGCCGATAAAAGCTGTGGTATTCGACTTGGATGGAACGATCACCCAGCCGTACTTCGATTTCGATGCGATTCGGGAAGAAATCGGGTTGCCCAGGGATAGTGGACCCATTCTGGAGGCGATGGAACACATGACCGCACAGGAACGTGAGCGCGCCGAGCAGATCCTGCACGATCACGAGGACAGAGCGCTGGCGGCATCGACCCTGAACCCCGGCGCGTGGGAGACCCTTGCGGCCCTTCGAGCCCGTGGGATTCGCGTCGGAGTCCTGACGCGCAACCGCAAACAAAATGCGCAGGCCATCGCCGACAAGCATGACCTGTGTTTCGATTCGGTCGTCGGCCGCGAAGACGGTCCGGTCAAGCCGGACGCGTTCGGCGTTCGCCATCTGTGCCGCCAGTTCGATGTCCAGCCGGCAGAAACCCTGCTGGTGGGCGACTATCTGTTCGATCTCCAGTGTGCCCGCGCCGCAGGGGCCATACCTGTGCTGATCACCAACCACCCCCAGGCGGGCCGCTTTGCCGCCGAGGCTGATTTCCGGATCACGCGGTTGAGCGAAGTGCTTGAGATCATCGATGAAAAGGCCCGCTGCGAGAGCAGGCAAGCCCGAGAGGAAGGTACCCATGTATAGAGCGATGATTCTCGCCGCCTTGTTGGGGCTGTCGTCGGCGACGGCGTGCCTGGAACCCCAAGCCGGCCAGGCTGGTCCCTGTCCGGGTCAGGCGGAAGATCCGAACGCGATCCAGGCCGTGCTTGCCGACCTGCAGGACCGGGCCGCCGGCCTGACATTCTATCAGTCCAAGCTGGATTATGTGGTTCGACAGCCCGTGCTCGAATCGCAGGCGCGCCGCAAGGGCACCCTCTACTACGCCAGGTTCGATGATCGATCCTACCTGCGAATCGATTTCAACACGCTTCAGTATGACCAGGAGAAAGAGCAGAAGTACCGCGAGCAGTATCTTTTCGACGGCATCTGGCTGACCTACATCAGTTACGAGGCTCGAAGCGTTCAGCGGCAGCAGATGGCCGAGCCGAACCAGCCGGTCGATGCTTTCGCCCTGGTGAGCCGGCGCGTCCCGATTCTCGGTTTCTCGAAGATCGAGGACCTTCAGAATCAATTCGACATCGAGCTGGTCCAGCCCGGCGAGACGGACCCGTCCGCGCCGCGACAGCTCCGCATGAAGGTCAAACCCGATTCGGTCTACAAAGACGACTACGTCACGATCGATTTCCAGATCGACAACAAGCAGGGATTGCCCACCAAGGTGGCGGCCGTCACGACCGAGCAGGATGTTCACGAGATCCTGCTGATCGACGCCCGAATCAATCGGGAGATTCGCAGGAACGTATTCGCCATCGAGATTCCGCGCGACTTCTCCGTGGAGACGATCCCACTCGACAAGAGTCGCGAGCCAAGGTAACGGAGGCATGCGGCGTATGTCCGTTTTCACCGCCCATAAAGCAGGGACGTGCAACGAATGAGCGCAACGCTGGTCGACGAACGAGAGTTTCTGGCGATGATGCAGACCCGCATGGGGCCGATGCTGAGCCTTCTGCTGTATCTGTCGAAATGCGAGTCTCCGGCCAGCGTGCTGACGCGCCCGTTCCTGGGCAGCCTGCTGTCCGAAGCCGTTCAACTGGAGGAGGTGCTGGACTCCTACGACGCGGGCAAGAATCGCGCGTGGTCTCACGCACGGTCCCTGACGGCCGCCGTCAAGACCTTCGCCGACGCGAGCTACGAGCTGCTCCATATCCGGCATCGACTGCCCAACTACAGGCTGCTGCCGGTGCAACGCGATTTCGCGACAGCCACCGACGATGTCCTGGGGTTCCTCGGGCACATCCTCAGCAATGTCGCGCGGGAGACGGTGGTCGAGGCCGGTGTTCTCGGGCTGACCATACCTCAGGGGGATGACGTCCCCCGGAAGTACGCTGAGCCGATGCTCAAGGGCCATCTGCCCCACGACGGCGGAACGCGCCTGGCCGAGACCGGGTCCGACATGGTGGCCGAAACGGTGACCACCCTGGCCACGGAGTTCCTGAACCTGGCCTCCAGTAGCGAAGACGTACGCGCCGCCAGTCGGGCCAGGCCCGAGGACTACGACCTGTGCCTGACCGCGTCTCTGCGAGAGGAATCCCTGCGCAACCTTGAACTACGATTCCACAATCTCCAGTCCCAGTACGACACCTACGTATCCGGCACGCAGGTCGAGAGCCAGGACACGGACCTGCCCGTGCTGCGAGGCCAGGCCAGCGTGGTCTTTCACCTGCTCAAGATCGCCACGCTGTTCGCCCATTTCTACGAGCGTCACGTCAACAAATCTCCCGCCCCCTCCCCTGAGGCCGGCAAGCCTCTGGTGGAACGTCAAGAGCTGTTGTACTCCTTGATGAAGTACGCCATCACGTTCATCGATCAGTACATCGGCTGTACGATCAGTCTCTGTCAGGAGATGCTGAAACGATATGCCGAGGAAGGGCAGGTCGAGGTGTCCATTCCCAAGTACCGCGGATTCCACGTCCGCCCATCGACCCTGGTCTCCAAACTGGTCCTTCACTACGGCAGCCGAGTCCGCATGCACCTGGGTGACGAGACATACGACGCCGGCTCGTCGCTCGACCTGTTCCGCGCCAACGAGCAGATCAACGCACAGAAGCGCCGGTGGTTGGCGCAGGAGATCGTCCGCCTGGGCCTCGTGCCCGAGAACCCGAATCCGCCCGATGTGGTCGGCCTCGTGCGCAACGTGATCCTGATGCTGGCGGCCAAGGGCAAGTTGGTCCTGTACGAACAGCCCCTGCAATTGCCCGACCGGCTGTGCCCCACAGAAGGGACCGCCTTGGAGAAGGTGACCAGCGAGACGGGGCGGCTGCTGGCAATGGGTAAAATCGACATCGGCACGGACATCACCGCCACGTTCACGGGGGACACGCGTGTGCTGGAAGACATCCGTCTTCTGGCCCAGCACGGTTACGGCGAAGACAGCTTCGGCAACAACATCGCCCTGCCGGACAAGCTGGCCTACCTGAGACGTTGACGCGCCTCGGCGTCGAACGGCCTGTCCGGCGAATTTCCTCCATGACCGCCGTCTTGACGGGAGGAGTCTTTCACGCTTTCATATCGGACGCGCCTGCCCGGCGGGCCGCTGGACCGAGTCGGCCAGGCATGGCAAGGCAGAAATCGCCTGTGGGCAGGACGCACGCGGGCAAGCACTCGTGACGAAAGGAGCATACATGGCACGTGGAATCGTGATCTACCACTCCAGAAGCGGCAACACGAAGGAAATGGCCGAGACCATCGCCCGCGCGATGACCGCATCGGGGGTGCAGACCGAATGCAAGTCGGTCGACAACATTCATCCTGACGACCTGCCCCAGTATGATGCCATCGTCATTGGCTCGCCCTGCTACTACGGGCAGATGGCCGCCTCAGTCAAACAGCTCATCGACGATCTGGTCGGGCGCCACGGCCAACTGAACGGCAAGGTCGGCGCCGCCTTCGCCAGCTCGGCCAACATTGGAGGCGGCAGCGAGACAACCATCATGGGAATCATCGAGGCCATGCTGATCGCCGGCATGGTCATCCAGGGCGATCCTCAGGGATCCCACTACGGTCCCCTGTCCATCGGCCGACCCGACGACAAGGTCAAACAGCAGTGCGAACGCCGTGGTCAGAGGGTGGCCGAGCTGACCAAACGCCTGTTTCCCTGACCGGCGACCGCCGGGCCGGAATCCCGGTTTTTTGAGCGAGGAGGCCATTTTTCTTTGACAAAGGACCGCCCGCTCATTAGATTCTTCGCAACCTCAACCTACTCTTGGAGGATCAAATAGATGCAAGAATACGAAACGCTCAAGACGTTGGTCGCAGAAATCGAAATGGATGTCGACAAGGCCCAGGGGGGAAACAAGGCAGCCGGAACACGCGTTCGCAAACAGATGCAGATGATCAAGCAGGCAGCCCAGGAAGTCCGCAACCGCGTCCTGGAGATCCGGTCGACCGACTGAGGCGACACCTGCCCCGGCCGTCAAGTCAACATAAACACTTAGCTTCAAACAGCTTACGACTCCCACGTCGTCGGTCGGTGCATGATCTGTAGCGACGCAGTGGGTCAGTGCCCTTTCCATATCGAGGTCTGCGATGCCGCCATCCCTGCTTTTTGACCTGTCCGAACTCAACCTCAACGGCCGGCCGGTGTTCGACAAGGAAGCCATCTGCCGGGTCAATCCCCAGCAGTACGAGATGCAGCATCTCGACGGCATCCTTTGGTACGACAAGAGCAAGGGCTGCATCCTGGGGTACAAGGACGTAACAAGGAATGAATTCTGGGTACGCGGCCACATTCCCGGCCGGCCCCTGATGCCCGGCGTGATTCAGATCGAGTCGGCCGCCCAGTTGCTCAGCTTCTTCGTCAAGGAGATCTACCAGGAGGGAGGCTTCGTCGGCTTCGGTGGAATCGAGCGGGCCAAATTCCGTGCGGTCATCGAGCCGGAATGCCGACTCTACCTGCTCGGGCATGTCACCTCCGCCCGCCCGGGCCGTAAGTACGTCTGCGACGTCCAGGGAGTCGTTGGAGACACGCTGGCCTTCGAAGCGACCATCTCAGGCATGCACGTGTAGCCGCCCCCCCCCATCTCTCTGTCCACGAGGAGATCCGCTGCCCTCGTGCAACTCACTTCTGTACTGTGACCTGATCGAACAAGATGCCGTTCTGGTCGATCGCCTGGAGGTGGAGCGTCTTACCGAAGATGTTGACCAGCACGAAATGATGGTCGCGACGGACCTTGGCGGTAAACCACGACCGAGTGGGCGCGTAGTCTTCAAGCCCGCCGCCGGCGCCGCCCATCTGGACGTAGATCACGCCGCGATCCGGATCGACCTTGTCGTCTCGGATGGGCCATGTGCGCTCGTAGTCATGGATGTGGCCGAAGAAGCAGATGTCCACGTCGAAGCGTTCATAGAGTTCGACCAGGGGCCGCAACCTCAGATCGCCGCGAGGAGATGACCTGCCCTTCCAGGTGTCGCCGTAGTCGTTTTCGTCGGACGAATACGGCGGATGGTGATGCACCGCGAACTTCCACGTCGCCGCGCTCTCACCCAACGCATGGTCAAGCCACCTGTACTGCTCGCTGTCGGGAGCCACACTGCGATTGGTGTCGATCATGAAAAACTGGGCATTGCCATAGACGAAGCTATAGCGATGCTCGGGAGCCGGATTGCTGATGTAGCGATAGTAATTCGCATCGTCCTGGTCGTGGTTGCCGAGAATGGCGAAGATCGGCACGCGGCTCATCAGCCGGTGTGCGGGTTTGAGGAACTCGTCCGTCCACTCGTGCCTTCTCGATCCGTTGCCCACGATGTCGCCGGAATGGATGACGAAGTTGGGCCGCTCCTTGAAGATAAGCTGCGAGATCCGGCCCCAGACGGGCGGGTTGTTCTGCGTATCGCTGACACCGGCGAAAGCGAAGGCTGCCCCCTCCTCCACGGCCGTCTGGAAGGTGTACAGGTCGCTGAGCGATTCGGCGCCATCCGGCCCGATGGAGACGACTCGGTAGAAGTGGTTGGTCTGCGGCTTGAGGTTCTCCAGCCGCACCTCGTGCAGATCGCAGTCGCCCGCCCCGGTGACGGAACCGGTCAGCGGCGTCTGCTCGCCGAACTCCACTGCCGAGGTGGCCTTCTGCGACGTCTCCCACAGGATCGTGATCCCCGTCTTCGTCGCGTACTGGAGATACGGCCCCACGCTGATAATCGACGGAATCTCAACCTCGGCGGGCAGTTCCGTCGAGGCCTTCGCGCCTTCGAAGCGGGACTTCACCTGGCCCGCATCCAGAGCCTCGCGGTAGACCGCGATCCCCCGGAGGCTGCCGATCATCCCGTTGAATTCGTTGTCGTCGCGATAGGCTCCGATCGTGTACCAGGCGTGTGACGGGTAGAGTATCTTGCCCTGCTGCACGGTCGATTCGTTGGCCAACTGCCCGTTGACGAAGAGCCTCTGGACCTTGCCGTCGTACGTGCCGACCAGGTGGTACCACCTGCCGGCCTCGAGCGGCCGCTCGGTCTGGAGATAGGTCAATGTCTTGGCGCCTTCGCTGGCCAGCGCGAAGAAGGGCCGTCCGCGTCGAGCGCCAAGCACCCAGCCCCGTTCGTAATCGCCGTTGTCCTGAAACGCGCCGATCAGGCCCATGTAATCGCCGAATTGCCGAAAGCGAACGACCGCTTCGACGCTGATCCGCTCGACGGGCAGACTCGGACCATCGGGATAGCGGCCCAGATGCACGACGCCGGAAACGCCATCGAGTTCGAGGTACTCGCCGACCTGGTCCTTGAAGAAGCGGGCCCGGCCTTCCAGCCGTCCGTGAGCGCCGCCGATCTGATCGGCGACGACACCGTCCTGGAGATCCGCCTTGTTGAACCGCCACTGGTTCACCTGCGCGCCGGCGGTGACACACAGAAGAAGGCCCCAAACGATGGCATGATGGCATATCGCTCTCATGGTCGTCTCCATAGCGAGTAGACAGCGTCCCGCATGATGGACGCAAGGGTTGTCGATGCGAAGGACCACAGATCGGTCACCGCGCCAGATGGATCGACTGGATGTCCGCTTGGGGGATTTCCAGCTTCTTGAAACTGCCCGAGGTCGGGTAAGCCTTGCGAACGGTCAGGCTCTCGGATGAGATGCTATCAAGCTCCCCTCGATAGAAGGTGACTTGGCCGGCAGTCTGGACCATGCCGAGTGGAGGTGGTGGCGGCGGAATTCGCACACCCCCTTCCGGCGTCCGGGCCTCTATGAGACATGTCTTGCCCACGTCGGACGGTTTTACACTGGTGAAGGCGACCTGCTGCATCCCCTGAGCCAGAGCATTCCGAACTGCGGTGATCTGCTCAGCACTGACCGGTGCCGGGCCCGCGCTCTTCTCTTCGCCGGCGTCTTTCTTCCCACAGCCCGCCCAAATCAGAATCAAGATCAGAAATGTGACACAGACCAGGCAGTGTCTTCTCTTCATCGAGACAATCCTTTCTCAGGCCGACGTACGGGTAGCCTACATGCTCGCTTTTGTGCGCTTCCCATCGTACCAGTAAGTCGGGACATCTTCCCCCGTCGACTCCTTGATCTGGCTGACGTGACCATCCAGCCAGCACGTGTTGGAGGACCTTGAATGGCGGAAGCATTCCCCTATGGTGTCATGTCCTTGCCAATAGCTGCTGACGAGGGAACTGCCGGGACGCCATTGCGTCAGGTTGATGCTGGCGCCGGGTGCGATACAGAACATATCTGAATCAATGCCATCGAGCTTCTGCTCGATGTGGTCCTGGAATACTATCATCTCGTCATGCTTCTTGAACTCGTGGTCAATCTTCTTGTCCGCAATGTAGCTGTTCAGGCCATAGGAGCAATACCGGAAGTACTTCTGGTATAGTACGCCCCACCCATTCTCCGGCCAGTCGTCGTTGCGCACTGTGCTGGGACAACGAAATATCTTCTTGTTCTTGGCATAGGGAATGTAGGCGATGCCCCAATAGGCATAGGAATCGTTCGGCCCGTAGTCCGTAACGACAGATGGTCCTTCCCACGCATTGTCCCACAGTCCCTGGTTCGGCGTCGTATGGGTCTTGCCGTCGTAGTCGTTCAGGTACATCCGTAGAGCCACGCCAAGACCCTTCGCGTTCGCCCCGCAGACAACGGCCTTGGCTTGGTCCCGCGCCTTCTTCAAAGACGGGATCAGAACCCCCATCAAAAGCGCAATGATCGCGATCACCACCAGCAACTCAATCAGCGTGAAAGCCGTTCGCCTTCTCATATGTCTACCCTTTACACGATGCCTTCCTTATCCTTGTTTCATCGACACCGGGCAAGTTAGCCGGGGAACCTTCGGACCGTGTGAGAGTCACGCTAGTTCCGCATTAGATTGGGAGAAGTCACTGTCGGGTTGCTCCGATTCATAGTCACCCGTTCACGGCATCGGCCATGCGTTTGCCGTGGCGTCGCAAGACGCTGCTTTCTACGGACTCTGCGCCCCTCCGGGCACGCCGCAGACGGTTGTCTTGACGCCTACCGCAATCCTGATGTCATTGTAACGCCCCGGCCCCGGCTGAGGCAACAGCAATCCCTACCCGTTTTGAAAGGCTGCCGAGGGCGGCTTCGTGCCGGACGCCGCGTGAGCGGCCGACGTCCCCAAGGGCCGGCCCGCCCCGTGGATGGTCTTCCGCCTGATGGAGACGCTCGGTGTCTGTCGTCTGGCAGCGGTCGTCAAGGTCGGCGATACCATTGCCGACGTCGAGGAGGGCCTCAACGCAGGCGTCTGGACCGTCGGTGTCACGTAGACAGGGAACCTGATCGGCCTGACGCAGGCGGAGCCCGGTGCGCTGGATCGAAGGGACCTGGAGCGGCGAACCCAAGCAGCAGAGCAGACCCTTCTGGAGGCCAGCGCCCACTTTGTGACCGAGTCATCTGCCGACCTGCCTGCGGTCATCAGACAGATCGAGGAACAGCTCCAACACGGCGTCGTGGGCCACTCCTGAAGATACAGCCGCCGATTTTCCCCCAACCGCAGAACCGCCCACTCCAAATAGCCCCAAGGGGATTCGAACCCCTGTCGCCGGGTTGAAAACCCGGTGTCCTAGGCCTGCCTAGACGATGGGGCCAACCGTGCTACAGACTTATTGCCTCAACGGGGCACGCATCGATGCAAGCCCCGCAATCGATGCAGGAATCCGGGTCAACGACGGCCTTGCCGCCCGCCATGCTGATTGCATTGCTGGGACACTCATCGACGCAGGTCTCACATCCGGTGCATTTTGCCTTGTCTACTTCAGCCGGCATCCAGCTACCCTTTCAAATTAGGAACCATGAATCTCATCAGAAAGCACGGAATGATAACGCATCTTCCCGTAAATACAACCCAAAATTTGCGTCAAAATGGCAGGGGGAAGCCTATGTCGGCCATGTCGCCCCCCATTGTCCGCCAGTCGTCTTGCCGCCGGGTCTTGGGCCGGATTCGACGTAACGGCATACGACAGATCCAGCCGAAGGTTCTTTGCGGGCCGAACACCCAAGGTCAGGCGCTATGGCAGCAGGTGTGTGAATGGGCAAGCGTCAGCGGGCTGGCAGGAGCGTGCCCGGCGACCACCCCGATCCGAGCGAGAGCTTGGGCCTGCGACCCTCCTTCAGGGCCGCCGCCATGGCGCGGACCAGGTCACTGCCATCCGAGCCGGCCATCCAGTCCAACACTCTGTCGAAATCGGCGCCTTGGGTGGCGCCCAGAAGATAGACGGTCATGAGACGAACCGGCCACTGACCGTGATGTAGGTTCTTGCCCGCCGCGGCGGTCAGTCCCTGGTCGAGCGGCATCGAAAGCAGGTCCGCCGTCGCATTGACCTTGACGGCCCAATCGCGTTCATCCTGGCTCAGGAGCAGGCCGGGATCCTTCAGGAGTGCCGAGCGGAGCAAGTCCGGCAGCCATGCGGCGTACCGATAGGGGTAAAGCGTGCCATGCTGAGCCATGGCGTGCTGCTCCCGCAGAAGGCCGGTGAACAACTGCGAGGTCCGCACCTTCTGCGCTTCCTGCTCGGACGAGAGAGAATCCACTCGGCTGCGAACATACGCGGCGGTCACGTCCACCTTCGGACGCCGTACAACGATCGTCACAGGCTCCAGGTCGGCAATCCCGTTGCGAATCAGCCCCTCCGGCGTCGTGACAGGGTCGAGATACAGCGTGAATTGAATCTCCAGGTTCGCCTGGGGATAGTCCAATAGAATCCGCCGAAGCAGGCCGGTCGACAGTCTCACCGAAGTGCTCAGGCTCCGCCCCGGCTGCACCGTCAGGGCCGTACGAATGGTTTCAACCACGAGGTTGGAGATCTCCCTCTGGATGTCTCCGCCGACGCGGGCGTCGACCCGAATCCGACCCGCAAACAGGCCGTTCTCCGTAACCACCAGAGGCTCGGCGCCCCGGTTGGTGATCGTGACGGTGGCGTCGATGTCGGCGCCGTAGGCCAGTTCGCTTCCGCGCGCGCCGAACTGCACTTCGAACCTCTTGGCAGGCGGCAAGAACGCCGGGATAAGCGTTTGTCCGAGACTCTGATGCAAGTACGTAGTCATCGCGGCCGGATCGACAGGCGGAACGTACGCACTGCCGATCGTCCTGAGAATCTCGCTGGCCTGTTCAGCCGCCAACGATCCGGGGTCCTTGCCAATGGCGGTGCGAAGTGTGGAGATCGCGCCGGCTTTGTCCTGCTCGACCAACTGAATCTGCGCCTGCACGATATCGGCGATCTGGTTGTGCTCAAACGATTGCAGCACAGGCTTGGCCCATTCGAGCTGACCGTTCATGCCCAGGGCATAGGCCAGTAGCGCCCCGGCATCGGGCGAATTCGGCTCGACCGAGTAGCTCTTGTTGGCCCAATCCAGCGCCTTGACCGGGTTGGGGTCGGCGAAGCAGTAGAACCAGGCAAGGTCCTTGGAGGTCAACGGCCGTGTGAGCGTGACCCCGCCAGACTGGCCTTGCCCCAGCGACAGGATGCGCTCAGCCTGCTGTCCGGCTTGATCGAGCAGACGTCTGGCTTCCTGCTGGTTTCCCAGCCGTGCGGCCGCCCTGGCGGCGGTCGCTTCCAGCAGAAGATCGAACTGCCCCTGCCGGCGAACGCTCTCGGCGATCTGAAGGCAGATATCCTGGCCGCCCTCGCCGTTATAACAGGCAATCGCCCACGGCAGATAGATGCCGGACGGCAGCGGCTCGGTCGGGCGTTGGTAGCGAAAGAGCTCCGCGCCGTATCGGAGGGCCTCGGCGGCGACCTGATAGAGTCCCAGCCGCTGGGCATAGAGCGCGAAGTTCCGAACCGCCTCGGCATCGAGCGGCTTCTCACGGAACGCCAGCCGCAGATGTTCGAGGAAGGCGGCAGGACCGATCTCGTTTGGCGCCACTTCCGCCAGCTTCGCAAACGCCAGCGTATTGTGCTTGTTGCTGTTGTAGGCCTGGAGGAAATAGAACTTCGCGCGCTGGGCGTCGGCCTTCTGCTGCATGACCAGCCCCAGGGCCGTGGCCAGCTCTGAATCGACCGCTGCGTTTCTGTTGCCGATCCGCCGGACCAGGTCTTCGAGCACCCTTTCACGACCGTCCTGGCTGTTCTGTCGCGCCAGGAGGTAGCGAATGGCCTCGGCGACAACCGCGCGGTCCGCCTGTTCGCTCACATAGCTTTGTAGAGCAGCCAGAATCTGAGCCGAGTAGTCTTTCGTGGTGGAGCGGGTCGCTAATCTCAACAGGAGCGGCTCGACGCCCGATGCCTGAGGGTCCAGCCGCTTGGCCGCAATCAGCAGGACGACCGCCTGGTCGATCACAGGCCCGTCCACATCGAGCGCGTGCGTCAACTCCCGGGCAATCTGCACGAACCGGTCCGCTGCTGAAGATGAGCGGAGCCTGTCAGAGGCGTCGGCGTGCGGCGTCGCAGGAGGCGAGGCGACGGTCGGCCAGGGAGACGGCGCTTGCGCGCGAACACTGCAGGCAAGCAGAACCGCTGTGAGGAGCACCACGACCGACCTGTCCCTGAACATCCGTTTCTCCTTGAAGGCATAGTACGAGCCTTGTATCAACAGGGTATTTCGGGCGACGGCCCTGCTCGCTTTAGATGTTATCGCCACAAGGACCGAGGATTTCCCATCATTTGGACGGGCGCAGGTCCGATAAGTTCCGGGTGATGTCGCGAAGCGGGTTGGCCAGGCCAATACCCTCAGGGCCTAGCCACGACCCCCTTCGTTCTCCTGCCTCCAAGCAGCAGCCCGAGCATTTCGATGTGCAGGAGCCAGGAGGCCAGTAGATACGCGACGGCGGCGGCCGGTATGGCCAGGGACAACTGAAGGGCAATACCGTGGTACCGCAATGCGTACATCACGGTCAACAGGACGACCTCCATGCAGATCGTCGCACCGATCGTTTGCAGGATCGCCCGCCCCATTCCGTGGAGAAAGCCGGAGCCCAATCGATGTCGCAGGACGGTCATGAGAATCCCAACCTGGATGTACGAGCAGATGGCGGTCGATGCGGCCAACCCGCCGCAGCCGAGGAACCACACCAACGTCAGGTTCAGACAGACGTTGACCAGCACCGCAACCGCCGCGCTCCTGGCCGGAACACCCGACTCCTGAAGCGCGTAGAAGACACGCGTCAACACCTGCTGAGCGAAGTATCCGCTGAGCCCCAGAACGTAGAACGCCAGGGCGAAGGTCGTTCCGACGGAGTCGGCCGAACTGAATTCCCCCCGCTCGAAAAGCAGGCTGACCGTCGGCTCGCTGATCAACACCAAGCCGACCGTAGCCGGAATCGAGATGAACAACGAGCATCGCAATCCGCGCGAGACGGTGTTGCGCAGCGACACAAGGTCGTTCCGCGCCGCGTCGGCGCTCAACACCGGGAAGATGGCCGTCGCCAGAGAGATTCCAAAGACACCGAGCGGGAACTGATACAGCCGCTGCGCATAGAACAACTGTGAGACCGCTCCCTCCCATAGCGGATAATCGATTCGCCATCCGAGCAACATGAAGAAATGCCCTTTCTCCGGCGAACCGGACAACCAAAGGGCGATGAAGCTGTCTGCCAGCGTGTTGATCTGCGTGGCGGCCAGGCCGAGAATCATAGGCCCCATCAGGAGCAGCACTCTGCGAAAGGCATCCGATCGAATGTCCCATGCCGGACGCAGGTGAACTCCGCAGGAGTGAAGCGGCGGGATGTGCATAACCAGTTGAACGAATCCGGTCAGCAGAACGGCCCCGGCCGCCAGGAAGACCTGGGTCCGCGCGGGAACCTTCAGGGCCCATCCGCCGAAACACAAGGCCACAATCAGCAACACGTTCAGAACGACCGGGGCGGCCGCCGGGGCGGCAAAATGCCTGTGCGTGTTCAGGATGCCGCCCAGGATCGCCACCGTGCAGACCAGGATCATGTAGGGCAGCATCGCACCGGTGAGAACGAGTTTCAGCCGGGTCGCCTCGTGGTCCGAGAGCGCGTACAGGATCCAGACCAGCGCTTCCCCTGCGATCACGATCACCGCCAGCAGAACAAACACCACCGTCGCGGCTGTCATTGCCAGTCGGTCGGCCGCACGTCGATCCCTTGCCAGCTCCCGGCTGTATACCGGGATCAGGGACGATGAGGCGGCGCCCTCGCCAAAGAGCCGACGCGAGAGATTGGGGATCATGAAAGCAATGACCCAGCCGTCCATCACGCCGCTGGCGCCGAGAAAGAAGGCGAAGACCATGTCGCGGATCATGCCGAGAACCCGGCTGACGACGGTCAACACCACGATTTGTCGAAACCCTTTGATCAAATTCGTTCCTCCCTGAACGGCGAGCCTCAGGACCGGCCCGGACTACGCTTCGATACCCTTTCGCGGCGCCACGCTGAACGGCCGGCACCGGCCCACGTTGTTCAGTAGGCCGACCGCCATCATGTTCACCAGCAGGCTGGAGCCCCCATAGCTGACGAACGGCAGGGTCAGTCCCGTGATCGGCATCAGGCCGAGCGTCATGCCGACGTTGATTGCCACTTCGACGACGAACATGGCGACGATTCCCATCGCCATGAGCCTGCCGAACGGGTCGGTGTTGTGGACGGCGATCTCCAGGCCACAGACCACAAGCAGGACATACAGCAACAAGAACCCGATGCAGCCGATGAAACCCACCTGGTGGGCAATCACCGAGAAGATGAAATCGTTGTGTCGTTCAGGAAGGAAGTCGTATTTGACGAAGGGCCCCTGGCCGTAGCCGGCTCCGCTCCAGCCACCGGAGGCAACGGCGAACTTGGACCGGACCAGGTGGTAACCCCATTCGTTCCGCCAACTGCGCTCCGTGAACTTGCTCCCTACAAGGAGTTTGCCCAAGGCGGGATGGTTCTGGGCCTTGTCGCGCACCGACCGGCTCTGGAGCAACACGCTGCTGATTCGGACCCGTTGGTACGGCCTGAGCATGAACCACATGGCGGGACTGACCACCACCGCCAGCAGCACGATCATGGCCAGATGTCTGATCCGCGCCCCCGCCACGAACAGCATCGTGAAGAACACCGGCATCATCAGCATGACCGTACCCAGGTCGGGTTCCAGCAGAATCAGCACCATCGGGACCAGCGTCACCGCAAACGGACCCAGAAGAGCGCTGAACCGGCTGTAATTGCTCCGAAAACGCAGATACCACGCCAGGGCCAGAATGTAGGCGAGCTTGCAGAACTCCGAGGGCTGAATCGCCGGCAGGGAGTGAGAGCCGATCCTCAACACGATCCAGCGGTGGGCCCCCCCGCGCAGGGGCACGAACGGCAGCGACACGTACTTGCCCAGCAGGATCACCGCCAGCAGCAGCACGGTCGCCAGGTAGATCCAGTGGCTGACCGCCCCGAGGCGCCGATAGTTGACCAGATTGGCGGCGACGAATCCGGCCGCGCCGACCACAGCGAAAACCAGTTGCTTCTTCCAATAGCTGGCCAGCTCGGCCGCATCGCTGGCCGGGCTGGGTTCGTCGGGGTGGCCCACCACATAGATCGTGGCGATTCCGACCGCGAGCAGGCCCATCATGCAGGCTATGAGGCAGATCCGGACAGGTAAGAGCCGCCCCTTCAAGAAATTACGCATGTTCTCAGCATACCACAGGGTCCCTTCTGCGTACAGTCGCAGATGGCGAAATCGCCCTCGGTATGCCCGCGGACGGGCCCTCGATCCGCTCCCGGGCTCCAGGGCAGGAACGTCCGCTTTTTTGGTTTTGATCTTGATTTGGATGGCCCTTTCTGGTACGCTACGGTAGGTTTTCCAGGTCTGATGGACCGGCACCGATGGGAACAGACCGTTCCGTCAAGCGGCGGGAAGGGAGGAGCAGAGGGACGTAGAGCACTTCTGTTGCCGGCTTTTCCCGCGAGCAGGATCGCCACATCCGTGGCCGCTTGGGTTATTGGTCTGCCTCAGAAATGCCGCCATCAGCGGAACCACGAAGAAGAGAGAAGAGAAGAGAAGAGCAGAAGCAGACGAAACAAAACCAAGGTGGAGCGGGCGGCGTTGGCCCGCGAAGAAGAAGAGAAGAGAAAGGAAGGTTTGGTCATGAAGAGGCTGAGTTTGTTGCTGGCTGTGCTGGTGCTTGGCAGCCCGGCCTTGGGGGCCGTGAGGATCATCGTCGAGCCCAACGACAATACGGCGGCGATCAAGTACGAGACGGATGGGGAGATCGTCCGGGCCTTTGCCCTGGACATCATGGTGGACGCCGGGACGATCATCGGAATCTCCGATTTCATCCGGGGCGAAAGCACCGCAGAGAACCCCGGCTATGGCATCTTCCCTGCGAACTTCGGCCGCTACATCACTGTCGACGCCGATACGGGTGAAGTCGCCACATGGGACGTGAGCAACTACACCCCCGTCGCGGATCCGTGCGATCCCGGCGCGCTGGGCGGACTGGGCACCGACGGCATCACGATCGAGATGGGCGCCCTGTACTATCCCGCCGCAGACAACTCCCCCAACGCCCCTGGCACCAGCGGCACGCTTTGCAGGCTGACCCTCAGCACCACCGCCAACGTGACCGTGAGCCTGAACGAGGTTCGCGGCGGCGTCGTTCTGACGGACCCGGACGTGGCAGCGACAGTCGATATGCTCCAGGCCTCGGCCATGACCGTCGTACCCGAGAACGAGCTGCTGGCGCCGAGCCATCCCGATTACGCCGAATGGGTCGCCGTGGGCAAGCCGGTCTGCTGGGCCTATCCGAGACAGTGTCACGGTGACGCCGACGGCGTAGCCGAGGGCAATGCGAGCACCGGCTACTCTTATGTCGGCCCGCAGGACCTCAACGTCCTGGTGGCCGCTTGGCAGGTCAAGGAGCCGCCCTTCGGTCCGGGAATCGCGTCGATCGAAAACGGCATCTGTGCCGACTTCGCCCGTGATAAGGAGGGCAGCGAAGCGACCGGCTTCTACCGCGTCGGTACGACAGACCTGAATCGTCTCGTGGCCAACTGGCTGATCAAGGAAGCGCCGAAAGGCCCGGGCGTCCGGGGCGATTGTGGCGGAAGCCTGGTGCCGTAGCGCCACTGCTCTTACTTATGTCGCGTCGATCCGATGGAGCACGGTGAGCGTCGGTTCGATGCCCTGGAACGTACAACGAGGGCAAGTCCCATCAGTGGGCTTGCCCTCTTCTTTTGCGCTTGCCTGCCCTGGGTCTGCGTGGTATGGTCGGGATGGTTTTCCGCTGGTCCCTTCAGGAGGATTGAGCACATGAGACGCACTGCGAGCACCATCGCCTGTCTGGTCGTGGCTGTCCTGCCGATGGGCTGCCATACCCCTTCCGCGCGGCCTCCGGACGGCCAAAGCGTCGTGGTGGAAGGCGGAGGCAAGTTCCCGGCGGCGCTGGCGGGCACGTGGAAAGCGGACCGCGACGGATGGGAGTTCGTCATCGAGCGGGATGGGCGCATCTCCTCGGCGGTCATCAGTCTCGGCCGGGTCCGCGTCACGCCGGGCAAGAGCGAGACGCTTCCCACCCAGGGAGGCGGCGAAGGACTTTTCGAACCCGGACCGTGGTCCGTCTACTGCAATCCGAAGACGAACGAGGTGATCGTCAAGATTGTCATGCGTCACGTACGCGTCGGGATGGCCGAGGCGATTCTCGAAGGCACCAGCACAGACACGTTCTCCGGCCCCATGTCGCCTGCCGACAATGTCTGGCAGGTGCAGTGGACGAACTTCAGCACCTATCAGCTCCAGATGCCTGATGGCTCTGCATCGGAATTGTCGACCGACGAAACGTATGGCGAGACGAATTCACTGACATTCGAAAGGCTGTCGCGACCGTAGGTGTCACGGATGCCGCTGCTTGACCTTCTGGTACTCGAGAAAATCGACGTACTGCCCCATCTGGAGTGCGACGTCGCGTCGGCCGAGTTCCTTCAGAAGCGCGATGTGTCTGCGAACCACAGAAATCGCCTCCTCATAGCGATGCTGGTCCTCCAGCAACTTGGCCAGCCTCTCGTAATGGGCAAGGTTCTTCGGCTCCAGGACCGTTGCCCGGTCGAAGGCCTCGCAAGCTCCTTTGAGGTCGCCGGCCCGTGCCAGCACGTCGCCGAGCCGATCCCACGAAACAACAGAGTTCGGGTTTCGCTCCAGATCGATGCGAAACCACTTCGCCGCCTCGGTCAGGTGCACTCGGGCCTCCGCTCTTCTGCCCGTCTTCTGTAGTGCGATGGCCAGATTCCGGTGGGCGGAAGCAAGCGCCATTTTCTGCGGCCCGGCATTCTCCCCGCCGGCGACCGCGTTTTGGAAGGCCTCGATGGCCCCCGCCCAGTCGTCCTGAGCCAGTCTGACGGCACCGACCCGGCTCCAGGCCTCGATCGCCACGGACGCATCGAGTTGGGCGGCTCGTTGATATCGCTGTGCGCTCTGGCCATAGTGCCGCTGCGCCCAAAGCTGTTCGGCCTCTCGAAGACATCGACGGGCCAGTCGCCACCGGGCACCCTGCCGGACGACAGGGGCCACGAGATCCTCCACCGGTGCGTAGTCATCGGTCAGCACCAGGTGGGAACTTCCCGCGTGAATGCGTGTGACATCCGACTCGTCGAGCAGCCGGAATGTCATGTGTCGGTCGAAGCCCTCCAGCAACCGTCTTGCATCACATGCATGCTGCGCCGCAAAAACCACAAAGGAACTCAAAGCCGACTGCCGGCTCGGCGGTTCTCCAATGACCTCGACATGCGAGAATGTCTGCCGCAGCGTGCCGACCAGGGCGCCCAGAAGGCGGCCGCCTTCGCACGTATCGACCAAGGCCAGCATGTATGCACCGTCCTCGGCCAGAAGGCCGGCAACCTTCTCGTTGAACTCCTGCGTCACCAACTGGAACGGGACAGACTCGCTGCCGACCGCATCGGCGAAAATGAAGTCATACGACCTCGGCGACTGGCCTGCGTCCCGTTCGCGCGCCAACTGCTCCACACCGTAACGCACGTCCATGTGGACGGCCTCGATCCCCATCCCCTCTTTCAAGTCGAGGACCTGTCGCGCTGCGCCGGTAACGCCCGCGTCGATCTCGACGACGTGCACCCGAGCCTCGGGCCAGACCGTCGCGATATACTGCGGGAAGGCATAACCTCCACTGCCCAGGACCAGCATCGACGGCACGCTCTTGCCCTCTGCCACACCGTGTGTCAGAGCCGCGAAGACGTTCGTGTGAAAATCGTGTAGTCGCGTGACCTCGCCGATCACGAACTCGGTGCCGCCGATCCTGTCGCGCAGAAGCGACCGTCGGTTGGGCCGATCGGACATCCGCCGGACAGCGATATGACCGTATGGTGTCTCGTCCTCGTAGATCACGTTCGGATCGCGCGCCTCGCGAAGACAGACGCCCACGCCGGCCTCGCGCGCCCACTCCGCGGGTCCCATACCCATCACCCCCAGCGTTGCGAACACCATTGCCCACAGGCACAGCGCCCAGCAACTGGTCCAGTAGAGCAGCGCCATGCCCAGCAGGGCGGCGCCGATGAGCCAAACGATCGCGGTGCAGCCATAGCTGGGAACCAGGTAGAATGCCGTCAGAGACATTCCGACGATGCTGCCGGCGGCACCCCACGCACAGAGGACCCCTGCCGCACGACCGAGGGTCGGCCCGGCGTTCAGCGCCATCTTCGCGATGACCGGGATGACAGCGCCCAGAAGCAGCGACGGAATGAGGAACACCGCGGAAACGTGCAGGAGAACGTGACAGGGCCAACTCACTTGCCAAGGCCACAACCAGTGGTTTGCCAGGTTGTTGAGCACGATGGCGGCGACGCACGCAGCAGAAGACAAACCGAACAGAACCGCCAGAGTCCGCCGGACGTGGAAGCGGTCGGCGAAGCGACCGCCGAGATAGCCGCCCAAGACCAGTCCCGCCAGAAGGACGCCGAAGACCGAGGTCCACGTATACAGCGATGTCCCCAGGCTGCTGCTTGCCAGCCGCGTCGCGACCAATCCGAAGGCCGTGACGCAGCCGCCCACGAGAAAAGCGGTTGCGCCCGGAACGAAGAGCCGTAGTACATCCCTGAGTCTGCCCATGCCTCTGTTTCTCATCCTTCGGAGCAAAACCGGAGTATAGCAGAGACCGCAGACGCTGACAAGGCAAGCGTGCAGACGCATCAACCTATGGCTGGACTTGTACGATCATCCGGCGGTAACTGTATAGACTCGGCTGCCCGTCGTCCACCACCTCCAGGATGACGTGAATCGTCCGGGGCGAGCTTGCGTTTGGAACGACCAGGCGAGCCTGAGGCGTTGCGTACTTTTCGATCTCCACAGGCCCCCGGTGAGTGCCGGCCTCTTCGTATACGAACCAGCGATACGCCAAGGCATCTCCGTCGGGATCGTGCGTTCCCGCCGCATCGAGCAACACGCTCTGCCCCGGACGGACGACCATGTGTACGACCGCCTTGCTCTCGTCGCCGGCAACCACGACCACCGGGTTGTGGTTGGCCCTCTCGAAGCGATCCGCCACACACCAGTCCATCCGGGCCGCGAAGTCGTGCTGATACGCCCGGCGCCACCGCCAGATCGTGGCCTGAGCCGTCGTATAGGAAACCCCGTTGTCCGCGACAACCGTATCCTGACAACCTTCGGCGTTGGTCCAGATGGGGCGCGTTTCGCCGTAGCAGGCGTACAGCACGTAGCGCCCACCCCATCCGCCGTACGCGGGACTGACGTCGCCGCCCAATCCGTTGCCGATCAGGTTGAAGAAGGACGGCGTATCCCCTTCCATGATGTACTCCAGGCGTGGATAGAGGGCGCCGAGAGGACCGTGGCCATGGATGATGTTCTCTTCCAGCCAGGGGTTGTCCACCAGATCGAACGCGTGCATCGGCCCGTTCCGGTACCGGCGGTCGCCCGATATGCCGGTCCACGTCGCCTTGTAGTACTCGCGATAGTCGACCGTGCTCGGCGTGACGATGTAGAACAGCGTCGGAAACGTCGCGCGCAGCCAGCGGCCGGAGTCGTCCTGATCGGAGATCGTGTATACGCGAAGCTTCGACACAAAGGCATTCAGGTCTGCCTCGGAGCGCTCGCTTTTCACGTCCCACAGGGCCTGCGCCAGGCAGTTGGCCCCTCCCCAGACGCTGATCCAGACCGGCCGCGGGTCGGGCCGATCCACCACCTCGACGATGTGACGCGAGCCTTCGGAACTGCAACCCGGCCCTACGCCTTCCATGCCGAAGACGGGCCGGCCCGACTTGGTGACACTGCGGAGATGCTCGGCGGGGGGATACCCCGACGCATGGCGAAGCAGGTTCTCGCGCACCTTCCCGAAAGCCTCGACGCGCTCGCGAATCTTGTCGGGCCGCACTTTGTCGCGTAACCAGACCGATGTCGTCGCAATCATGCCCTCCACGTCGAACTCGTTCGAGTACACGAGGAAACGGACCATCGATTGCTCGTCGTCCGGCTCGTTGGTGATATCCGTCAGCACGATGACTCGCGGCTTCTGGCGCGGCTCGAAGCGCACTTCGGCTTCCGTCGCGCGGCCCGGAGCGATCAAGCCCAGCACCAGCAGGATAAAACCCACAGACCCCACGGCGGTTCGATCCATCGATATCCAAGTTCCCATTTGTCTGCTCCCGTATCCCATGCGAGGTGGTTCGGACCCGCGGCGGCACGAGCCGTCGTGAAATGCTGCGTCCATGCCACGTGTGGCCGCTGTCTGTGTTTGTGACGAAGGCCCCGGCGCCTTCTTTGTACCCACACAAGCACTTCTGTGCAACCGGCAGCCACAGAATCCCCAGGTTGCCCAGCCACACATCGCGTTCCGCGTGCCGTCGGTTCGTACGCGGAGATCTCACGCCAGGGTGACATCGGCGTCCACTCGCGACGGAAGGGTTGCATTCGCCCGGACCTTCTCCTATACTGAGCATCGCCCATAACAACGAATCAGGAATCTCCAGCGTGAACCGACATCGACCGAACCCAAACGCCTCTTCGTGTGTGACGATGATCGTAGACCGTGACGGCAGAAGACGCGTGGTGATCGACAGCGTGCGTCCGCAGGTCGATGAAGGACGCTTCGCAATCAAGCGGTCGCTCGGCGAGACCGTGGCCGTGCGGGCGGATGTCTTCGCCGATGGGCACGACCGCATCCGCGTCGAACTGTTGTACCGGGGTCCTGGCCAGGAATCCTGGACCGTCCAACCGATGACTCATCGGGTCAACGACGAGTGGGTGGCAGGTTTCGCGGTCACCCAACTGGGCGATTATCTCTACACGGTTCGCGGCTGGGTGGACCCCTTCGCAACGTGGCAGGCAAGTCTGGCCAGACGAGCGGAAACGAATCAGGACGTCGCAGTCGAATTGCGGATCGGTATCGAGATGCTCCGGGCCATGGCGAAACGAGCCGGCCGATCCGATGCCGAAGCGATCAAGAAGCAGATCCGGCGTCTGCGTTCGGCCAGACAAGTCTGCACGGCGGTCCGGATTGCGCTGAGCGACGAACTGACCGCGCTGGTGGCCCGGTACCCTGACCGATCGCTCGCCAGCGTGTACGACAAGGAATTGGCGGTCATCGTGGACCGGCCGAAAGCGGTGTTCAGCGCATGGTACGAACTGTTTCCCCGTTCGTTCGGCAGAGGCGGCCGGCACGGGACCTTCCGCGACTGCGAGCGGCTCCTGCCGGAGATCGCGCAGATGGGGTTCGACGTGCTATACCTGCCTCCGATCCATCCGATCGGACAAACGCATCGCAAAGGCCGCAACAACGCCACCACCTGCACGTCAGCGGACCCCGGCTGCCCGTGGGCCATCGGCAGCGCCGAAGGAGGCCACACCGCCGTCGCGGGCGAATTGGGAACGCTGAGCAGCTTTCGCCGCCTGGTCGAGAAGGCCGGCGAGCACGGACTGGAAATCGCCATGGACCTGGCCTTTCAATGCTCGCCCGACCATCCCTATGTGCAATCCCATCCGGAGTGGTTTCGCCGGCGGCCGGATGGAACCGTGCAGTTCGCCGAGAACCCGCCGAAGAGATATGAGGACATCATTCCGCTGGACTTCGAGACGCCGCACTGGAGAACGCTCTGGGAGGAGCTGCGCGACGTCGTGCTCTTCTGGATCGACCAGGGCGTGCGGATTTTTCGCGCGGACAACCCGCACACCAAGCCGTTCGGTTTCTGGCAGTGGCTGATCGACGAGGTCCGCCGGCGCCACCCCGACGTCCTGTTCCTGGCGGAGGCGTTCACGCGGCCCAAGGTCATGCAGCGTCTGGCGAAGGTCGGCTTCAACCAATCGTATACCTACTTCGCGTGGCGCAATACGAAATGGGAGCTGGAGCACTACATCCGGGAGCTGACGCAGACCGAGGTCGCCGAGTACATGCGTCCGAACTTCTGGCCCAACACCCCCGACATCCTGCCGCAGTACCTCCAATACGGCGGCCGGGCGGCGTTTATCATTCGCCTGGTTCTGGCCGCGACGCTGTCGTCCAGCTACGGCATCTACGGCCCCGCCTTCGAACTGTGCGTCACCGAAGCCATCGAGGGAGCAGAGGAGTATCTCGATTCGGAGAAGTACGAGATCAGGAGGTGGGACTGGAATCGCGAAGGCAACATCCGCGAGGTCGTCGCGCGTCTCAACCGCATTCGCCGGGCCAATCCCAGCCTCCAGCAATTTCGCAACATCCGCTTGTACGAGGTCCGGAACGAGAACCTGCTGTGTTACGGCAAGACCGGCGATGAGGCGGGCGATGTCACGGTGGTCATCGTGAACCTCGATCCGCACCACACGCAGTCGGGCCGGGTGCAACTGCCGCTGGATACCCTGGGCCTCGACCCGCACCAGTCCTACCTGATGGACGACGCCCTGACAGGCAATACGTATGTCTGGCAGGGACCGAGCAACCACATCGAGCTTGACCCCGACGTGATGCCCGCCTGCATCCTGCATCTGCGACGCGCGTTGCGGCGGGAGATCGACGTCGAGCCTTCCGTCTGACAGGAGCCGTCGCCCGTGCGCCAGGCAAGAGAAAAGGCATCCGATTCGCTCTGGTATAAGGACGCCGTCGTCTACGAACTGCACATCAAGTCGTTCCACGACAGCAACGACGACGGCTATGACATCGCCGATTACCTCGACATCCATCCGGACTACGGCACGTTGAGCAACTTCAAGCGGCTCCTGCGAGAGGCCCAGATGAAGATCATGAAGGAATCGCCGGAAGGAATCATCGCACATTTTACGGGCAGGAACGAAGAAGGCATCGTCTATGAAGCGATCCACGATGAGTTCTTTCGCCTGGCGCTGCTGGACATTGTCGTACGACGGCGCAGCCTCAGGACGAAGTCCGGCCGGCTCATCGGGCGGCGAGGAGGCAGGTTCTCCGCGATGCCGGCCGACGGGGCCCTTCCCCAACTCTCTGGCGTCCTGAAGACCGAACAGAGCAATACGTCGATCGTCTACGACCGGACGTTCTCTCTCAAGCTATACCGCCGGCTGGAGGAGGGCGTCAATCCGGAGGCGGAGCTGTTGCAGAACCTGACGGAGCACACGGACTTCGCAAACCTTCCGGCTTATGCCGGCGCTATCGACTGGCAAACCGGCCAGGGGACTCCCATCACGGTTGCGTCGCTGCTCGACAGGGCGCCGACATCGAGTACCTCGAACCCTGGGCCAACCTGTGGTACACCCACACCGCCGGGGCCTTCCTCCATGCCTATCGCCAGAAGGTGGCCGACGCCGACTTCGTGCCGTCCGATAAGGATGACTTCGCCCTTCTGCTCGACACGTTCCTGCTCGAAAAAGCAGTCTACGAACTGGGTTACGAGTTGAATAATCGTCCGGAATGGCTGATGATACCGGCACGTGGCATTGTGCAGATACTCAAGGGATGTACTGCTTCTGATTCGTGATCCGCTGTTCGGGACGCCCGGTGGGATGACGTCCGCCGGACAGCGAATTCAGAGAGGTCTTATGGACGAGAAGAGCCAGGTCTTGACAGGCTTCACCCTGTTGACGGACCACGACATCTATCTGTTCAAAGAGGGAAACCACTTTCGGCTCTATGACAAGCTGGGCGCCCACCTCGTCGAACACGACGGCGTCAAAGGCGTCTTTTTTGCGGTGTGGGCGCCGAACGCCGTGAGCGTTTCGGTGATCGGCGATTTCAACGGCTGGGATTGGGCGGCGCATCGACTGACCGCCCGGTGGGACGATTCGGGCATCTGGGAGGGCTTCATCCCAGGAATCGGAAAGGGGACGATCTACAAGTACCACATCGTATCGCGGCACAATCACTACTGGGTGGACAAAGGCGATCCCTACGCCTTCTTCTGGGAACTGCCCCCCAACACGGCCTCGGTGGTCTGGGACCTTCAATACGACTGGGGCGACAGCGACTGGATGGCGAAACGGCAGGAGCGAAACGCGCTCGACGCGCCCTACAGCATCTATGAGGTCCACCTGGGCTCGTGGCGCCGCGATCCGAGCGAACCCGACCGTCTGCTGAGCTATCGCGAGATCGCCCCGATGCTGGCGCAATACGTCAAGCAGATGGGGTTCACCCACGTTGAGTTTCTTCCGGTGATGGAGCACCCGTTCTACCCCTCGTGGGGATACCAGACGGGCGGTTACTTTGCCCCAAGCCGGCGTTACGGTTGCTGCCAGGACCTGATGTACCTGATCGACCACCTCCACCAGAACGACATCGGGGTGATCCTGGACTGGGTCCCGTCGCACTTTCCGACCGACGAGTACGGCCTGTCGTACTTCGACGGAACGCACCTCTACGAACACGCCGACCCAAGGCTCGGTTTTCACCCGGACTGGACGAGCGGGATCTTCAACTACGGACGCCACGAGGTCCGTGCCTACCTGATCAGCAGCGCCATGTTCTGGCTCGATCGGTACCATGCCGATGCGCTGCGCGTCGACGCGGTCGCTTCGATGCTCTACCTCGACTACTCCCGCAAGGAAGGCGAATGGATCCCCAACGAGCAAGGCGGGCGTGAGAACCTCGAGGCCATCGCCTTTCTGCGCCGGTTCAACGAGATGGTCTACCGGGACTTCCCCCACGTTCAGACGATCGCGGAGGAGTCCACGGCCTGGCCGATGGTGACGCGCCCCACCGTCACCGGCGGGCTCGGCTTCGGCATGAAATGGAACATGGGCTGGATGCACGACACGCTCGAGTACTTCAGCCAGGACGCCATCTACCGCAAGTACCACCAGGACAAGTTGACTTTCTCGATCTGGTACGCCTTCTCGGAGAACTTCGCGCTGCCGCTGTCGCACGACGAGGTCGTGCACGGCAAAGGCTCTCTCTACGGAAAGATGCCCGGCGACCCCTGGCAGAAGCGCGCCAATCTTCGCCTGCTCTTCGGGTACATGTATACCCATCCCGGCAAGAAGCTACTGTTCATGGGAGACGAGTTCGGCCAGCATCGGGAATGGAGTCACCTGCACAGTCTCGATTGGCACCTGACCGAGGAGGAGTCCCATCAGGGCCTTCAGAAATGGGTGCGCGACCTGAACCATCTCTACCGCAGCGAGCCGGCGCTGTTCGAGACCGATTTCCACCGGGACGGCTTCGCCTGGATCGACTTCCACGACGCGGACAACAGCGTCATCAGCTACCTGCGCAAGGACAAGGCGGGCCGCTCCATCCTGGCGGTGATCTGCAACTACACGCCCGTTCCGCGCTACAACTACCGGGTTGGCGTGGCCGAGGGCGGCTTCTGGGAAGAGATCCTCAACAGCGATGCGGCGGAGTACGGCGGCAGCGGTCTGGGCAACATGGGCGGCGTCGAGGCCTCGGCGGCGTCCTTCTACGGGAACTTCGACCACACGCTGTCCGTCACCCTGCCGCCTCTGGGAGTGGTGGTCTTCCGGAAGGTACGGGACGCAGAACTCCCAACCGACAGCCCGTCGGCTCCATAACGGGACTGCGTGCCTGCCGCGGCCCTGTCGGGCCTACAGGCGACCGTAGGTTTCCGTCAGGTCTTTCAGTCTCGCCGCCAGGTGCGCATTGAGCCGGCCGTCGCGCATCCGCCAAAGCCAGTTGCCTGTCGCCTTGGCGGGGTAGTTCATTCGGGCCGAGGCGCCCAACGACAGGACATCCTGCATCGGGACGATCGCCAGCTTGGCAATGGAGGCCATCGCCAGCCGCATCAGTTCCCAGGAGATCTCCTTGGCCCCGGACTTGTGGCCAAGATACTCGGAGAGACGTTTGCGCCGAGCCCCGTCCATTTCGTGGTCAAACCAGCCGCGCGTCGTATTGTTGTCGTGTGTCCCGGTGTAGACGATCGCGTTGGGAATGTGGTTGTGCGGCATGTGAATGTTGCGCTTCGGATCACCGCTGAAGGCAAATTGCAGCACCCGCATGCACGGGAACTCGTACTTGGCAACCGTTTCACGCACGTCGGGCGTGATGTGGCCAAGGTCTTCCGCGAAAATCGCTGCGAACGGAATCTGCCGGAACAGCGTGCCGAAGAAACTCTCGCTCGGCGCCTTGACCCACTTGCCGCGCGCGGCCGTCTTGTGGCCGGCAGGCACCTCCCAGTACGCTACCAGTCCACGGAAATGGTCGATCCGCACCAGGTCGAACAGCAGGAGATTGTGCCGGATCCGCTGCATCCACCACGCGAATCCGGTCCGCTCGGAAAAGTCCCAGTCGTACACCGGGTTGCCCCACAACTGACCGGTCTTGCTGAAATAATCCGGGGGCACCCCGCCGATGAACTTCGGCTTCTTGTCGGCTCTGAGTTTGAACACCTCGGGGTTCGACCAGACGTCGGCGCTGTCGTAGGCGACATAGATGGGCAGGTCCCCGATCACCTGTACGCCCTGCTCGTGCGCGTAGCGCTGCAGATCGAGGTATTGTCGATAGAACGCATACTGAAGAAATCGCTCTCGTTCGATCGCTTCGGCCAGATCGGCCTTGATTGCATCCAGTGCCCTGGTCCGTCTGTCCCTCAGGGCCGCCGGCCAGTCGCACCAGGGTCGCCCCTTGAAATGCCTCTTGATCGCGACGAACGAGGCGAAGGGCTCCAGCCACGCTTGATGCTCCGCACAGAACGGCTCATAATCGGCCGGCTGCGGCCGTTCTTGGAACCGTTGAAAGGCTCGCTCGAGCAGCTCTCGCTTGTATCGTTCGACCTTCGGGAAGTCCACCCTGTCGGCCGGAAACGATGGAGGGCCGGCGATCTCGCCACGGCGGAGCAACCCCGCCCGGTACAGCAGGACCGGACTGATCAACAGGGGGTTTCCCGCGAAAGCCGAGAAGCAGTTGTAGGGCGAATGTCCCGTCCTGGCGGTGGTGTGGTTCAAAGGCAGAATCTGCCAGCAGTTCTGGCCGGCATGCCTGAGAAAGTCGACGAAACGATACGTGGCCGGACCGAAATCGCCGATGCCGAATTCCGAAGGCACCGACGTGATGTGCATCAGGATGCCGCTGGATCGCTGTTTGAGCATGTCATGAACCTCGTTTGTCGATTAGTCAGAAGTCGTTGAAGAACTGGCAATGGCGTCGCCCCATCCACCCACCCCGGTTTGCGTCCGGCCTGTATCAACCCGTTCTAAGGAATCGCCAGGCCGAGATGGTGCGCCAGGTTCCCGAAATGCTCGACCCACTTGGCCGCTTCTTCGTCGTTGGCCGCAGCACGCCGCTTCATCGCCGGCCACTTGCGCTTGGCGATGTTGAAGAACACGTTCTGCGCGTTCTGCAGATCCAGCGTGGAGGTCAGCGTGCGAAGAATCTCCAGACTCTCCTCGATCGAGCAGAGCAGGTCCACGTCTTCGCTGCGTTCGGCCAGTTGATCCATCAGGTCGTTGATCCGGTGGCTGCCTTCAAAACTCAGACGTTCCTTGTCCAGGCTCAGCGACAGGCGTTCCGCTTCGTCGGCGAGGTTGCGCAGACGATTCACATCGATCGCCGCGGCCTGGATTTCTGCGCAGAGATCCTCGTTCAGGATGAACTCCGCCGGCGCCGACAATGCCTTCGGCAGCGGCATGTTCATGTTGCGGATCATCTGCATGATCGCGTAATTGTGCTCGTAGATGTGCCGGAACGAACTCTCGATCTCCTCCCAGGTGCTCTCCAGAAGCTCGTGGAGGATCTGCCGCTGCGGGTCTTTGAACAGGTGTGTCAGCGAGTAGTTCTTTCCTCCGAAGACGACGTTCATCAGGCGCATCACCTCGTTGCTGTCGCTTCGACGAAACGCCTTGTTGAGATCCTGACGGACCGCATGGAACTCGTTGTCATCCATGCGCCCCCGCACGGTGGCGAATAGATTGTGATCGCCCAGATAGAAGACGACCAGATCGGCCGCATGCCGCTCGAAGGTGATGTTCGACCGAATCGTCACCCGGCCGGTGGTGAGAACCTGCATGCCGGCCTCTGCCCGGTCCAGGCCGTCCACGGTGGCCGTATAGCAGTAGATCTCCGTCGTCCGTTCGCGGGCCTCCTCGAACACCGAACTGAGCGCAAAGTGCGCCGCCACCCGGTTCAGGTCGATGCGCGCCGGTTCGACAAAGGCCTCATAGACCTCGCGCCCGTTGGTAAACGGCCGAACGTTGGCGGGAGCATGCTGCAGCATCTCCTTGAACTGCGGCACGAGGTCCCAGCCTTGCACCTCCTGGCACAACTGCATCGACCGGGCCGCGTACTGCATCACCTGCACCGTCTCGATCCCGGCGATGTTGTCGAAGAACCATCCGCAACTCGTGTACATCAGCAAAGCGTGCCGCTGCATCTCCAGGAGCTTGAGGAATATCACCTTTTCCTCCGGGGGCAGCGCCCGTCCGGTCGACTGGGTGATGAAGTCCTCGACGTTCTCCTGCGAACGATCGTTGATCGCGGCGATGTACTCGTTGCGCAGCCTCCACGGATCGGCGTGGTATCTTGACATGCGATCCTGATACACCTCCGCCTGCTTGTCGCGGACCCAATCCATGGCCTGTCGCAAGGGGGCGCGCCATTGCTGCTTTCCCGAATTGGCCTGGTCGGCGGCACAGCCGCAGTTGCTCTTCCACCGCTCCACTCCGTGCGCGCAGCTCCAGGAGCTGTTCTCCCAGATCTCGACCTCCTGGTCCGGCGGAGACTTCTCCAGGTACTCGCCATAGATCGTGATTTTCGCCAGGCTGTTGCTCTCGATATGGTGAATGCAGTAGGCCAGCGCCATGTCGCCGTGACGGTGGTGATGCCCGAACGATTCCCCGTCCGTCGCTACGTGCACCAGACGCGGGCCATCGCCGTCGGAGGGAAATGCGCCGATGAGCCGCGAGGCGAAGTTGGTGCCGCTGTGAAGAAGGCCGCCGTAGGCGATGTCATGCGAAGCCGGACCGCTGTAGAAGAACAGCACGATTTGCCTGCCGGAAGGAAGGACGCAGATATAGGGAACGCTCGTGTCGAGGTCGTTCTCGTTGACGTCCTTCCATCGGCGCGCGCCCACCTTGCGGACCCGCTTGGCCTGCCGCGGCGCCAGAATCGTGAACTTGATCCCGTGCTCGGCCAGCACCTCCAGCGACGGCAGGTCCGTCGCCGTCTCGGCCAGCCACATGCCTTCCGGGGCCCGCTGGAACCGCTGCTTGAAATCCTGGATGCCCCAGATGACCTGCGTGTGCTTGTCGCGGGTGTTCGACAGGGGCAGGATCATGTGGTTGTACGCCTGCGCCAGGGCGCTGCCGTGCCCGGAGAAGCGTTCCCGGCTGTTCCGATCGGCCTGGAGGATGCTCTCGTACACGTCCGGGGCATGGGTTTCGAGCCAGGACAGCAGCGTCGGCCCGAAATTGAAGCTCATGCGCTCGTAGTTGCTGACGATGTCGACGATTTTGCGATCGGGACCGAGGATCCGCGAGGCGGCGTTCTGTCGATAGCACTCCTCGGTGATCCGCGCATTCCAGTCATGGTAGGGATAGGCCGAATCCTGTAGCTCCACGTCCTCCAGCCATGCGTTCTCACGCGGCGGCTGGTAGAAATGGCCGTGTATGCAGACATATTTATCCATCTACGACCTCACACTGCACACTGCATCAGGCAGTGAATCAGTTCCAATCAGGGTCAGGCAGGCACCGTTCCTCACCTTGTCGCGAGGGGATGCACAGCCCGCCTGAACCGTTCGACTCGCGGCCGGTGCCGCACGAAACACGTGATAATAAGGCAACTTCCCCTGACAGGCAACCGCTCTCCCCAGATTGCCACCCGTCCGAAGTTGTCGCCATCCAGGCTCTTCGGTATTATCGTCATCTGGTGCTCTCGTGCTACAGCGCTTAAGACGCTCCCGGCAAAGATAATCTGGAGGTGACCGCCATGACCGAGTCAAACCGGCCGCACACTTGGATACAATGCCCAAAGACGCTACTGTCGGCACTTCTTGCCTTTATTACCTATGCACCCCAGAGTCTCACGGCGGCCTCGCCAGTGCCTTCGGGGCTCCTGTGCGAGTTGACGAGTGAACCGACGAAGACAGCGATTGCCGATCCCCGGCCGGAGTTTGCGTGGATCGTACCTGGGCTGAACCAGGACGACGTCCAGACGGCATACCAGGTTCTCGTCTCCTCCTCCATGAACCAGATCGAACAGAATTTGGGCGACCTGTGGGACAGCGGCAAGGTCCTGTCCTCCCGGTCGGTCGGCGTCGAGTATGCCGGCCGGCCCCTCTCGCCGGACACAACGTGCTGCTGGTGTGTGCGGACATGGAACCAGCAGGATCGCGTCAGCCCCTGGTCACAGGTCCAGACGTTCCGCACAGGGCCTCTGGATGGCCCGTACACGACCATCCGCTACCCCCTGGCGACCACCAGAGTCAAACCGGTCCGGGTCGTCGCCAAAGCGGATAGGTATTACTTCGTCGACTTCGGCAAGGCCGCCTTCGGCACCGTCGAGCTGACCTTGACCAGCCCCGAAGCAGGGCGTCAGATCGAGGTCCACCTGGGCGAGGTCTACGCCAAGCCCGACAGCATCGACCGCAATCCGGGCGGGTCCAGACGATACCGGCAACTTGAGCTGACACTCGAAGAAGGGACTCACACGTACAGGCTGACCATCCCGCCCGACAAGCGAAACACCGGTCCGCAGGCGATCAAGATGCCGGAATCCGTCGGGGAGGTCATGCCGTTTCGGTACTGCGAAGTGGTCAACAGCCCTTCGGCGCTCGATGCCTCGACGATCTGCCAGATCGCGGTCCACTATCCGTTCGACGAGGGAGCCTCCCGCTTCCATTCGTCCGATCCGACCCTCAATGACGTGTGGGAACTGTGCAGGTACAGCATCAAGGCGACGAGCTTCTGCGGCGTCTACGTCGACGGCGACCGCGAGCGGATTCCCTACGAGGCCGACGCCTACATCAATCAGCTCTGCCACTATTGCGTGGACCGCGAATACACAATGGCCCGCTACACGCATGAGTATCTGATGACTCACCCGACCTGGCCGACCGAGTGGATCCTGCATTCGGTGCTGATGGCCTGGGCTGACTACCTGTATACAGGCGACACCGACTCGATCGAGCACTTCTACGACGACCTGAAGGCCAAGACGCTGCGGGCGCTGGCGCGCGAGGATGGACTGATCAGCACGCAGACCGGCTTGGTGACCGACGAGGTGCTCGCGTCGATCCACTTCCGGGGCACGCTGCGGGACATCGTGGATTGGCCGCACGGCAACATCCTCGGCCTCCAGGGCGGTTACGGCGAAACCGACGACTTCGAATTCAAACCGATCAACACCGTCGTCAACGCGTTCCACTATCGGGCGCTCGTGCTGATGAGCCGGATCGCTCAGGTCATCGACGAAGAGCAGGACGCCGCGCAATTCGCCTCGGCCGCAGCGAAGGTCAGGCAATCCTTCAACGACAAGCTGCTCGATAAGGACAAAGGCATCTACGTCGATGGGGAAGGCAGCACGCACAGCGCGCTGCACGCGAACATGTTTCCGCTGGCGTTTGGTCTGGTGCCGCCGGAGCATGTGGAATCCGTCGCGGCATTCGTCAAGAGTCGCGGCATGGTGTGCAGCGTCTACGGTTCGCAGTATCTGCTCGAAGCGCTCTACGAAGCGGGCCTCGACGACTTCGCGCTGCACCTGATGACCGACCGCAAGACGGACCGAAGCTGGGCCCACATGGTCTACAACGTGGGAACGACGATCACGCTCGAAGCCTGGGACAACAAGTACAAGCCCAACCAGGACTGGAACCACGCCTGGGGCGCAGTGCCTGCCAACATCATCCCCCGCTGCCTGATGGGTGTCGAGCCGGTCGAGCCGGGCTTCGCCAGGGTGCGAATCAAACCACAGGTCGGCTCACTGACACGCGGCAGCCTCGATCTGCCCACGATCCGGGGCACGATCCGCGTGGATTTCGAGGCGACCCTGGGCCAGTCGTTCATCCTGAACGTGGCCACGCCGGCCAACATGCCCGCCGTCGTGTACCTGCCCAACCTGGGCAGCGACAGCACGCAGGTGCTGATGGACGGCCGGACCGTTCAGGGTCGACGCGAAGGCAAGTTCATCGTCCTCGAAGACGTCACGCCGGGAAACCACCGCTTCGAGCGACGCCTCTGAGTCAAGCGGAGAAGCCGTGTGGCAGCCTCAAACGCGCCAGCGTTTGGGGATGGCGGCATCATGCTCTGCCTTGACTGTGGAAGATCCCCGTGCATTAGACCATCCCCAAGCTCTTCGAGCTTGAGGCTGCCACACAGCTACAGACCTATGGCGAAAACTGGCGGTCACTTGGCCAGCTCGCCGAAGCGATTGGCGATGGCTAAGGCCGGGTCGAGCGGGACGTCCACGGCGACAGTCCCTTTGGCGATCTCGACCGTCGGTCGCGGCGTCAGCTTGCGGCCCTTGAATTCGGGCAGCCACTTGCGCTCGGCTTCGAGCATCTCGGCGGTCATGTCCCTGACTTCCTTCAGCGTGCAGACCGCCGAGGTCAGCGGGTCCATCGCCACCGCCTGCATCGCCCGCTCCGGGTCCCCCGTCAGCGCCGCCTCGACCGCCAGCTCCTGCACGGTGACGTTGCTCTGGTTCAGCGCCGCGCACTGCACCGGCAGCTCGCCGATCGTCACGGGGTGCAGCCCCTGCGAATCGACGTAAACCGGGACCTCGACGCAGCAGCCCTGCGGCAGATTGGTGATGTAGCCGTCGTTGCGGACGTTGCCGTTGAGACGGAACGGCCGGTCTGTCTGGGCCGCTTCGAGGATATACGAACAATATTCGACGCTGCGACGCGTGATCCTGGGCGATTCCGTCGCGAGGTAGTCCACCTTCTTGTACTTCTCCGCCAGCATGTTGCAGTAGTGATAGTAGGCGCCGGAGGCCCCGCCGAAATCAGGTTGATCGCAGTACAGATCCAGGGCCCTCTTGCTGCCGCGGAACCACGGCACGTATTCAGACAGGTGCCCCGTGCTCTCGGTCATGAAGTAGCCGAAGTGCCTCATCACCTCACAGCGCACCTTTTCGTTGACGTAATACTCGGGCTTCTCGATGTTGCGTTTGAGAATCGGGTACAGGTCGCGCCCGTCGCGCTTGTCCCGCAGCGAGAGAAACCACGCCATGTGGTTGATCCCCGCGCAGACGTAATCCACCTGCTCCTTCGGCACGTTGACGTAGCGGCTGATCAAGTCCAGCGTGGTCTGCACGCCGTGACAGAGCCCGATGAACTGCACGTCGGCCACGCACCCGAGAGCCGAGCAGTTGGCGCCCATCGGATTGGCGTAGTTCAGCAGGATCGCATCCGGACACAGCTCGTTCATGTCCGCCGCCATGTCCGCCAGCACGGGAATCGTCCGCAGCGCGCGGAAGATGCCGCCCGGACCGATGGAATCGGCGATGCACTGATCGACGCCGTACTTCAGCGGAATCTCGTAATCCATGCGGAACGCTTCGACGCCGCCGATCTGGATCATGTTGATCACGTAGTCGGCTCCGTCGAGGGCCTCGCGGCGATTCAGCGTCGCCGTGACTTTGGCGGGCAGACGGTTCTCCCGGATCACCTTCTTGACGAACGCCTCCATCTTGGCCAGCTTGGGCCGCGTCCGGTTCATCAGACAGATTTCGCTGCCCCCAAGGGCCTCGGTGGCCAGGATATCCATGACCAGGGTCTTGCAGAAAATCAGGCTTCCGGCCCCGATCATCGCGATCTTCGGTTTCGACATGGCAATCGTCCTTCGTCAGTCGTCAGCTACTTGATGAGGTTCTCAAGGAGGTACAGGCCGCTCTTGCCGGGAGCGACGACGTCGATATCGCCGTCGCCATCGATGTCGGCGGCAGCCGTGTTGATCCCGAAACCCACGCGGCCGCCCTCGTGCATGGTATGCCGCGTCCACTTGCCCGACGCGATGTCGAAGTCATAGTAGTAGACGCAGACGGGATCGTTGCCGCCCGGATCGTTGCCGTTGTGGGCGCGATGGCGTTTGCCGGTGACCAGCTCCAATCGACGGTCGTTGTCCAGATCCGCGAGCAGCTTGAAGTGCGGCTGAGACCACGAATCGTCGATCAGGTGCTTGGCCCACGCCCGGTTGCCTTGTGCGTCCTTGTTCTGCTCCATCCAGAACAGGCCATAGTTGTGGCCCAGGCCCCAGATCAGGTCCGAGTCCCCATCCGCGTCCACATCGTGGACGAGAATCGGAATGCCGGCATAGCCCAGTTCGAACTCCGGACGCCACGTCCACGAGCCGTTGGGATTCTGTTGGAGCCAGCCTTTCGGCGTCACGATGTCGCACAGACCATCGACGTTGACATCTCCGGCGCCAATGCCGTGCCCGGCCGCTTCCTGAGGCAGCACGTGCTTGTCCCATCGCACACCCTGCGGGGCCGAGGCGTCGCGGCGGTACTCGTACCAGGCCGCAGCGCTCATAATGTTGGGCAAAATATCGAGCTGGCCGTCGCCGTTGATATCATAGGCCAGCGCGGTTTCCATATTGCCCGGCGTGTCCACCTGGTGCAGCGTCCACGGCCCGCCGGCCTGGCCCGGATTGCGGACCCAGTAGACCATCTTGTCGTGCCA
Organism: Phycisphaerae bacterium; assembly: GCA_012744475.1. Classification (GTDB taxonomy): domain Bacteria; phylum Planctomycetota; class Phycisphaerae; order Sedimentisphaerales; family Anaerobacaceae; genus Anaerobaca. The sequence continues at coordinate 55,361 of JAAYBV010000063.1, forward strand.
GGCGGCCCCGGCGGTGTCCGTCCAGCCGTCGCCGTCCACGTCCATCGGCAGGTTGGCAAAGTCGTAATGGTACTCCCCTTCCTCCTTGATCTCGCGAACGAAGTGCTTCGTCCAGGTCGGCGCCTCGTACCAGTACCCGCCGCAGACGATGTCGAACTTGCCGTCCCGATTCACGTCGAGAATCCCCGCCGCCTCAAACCGCGAATCCGCGTTGAGCGTATGCAGCTTGAAGCCCTCTCCGACCTTGCCTTCCGCCGCCGCAGCGGATCCTGCCAACAGAGTGCCGATAGCCAGTCCCACGAAAACGTGGGGAATATGTCGAGTTCGCATGGGTACTCCTTCTTCAGAACGGTGTTTCCTTGTCGTTTTCATATGCTCCAGGGACTTCGCATCGCCCGCTGGAGCATCGAATCGGCCTGCCGGTCGTTGACGAATCTCTCGGCCGCCGGGTCCCACTGGAAAGGCCTTTCGAGCCAGTAGGCGATGTTGCCCAGGTGACAGACGCTGATCGAGCGGTAGCCGACGTCGGCATCGCAGGCCGGACGGTTCCGCGTCCGTACGCAGTCGAGGAAGTTGTCCGGGTGGTTCTTGCTCTCGTAGAGGTGCACGTCGTTGGCTTTCAGCGTCTGCCGGCGTAGCGAGTCAGGCTCGGTGATCAGTTGCTCGCGCGTCACCTCGATCATGCCCTCGGTCCCCTCGAACCGCACGCCCGGCGTCGGCTGGCTGATGCCCTCGCGCGTCATCACCGTGCCGTTGGCGTAGCGATAGGTCAGGACCTTGAACTCGTTGCCGTCGGCCGGAATGATCTCGACCGGTCCTGACTCATCCATCCCCATCGCCCACTGCGCGATGTCGAACATGTGCTGGCCCCAGTTGGTCATCTCGCCGCCGGAGAAGTCCTTCCACCGCATCCAGCCCAGGATGTCGGGATGGAACGGATGCCACGGCGCCTGGCCCAGCCACCGGTCGTAGTCCAGCCAGTCCGGCGGCGAGCCCTGTGCGGCTAGGTGACACTCTTCGGGGGGGCCGCCCACGTTGACCTTGATGTGCTTGACGTGGCCGATGTAACCGCTGCGGACCAGTTCGCACGCAAAACGGAATTCGTACCAGCTTCGCTGCTGCGTGCCGCTCTGGAAGATGCGTCCGTACCGCTTCATCGTGCGGCCCAGCTCGCGAGCCTCGTAGACCGTCAACGAAATCGGCTTCTCGCAGTAGATGTCCTTGCCGGCCTTGGCGGCGGCGATGGAAATCGGCGTGTGCCAGCGGTCGCCGGCGGCACAGAGGATGATGTCGATGTCCTCGCGGGCCAGCAGGTCCTCGAAGTTGTGGTATGCGACGCAGTCGTTGTTGCCGTAGTAGGTGTCGATGATGCTCTTGGCGTTGTGGAGATTGTTGCGATTGACGTCACAGGCCGCGACGACCTGCACGCCGGGTTTGCTGAGGAATCCGCCGCCCTGGACCCAGATGCCGCCACCGATGTGACGCGTGCCCTGCCCGCCGCAGCCGATAGCTCCCATCACCAGCCGCTCACTGGCCGGCGCCCGACCGCCGGCCCCAAGAGCCGACGACGTGATGACATAGGGAACCGCAACAGCCGACGCCGTAGCTCGTAGAAAGGTCCTGCGTGTGATGCCTTTTTGATATGCCATGCAACCTCCCATCCTTTTCATACGGTGCCGGACGGATATTCCCTGCCATCTTACTGGCAGCCGTCGCACGACGCAATAGCCTGATCGACCCCACTCCCCTGCCGAGGGGCAACCGAAAAGACGCGACTTGACAGCGATTCAGTGGTACAATGGCTGGTCAGTTGAGCTGTGACGATGGACCGCACGTTTTGGGAGGTTGAGTCGATGGCATCGCATGCCCCACACCGCTGCCGCTTTGATAGTCGTAAAGACCGCAGATATTGTCCCAGGAGGGGCAGGCCGATCGAGCCCCATGCCCCACGTCCGTGGATGCTCTGGCTGCTACCGATCACCGGGCTGCTGGCGCTGGCCTGGTTCCTCGTCCGCGTGGTGCCCAAGCCCTCGCGAGCGATGTATCCCTGCCAGCGGGTGGCGATGCCACTGGCGTCCGGCTTCGTCGCTTGGCTGCTCGGCATTGCGGCCTCCGTAGCAGCCCTGCGCAAGGCCAGGTCGAGTCTGCACGGCAGGCGATACACCTTGGCGCTGGCCGCCATAGGCATCAGCGTCGCGGCGATCTGGGTGACACTGAGCATCACCGCCGAGAGAACCCTGCTGGCCGAGCCCCAGCCGGCCAATGAGCCCATCGGCGTCGCCCGAGGGATTCACCCCGGGCGGGTCGTCTGGGTGCACGATCCCGACGCCACCGACTGGAAAGGACCGGGCGATGGTCATCTCTGGCAACCCGAGCACACGAATCAGGCGGCCGTCGACGAAATGATGTCCCAGGCCCTTCGCAATCTGACGGGTGAGACCTCCGACAAGGCGGCGTGGGACGCGCTGTTCCGTTATCACAACGAGACCCGGGGCAAGGGCGATGTCGGTTACCAGCCGGGCCAGAGGATCACGGTCAAAGTCAACTTCGTCGGCTTCATCCGCACCACCGACGCTGTGAATCCCCAGACCTACGCGCTGCGAAGCTGGGTGGACTACATGAACACGTCGCCCCAGATGATCGCCTCGCTGCTGCGGCAACTGACGGAAACCGTCGGCGTCAGGCAATCGGACATCGCGGTCGGTGACACCCTCGCCTACTTCGCCAAAGAGTACTACGATATGCTGCACAGGCAGTTCCCGCTTGTCACGTACCTTGACTGTCACGGCGGTCCCGGCCGGACGAAGACCGGGCCGTCTTCGGTCCCTCTGCATTGGAGCTGCAATCCCGAAGGCTGCGCACAGGACTATGTGCCGCAGGCGTACGCCGAGGCCGACTACCTCATCAATCTGGCCAATCTCAAGGCCCACCCCAGCGCCGGCGTCACGCTCTGCGCCAAGAACCACTATGGCTCGCTGATCCGCCTGCCTTACGAAAAGGCCTACTACGACATGCACACGAGCTTCGACCGGGCCACCGGCCGTTACCGGAACCTCGTGGACCTGATGAGGCACAGCGAACTCGGCGGCAAGACCGTTCTCTATCTCATCGACGGCCTCTACGGCGGCATCCACTACGTCGAGCAGGTGCCGCGACGCTTCCAGTCGGCGCCGTTCAACAACGACTGGACCAGTAGCCTGTTCGCCAGCCAGGACCCCGTCGCCATCGACTCCGTGGGCCTCGATTTCCTTCAGGCGGAGGCCAACGCCCAGAAGTACTCCTGCATGCCGGGCACCGACGACTACCTGCATGAGGCGGCGCTAATCGACAGCCCGCCTTCCGGCACGTTCTACGATCCCGACCACGCCGGCAACGTCGTGCGGCCGGCCAGCCTGGGCGTCCACGAGCATTGGAACGACGCGCGAGAGAAGAAGTACTCACGCAACCTGGGCCGGCCCGATGGGATCGAACTGGTCGCCGTCATGAAAGACAGCAACAAGGCAAAGGCCAGCGATGTCACCGCCCCCGGCGCCAAGGTCAAATTGCTGGCCGACGGCTTCCAGTTCACCGAAGGCCCCGCTCCCGACCGCAAGGGCAACGTCTTCTTCACCGACCAGCCCAACGACCGCATCCTCAAGTGGTCCGTCGACGGCAAGCTGACGGACTTCATGAAGCCCTGCGGCCGGTCCAACGGCCTGTTCTTCGACAAAGACGGCAACCTCTGGGCCTGCGCCGACATGGACAACGAGCTGTGGATGATCGATCCACAGGGCAAGGTCACCATCTTTGTCCGCGATTTCGACGACAAGCTGCTCAACGGGCCCAATGACCTGTGGATCGACCCCCAAGGCGGCATCTACTTCACCGACCCGCTCTATAGGCGGCCCTATTGGAAGCGCGACCCCGCCATGCAGCAGGACGGCCAGCATGTCTACTACGTCACGCCGGACCGCAAGAGCATCGTCCGCGTCGCCAGCGACCTCGTGCAGCCCAACGGCATCATCGGCACCCCCGACGGCAAGCTGCTCTACGTCGCCGACATCGGAGACCGCAAGACGTACCGATACGCGATCAACGCCGATGGCTCGCTCGCGGACAAGAAGCTCTTCTGCTCGATGGGCTCCGACGGCATGACGATCGACACCGAGGGCAACATCTACCTGACCGGACGAGGCGTCACGGTGTTCAATCCCGACGGCGAGAAGGTCGAGCAGATCGACGTCAACAAGGGTTGGACCGCCAACGTCTGCTTCGGCGGCCCGGACCGGCGGACCCTTTTCATCACCGCCTCGGATTCACTGTTTTGCATCGAGATGCGCGCCACAGGCGCCTATTGACAACGGAACGGATGGGGAGATTGCAGCACCATGAGAACACGAACGATCATAGCATTTGTGGCCCTGTTCAGTAGTATCGCCTCGGGGGCCGTAGCGCCCTTCGCCACCGAAGTCGTCGAAGTCAAGAAAATCTGGGACGACGCCGCCCACAACGCCTTTACGGATTTGGTCTGGTTCGGCGAGCAGTTCTATTGCGCCTTTCGCGAAGGACGGGGCCACGTCTCCGCTGACGGCCGGATTCGCGTGTTGCGTTCGGCCGATGCGGACGCCTGGACTTCGGCGGCGCTGATCTCGTTCCAGGGCTATGACTTCCGCGATGCGCACCTGTCGATCACGCCGGATGGCCGGCTCATGCTGATCGGCGGCGCAGCGCCGCGAAAGCAGGACGGCGAATCCGCGCCCACGGGCAGCTTCGTGTCGTTCTCGCAGGACGGCACGACCTGGACCGAGCCGGTGATCGTCAGCCAGCCGGGGCGCTGGCTGTGGCGCGTCACCTGGCACGAGGGCAAGGCTTATGGCGTGTCGTATACCGCCGGCGGCAATGGCGGCCAGTACCTGTCGCTGCTGACCAGCACCGACGGGGTCAAGTACGAGCCGCTCGTCGAGAGGCTGTTCGACAAGGGCTATGCGAACGAGACGACGCTGCGATTCGCCCCCGACGGCACGTGCTACGCGCTGGTCCGCCGCGACAACTCGGGCGACGCTCCCAGCAGCACGATGCTCGGAATCGCCTGCCCCGACTACACGCAGTGGAAGTGGAACGACCTCGGGACCGAGTTCAACGCCTTCGGCGGGCCCGACCTGCTCCGGCTGCCCTCCGGCCTCTGGATCGCCGCCGGACGCATGCACCAGGGCGGCGCCCACACCGCCTTGACTGTCCTCGACGTCGAGAACAAGACGATGGCCCGCCTGCTCGACCTGCCCAGCGGCGGCGACACCAGCTATCCCGGTCTGCTCTGGCGAAACGACCTGCTCTACGTCAGCTACTACTCCAGCCACCAGGGAAAAACCAGCATCTACCTCGCCAAAGTCCGATTCCCATAGACTCCGACCTGCGCGCAGAGATCCGCAGCTAATTCGCAACCTTCGAAGAGAATCACACCGAGATCACGCCGCGTTTCTCATAGATGCTTCGGTCGCCGCGTTCGTAGACACTCCACAGATCGTCCTTGGGACCCGTGGAGAGATAGATTCTCTTGTGGACGCTGCATATGTAGCGAACACGGTCTTGCGTCAGATTGTTCCAACTCGCAATCGCTCTGGTCGAACGATATTCCTTCCCGGGCTCATTGGCCGTGTTCTTCACAAGCCACGTGTAGATACGATGCTTGTGGATTTCCTCAAGCATGCGCGAGTGGATGCAGCTCACCAGAGACACAGTGAGACCTGCAATTGCCCCACCAGCTCCTCCGATCACGACCCCGTTCCAGATTTCTTTCGCTGACATGTCCATAGCGTTGTGTCCATTGTCTGTCTCTCTGGCTCTCGGACCGAGCCTGGCATCTCAAGGATTGCGCAGAATCCCCAAGTGCGCACCTCTGTCCGGCGACTGCAGCCCCTCTGAAGATGTTCGGCAGTAGGGTTAGACAACCACCCAGCCACTTGATACATCTGGCCAGAGCAAAGGTGTTGCCCCGTCGCTGTAGCGTTCGAGTATCGCCGACTCCAAGTAACGCATAGGGTTCCCCTCAAGAAACCTATCGGCTTCCTCTTTGGTGGGGCACTGGTTCTTGCGGACCATCGCATGGTACGCGTGCGACCGTTTCGTTTGGGCCTCCTCCGCTACGAGCCAACAACCCCAGTAGTCGGCATCTCGCGGAACATCTGCGTTTTCGACTTTGATGTCGAAACACACACCATCTGCGTTCCTGTAATGGATCGCCATGTCACTTTGCCTCCACAAACCTCTCCCGACTTCATCGGCGAAATACGCGTTTCTGCGTACTCAGCCATTGCTGTTATCCAAGGTGTCTGTCGTAATCGCTATTTCTTCTATCGGCGGATGCCGGACGGGGGATTAGCGATTTCCACAGTGGCGGACCCGGTTTGAGGGCGGAATCTACGGCCTCGAAGAAATGGCGGGGTTTTTGCTTGACGGAGGCGGCAAATCGAGTATGATGTTCATAGAACTAATCTGAAACAGGGCCGGAGGCTGGAGGTTGCCATGGACGCATTTACGCTCCGACGCTTCTGCACGAGTCGCCCCGACGGGACCAGATACGAGCAACGAGATACGCGCTTTGGAGGCCGGAGGCCCCAGGCTGGAGGGTTCCATGAACGCATCTGCGCTCCGACGCTTTTACGCATCTACGCGGGCCCCGCTCGCGCTGCGAGCGACGGGCAAAGCCTGCCCCGAGCGAAGCCGAGGGGAGGGACGAGCGACACGCCTGGCCCGCAGGGCAGGTGTGCGAAACAAAGCCAATTTCGGCGTTTTTGGGCTGAAAATGCGGGTCGCGGCGGGAAGGCAAAGCCAATCCTGCGGCCGCCGGCAGCCGGAAGTTGGAGCGTAGGTGCGTAGAAGCGTAGACGGGTGCGAGGGCAAGCCGAGTGTGCAAAACAAAGCCAATTTGCGAGGCGGGAGGCTAAAGGCCGGAGACTGGAGGCCGGAGGGTATCGTGGACGCATCTACGCGAGCGCCGCTCGCAAAACGAGATACGAGCGACGAGAAACGAGATACGTGCCTCGCCCGGCGAGCCTTGCTGGCGGGCGAGGCGAGAGGTAGACTCAATCAAAAACGAAAGGAGGCACCGATGATGGCAAGGACACTGGCAATCGCGTTGGTGGTCGTCGCGGCGGGCGCGTGCGGCGCGCAGGACGTCGGCGTCGTCGCGCCGGGAGCAGAGGTGAAGAAGCTGGCGGGCGGCTTCCAGTTCACCGAAGGTCCGGCGGCGGACGCCAAGGGCGACGTCTACTTCACGGACATCCCGGACAACCGCATCCTCAAGTGGTCGGTCGAGGCCGGACAGCTCAGCACGTTCCGAGAGAACTCGAACGGCGCCAACGGCCTGTACTTCGACAAGGCGGGCAACCTGCTGGTGTGTGAAGGCAAAAGCGACGCCGGGCGTCTGGTGTCGATCGCGCCCGACGGGACGCTGACCGTGCTCGCCGACAAGTACGAGGGCAAGCCGTTCAACAGCCTCAACGACCTGTGGATCGATCCGAAGGGCGGCGTGTACTTCAGTGACCCGCGCTACGGCAACCGCGACAACCTGCCGCAGGACGGCGAGCACGTGTACTACCTGACGCCGGACCGCGTCAAGGTGATCCGCGTCATCAGTGACATGGTCCGGCCCAACGGCCTGATCGGAACGCCCGACGGCAAGACGCTCTACGTCACCGATCACGGCGCGGACAAGACCTTCGCCTATGCCGTCAACGACGACGGCACGCTCACGGACAAGAAGCTCTTCGCACCCGAAGGCTCCGACGGCATGACCATCGACAGCCGGGGCAACGTCTACCTGACCAACCGCGTCGTCGCCATCTACGACCGCGACGGCAAGAGGATCGCCGAGATCAAGGTGCCCGAGGGCCCGTCCAATGTCACGTTCGGCGGCCCCGGCCGAAGGACGCTGTTCATCACCGCACGCACGTCGCTTTACAGCATCGAGATGGCAATGCGAGGGGCCCGGACGCCCGTGACGCCAACGAGGCGACTGCGACAGCGATAAGCCGGCCTCCCCGCCGTGGATGTCCCTCAATCGGCGGGCGGCGGCTCGATGCCTCTGTCTCGACATCGTGACGTCGTATCGAACGAGGCAGCATCTGAGCCGCCAGCAGGAGAACCAGGCCCAGCCAGGCGGCAAAGGTAATCCAGGTGACAATCGCCGCGAGGATCAGCGCCAGCCAAACAGCGAACTGGAGCGACGGCAGCGGCACGTTGCGGCGTGTCGCATTGCGCCGCCAGCGTCGGACGCCCCAGAGGGACGCCGCGATCTCGCCGGAGCCGACGACCAGAAAGGCAAGGACACCCGCATAGACGATCCAGGGAACCGACGGCGGCGCCTCTCTGCGGACAGGCATGAGCGGTCGCCTCGTCAGCGCGAAGAGCGTCGCGGCCTCGCCGAGATAGGGCGCATCGGAGAAGATCGAGAGCATTCGCGGCACGAGCAATGTCCCATCCGGCAGCGGCCAGGCGGCGAGCATGGCCTCGGCGCCGAGAGCGTATGCGCGGTCGGTGTCGCCCATCGCGCGGGTAGCGCCGGCGCCGAACGCGCTGGCGGCGACTCCGAACCCAGCGACCACCGGTCCGGCGTCCACGTCGTTCATCGCGAACCAGCCGACCTCGATCCCTCTGGGATACTCGCGAAAGCCGGCCAGCCAGCGCCCCCGCTGCCAGAACCGGCCCTCGTACTTGTCGTACCAGAGCCGCGCCGTCTCGGGCCAGATCTGCGGCGCCCAGATCAGCATGAACGACAGTCCGACGCCCCGGGCGCTGTCGAGGGCCTGGCCCGTTCTTGAACTGACAACGTAGGCGGGCAATCCGGTGTGCACGTCCAGACGCGTGTCCTGAAAGCCCCGAATGGCGCGGGCGACGAACGCGGAATGGTCCGTGCCCAGAACGGCGTCGGCGCGCCGGATCGCCGCGACGGCCGGGACGATATCGACCGGGTAACACTGGCCGGGATAGTCATCCAGAAGCCCGAAAGGCGAGGCGTCCAGCTCAGCCGCCAGCGATTCGACCTGAGATCGCAGAAGGTCCTCGTACTTCGCATCGCCGAGCAGCTTCTGGTGGCTCGTCAGCGCGCTGATCACCAGCATGCGATAGAACAGGTTCTCGGTCTCGAGATACTTGTCGCCCCAGTGCTGGCGGACCCAGCCGGCGTGGTTCGGGTCGGCCACGAGCGCCGTCGCCGCCGCGATCGCATCGCGGGCGTAGTCCTTCGGCGCCGATGGCGCGAGCCTCGGATTCTGCTCGAACGCCTGTTGCAGGCTTTCGGTCGCCCAGAGATAGAAGACCGAGCCGAACAGCGGCCACTCCGTGCCGGCGATGTCGCTGGTGGTGAGTCGGCCGGCTATTCCCGACGCCACCCTGCGGCGGGCCCATTCGGCGTACCTGGGCGACAGCGCACGGTGCCAGCGCCAGACGCGACGCGGCACGGCCGAGCCGTCCAGCCCGGGGTCGTGGAGGCCGCGCATCACCGTCCCTGCCGGGAGAACGAAGACGTAAACGGACAGGGCGAGGATGACCAGCGCGTTGGCGTAGACACAGACCCAGAGGCATTTCCGCATGCGAAACTCCACTTCCACCAGACCGCCGGCAAGACTATCGGCGTCCTGACCGCCTGTCAACGCGAATCCCCATCCTGTGCCCCGACATCGACAGACCACAAGTCTGAAGCCTCAGGCAATCTGGAATCGGGCCGGATCGCAGCCCACCTCTGACAGAGGCACGACGCACCACGCACTGCGACAGAATTCGCATAACCTCAGTATTTCCAATATCTTACACCAGGACGACTTTGCCCGGCCCAAGCCGGCGACTCACCACTGCAAACGCCGACAAAGAGAACCCTTTACTAACACCTGCCACTGTGGTAAAATAGGCAATATTCGGTATATGGGGATTCCTGTTTGTGACGGTGTCCCGGTGCAGGCCACGCTGTTTGGACGGCCTGATGTGCCTTCAGGGGGAAACTGAATTCTCATAGCGGCCCTGTTTGCCGGAACCTTGGTAGGAGGTAAGCATACGATGAAAGCGGCACGCGTACTGGGTCTAATGGGTTGTCTGCTGTTGCTGGCCGGCGCGGCGAATGCCGGCACCACCATCATCAAGAATACACTCGACTACACCGCCAACGGAGACTTCGACGAACCCTGGTTCCTGCCTCCGGACGAGGTGGCGGATCATTCTCCCTACCACCGGGGCATGTTGGAAGACTGGGGTTGGACACACAAGCTCCGAAACTACATCCCCTCCGACGCCTTGGGCATCCTCTCCGCCTACCTGACGATCAACGCCTGGGATGTCGACGCCAATGACCCCGAGGGCCCCGAAATCGACATCGTCCACGCCAACTCGATCCAGCTCGGCACCCTGGAGGATACGGGCGGACGCCAATGGAAGACCACTCGATTCGAACTGCCGCGCGAGGTCCTCGCCGACCTCTGGGCCGACGGCGAGGTCTACATCTTCATAGACATCGACAACGAGTGGGATTGGGTCGGTCACCGCGTAACGCTGGGCTCTGCCACTTTGACGGTGGAGTACGAAGTTTCCGGGGCGGGGACGCCGTCGCGTCTGACCGTCCACCGATTCTGGTCGCCGGCCTTGTCGAGCCACTTCTACACCGCCGATGAGAAGGAAAAGCAGGACTTGATCGACAAGCATGCCAAGGAATGGACGTACGAGGGCGTCGCCTTTCACGCCCTTCCGGCGGGATTCGAGCCGAACAGCGCCCCGGTCTATCGCTTCTGGTCCAAGCCTCTGAACACGCACTTCTATACGATCAGCGAAAGGGAACGCGACAAGCTCGTCGACCAGTTCGCCTACACGTGGGCCTACGAGGGCGAGGTGTTCTGGGCCCATGCCCCCGGCAAACAACCGGCCGACACGATCCCGGTCTATCGCTTCTGGTCCGACGTCCTGCAGCGCCACTTTTATACCACGGATGAGGCGACGAAGGACAAGATGATCCTCGAGAATTCGGACGTCTGGATCTACGAACGCATCGCGTGGTACGCCTACGAATAGCCCGGCATCGAACGCCGTCTCCCGGCTCGTAGTTACGGAGCCAGGAAGCACTCGAAGAAAATGTAGATATGAGCGTTGGACTCGGCGGTCGGGTCGTGCGCAGGCCGGTTCGTCATTGCGACGCGATCTGAGTGCCCCAGGAGTCGGTTGACCTCAACGGCGTGATTGAGAGCCTGCCAGCGTTTGGGCGGGTCCTCGGCGCCGCCGGACACGAGAAATGGACGCGGCGCCATCAGGGCGTGCAACTCGTGCAGGTCTCGGCCCGTCTCCACCATCTGCCTGTAAGGACCGGTTCGAGGACTCGCTTCGCTGACAACGCCCCGCTGCCGCTGCACCTTCGCGTCCCAGCCGAGATACCACGGCTCCCAGTAATTCACGTTCGGGCGCGTCTCGTCGAAGACAATCCCCGGGTCCGACCACGCCGCACAGGCGAACCTGTCATAGAGGCACGAGGCAAACATCGCCCACTTGCCGCCGTACGAATGGCCGACGATCCCGATTCGGTCGGGATCAACGTCGGGGCGATCTGCCAGCGCGGTGTGGCAGTTGGCCGCCACATAGGCCAGCGCCGAAAGCGGCTGGAGCGGAGGCCGCCCGGCCGGCACGTCCCAGAGCGGTTTGTATGGGGCATTGAGACTGGCAAACGCCGGCGTCCCGATCGACAGAGTCACAAAACCTCGCCGGGCCAACTGGTAGCCGAAGTCGCGCAGCTCCTTGCCTAATCCGGCGCCGGTCTCGGCGTCGTAGTAGACCACGAGCACCGCGGGAAACGGGCCCTGGCCCTTGGGGACAAGCAGGTAACCAGCCACAGTCTGATCACCCGGCGCGATCTCGACGATGACCTTGTGTTGGGTCAAATCGTCTCGCTGCGTCTGGTCCAGGTATTGGACCTTCGGGTTCTCGATCAGCGGAGGCCAGGAACCGGTCAGTTCCCGCCATGTCGCGAGAATCTCTTCTCGCCTCCGCCGCCAATCCTCAACCGTGCGGACGCGCGAGCCATCGTTGAACTCCAGGACAGATCGATAGGCGCCGAAATCGCCCGCGAACGCCGCAGGCGGTGCAAAGAACGGGCGGAGGGTCTCCGGGACATCTCCGTTGGCAAGCGGATGCGCACCGCTGCCACCCAATGCAATGGACAGCAAGCCAAACAGACACAGCAGCAAGGACATGGCCGGACTCCCACACACGCCAAAAAAGAAAGGCCCGACGGCTGGAGCGATGTCCGGCTCATCGGGCCTTAGATGTCAGTCGCGCCCCGCGTCAGACCAACGGGTCGCATCCCGTGGCGACGGCATGGTACAGCGGCTTGCCGGCCATCAGGTCCGCCTGACTCGGAACGAGGCTCTGCTTCGACTCGTTCATCAGCCAGTCCCAGGTGACCTCCTGGCCCGTGAAGGCGGCGATCCGCGCCCCAATTGCCGTCAGCGTGCTCTCGGCAATTCGCTGGCCTTCGTTGAGCACGTTGCCGCTGCGAATGCTCTGGATCAGGTCGATGTGCTCGCGCAGCATCCCGTCGACGTTCTCGCCCTGATAGGTCCAGGCATTCTGGCCGGTGATGTTGTGGTTGCAGTCGCTGGTGCCCTTGGTGCCGACGATCTTCTCGCCGTTGCGGCCGGTGCCGGGGCTGTGGCCGCTGAAGCTCAGGCAGCGGGCGCCGTTGGGATATTCAAACTCGGCGTAGATGTGGTCCCAGATGTCGCCGCTATACTTCTGCCAGTTGTCCTCGCCGCCGGTGAACTTGCGGCAGACTTCCTTGGCGATGCGAACCTGGTCCTGGTTGGCGTCGCGCCACTGGCGTCCGCCGACCGCCATGAACCTGGCGGGCGGGCCGTTGAAGCACCAGTTCAGCACGTCGATGTTGTGGATGTGCTGTTCGCAGATCTGGTCGCCCGAGAGCCAGGTGAAGTGATACCAGTTCTCACACTGCCAGTCGAGCTCGCTCATGCCGTCGCTGGCGCCGCGGAACCAGATGCCTCCGCCGTACCAGTAGCACTGGCCGCCGACCAGCTCGCCGATCGCGCCGTCGTGAATGCGCTTCATCAGCTCCATGCGGCTGAATTCGTGGCGACGCTGCGTGCCGCAGACGATCGCCAGTCCCTTCTCTTTGGCCAGCTTCGAGGCCGCCATGACCTCCTTGCAGCCGGCGACATCGGTCGCGACGGGCTTTTCCGTGAAGATGTGCTTGCCCGCCTTGATCGCCGCCATCATCTGCCTTCCGCGAAAGGCCGGAGCGGTCGCCATCAGCAGCAGGTCCGCCTCACACCTGGCCAGTTTCTCGTAGCAGTCGTAGCCCCAGTACAGGTGATCGTCGTCGATCTTGATGCGGCCCTGATACTGCTCCTTCTTCATGAAGTTGTCGCGGGTCCGTCGGACCTTGCCCTCGAACAGGTCCGCCATCGCGATCACCTCGATGCCAGGGTCGGCCTGGAGGCACTGCTCCAAGGCGCCGTTGCCGCGTCCGCCGCAGCCCAGCAGGCCAACCTTGATCTTGCCGCTGCCCTGCGCGTGGGCCATTTGGCCGATCGAGGCGGCCGCCGCCACCACACCGGCCGTCGCGGCGTTCTTCCTCAATGTGCTCTTATCGTTATCTGACGATGCCATATCCGCTATCTCCTTCGTTCGATCTCTTGGCGTTCTCATCTCATACGGATCAGCCGCGATTCCGACGTCCCTGCTGCGTCCAGCCGGGCAGCTCATACTGGCCGGGGACCGCCACCGCAGGCACCGGCCTGGAATCGCTCAGCTTCAGATCGGCCGCAGGGAGCAGATCCAGCGTGCACCGGCTCGTGAACCACGATGTCTTGAACTGCTGGCGGCTGTACGCCGACTCGCGACCCATGATCGCGCAGAGCGTGCTGTTGGCGATCCGCTTGCCCTCGTTGAGCGGCTTGCCGTCGCGAATGCTCTTGATCAGATCGGTGTGCTCCTGGACGTAGGCGTCGCTGCGCGGTCCTCGGTAGCGCCACCGGTTCTCGCCTTCGATCCGGCTGTAGCAATCCGTCCAGCCCTTGGTGCCTACGACGCGCTCGCTGACATTGCCGGCCGTGCCTTCGATCTGACGGCACGTGCTGATCGTCCGCACGTCGTTCGGATAGGTGAATTCGACGCCGAAGTGGTCGAAGATGTGGCCGTACTCTTCGCCGGTGCGGAACTGCCGGCCGCCGATGCCGTGCGCCGTCTCAGGAAGGACGTCGCCGAAGGCCCAGTTGACCACGTCGATGTTGTGGACGTGCTGCTCGCAGATGTGATCGCCCGACAGCCACGTGAAGTAGAGCCAGTTGCGAATCTGCCATTCGATGTCGCTCTCGTTCGCCTGGCGTTTGTGACACCACAGCCCGCCCATGTTCCAGTAGCACTGGGCCGAGACGATCTCGCCGATCGCGCCGTCGAGCACGCGCTTCATCGTCTCGACGTACTCATTCTGGTGGCGCCGCTGTGTGCCGGCGACGATACCGAGGCCCTTCTGCTCGGCCAGCTCGGAGGCCTCGATCACCATCTTGATGCCCGCGGGGCAAACCGCCACGGGTTTCTCCATGAACACGTGCTTGCCCTGTCGGATGGCCTCGGCCAGTTGGACGGGCCGGAAGCCCGGAGGCGTCGCCAGGATCACCAGGTTGACGTCGTCCAGCGCCATCACCTTCTTGTAGGCGTCCAGGCCGACGAAGCAACGATCCTCGGGCACTTTGAAGTCACCCTTGAGCTTCTCGATCCGGTCGGCGAAGGTGTCCGCCAGCGCCACGATCTGCACGCCGGCGGAGGACTCGACGCAGTTATGCGCGGCGCCGGAGCCTCGTCCGCCGCAACCGACTACGCCGACCCGTATCGTGTCACTGCCCTGGGCGTATGCGAGAGGCCCGGGTGCTCCTGTCAGGACCAGAGTTCCGGCCGCAACGGCCGAACTCCTCAGGAGTTCTCGTCGTGTCAACTTCTGCTTGTGCGTCATGCTCGGTTCTCCAAACTCGATGTTAGTGCTCGGTTTGCAGGTTCAGGACCAACCGTACTCTCCGTAAGACGTGTTTCAATGGCAGATTATTGGCAGTTAACCACGTTCGGGCCGGCATCGCAAGCAAGTTTTGGGTCGCGGGGGCCCATTTGCCCCCCCGGTGCGGCTCCGGGGCGCATGTAGCGCCGCCGGAACGGAGGCCGCCGTCGTGGTAAAACGGCCGCTCGTCGCTTGAATCGAAGGCTCCAAACCGATAAGATGACCGATTCGTCCCACCGAATGGGGGCGAGATCAGGCCCCGGTCGGCCGCGTACGGCACGGCATTGACCCGTTGGATTGGCGATTGATGGCCATCGTTACCCTACAAGACATCCATAAAGCCTTCGGATCGGAGGTCGTGCTCGACCAACTGACCGTGGCGTTCCACCCGGGCGAGAAGGTCGGCATGGTCGGCCCGAACGGCTCGGGCAAGAGCACCATTCTCAAGCTCATCACAGGGGCCGTCCAGCCCGACATGGGACGCGTCATCAGGCAGAAAGGCCTGCGGATCGGCTACCTGCCTCAGGAAGCCACCTTCAGCGGCCTGCGGACCGTGATGGAGGAGATGCACGCCGGCGTCGACCACCTGCTGAAGCTCCAGGCCAGCATCCACACCGTTTCCCAGGAGATGGAAAGCCTGGCCGGGTCGGCCCTCCAGGCCAAGATGACCCAGTACGACCGTTTGTGCCGCGATTTCGAACTGGCGGGAGGCTACGAATACGAGATTCGCATCAACGCGACCCTGGCGGCGATGGGCTTCGAGCCCGAGCTGCACCACGCCAGGACCACGGCACTGAGCGGCGGGCAGCTCTCGCGGCTCGGGTTGGCCCAGGTCCTGATGCTCGAAACCGACCTTCTGCTGCTGGATGAGCCCACCAACCACCTCGACCTCCAGGCCACCGAGTGGCTGGAGCGATTCCTGGCGACCTATCGGGGGGCCGCGATCGTCATCAGCCACGACCGCTATCTGCTCGACAAGGTCGTCTGCAAGATCGTCGAGGTGGAGAATCGCAAGGCCGAGGTCTGGAACGGCAGCTACGGAACCTATACGCAGACCAGGGAGACCGTGCGGCTCCAGCAGGAGCGGGAGCACGCCAAACGCGTCGAGATGGTTGAAAAGACGCTCGACTTCATCGCCCGCAACAAAGACCAGGAAGGCATGCGCGGCACCGCCCGAGGCCGCAAGACCCGCCTGAAGCGCCTGCTCAAAGAGAATCCCGACTTTCTGGACAAGCCCACCGACCAGAAGACGATCCGCTTCTCGTTCCGCAAGACCGCTCACACCAGCGACATCGTCCTGCGATGCGAGCACCTGCGCAAGTCGTTCGGCGATCTGACACTGTTCGAGGACCTGACCTTCGACATCCTTCGCGGCGAGCGGCTGGGCATCACCGGTCCCAACGGCACCGGCAAGAGCACTCTCGTGAAGCTGGCCCTCGGTCAGATCGAGCCGTCGGCGGGCACAATTCGTGTCGGCGCCAGCCTGCGGATGGGCTACCTCGATCAGCATGGGGATATCCTCGACCCGGCCAAGACCGTTCTGGAGGAGGCCCGGGGCGTCCGGCCGGACCTCTCGTCCGAGCAGGTCCGCAGCCGCCTGGGCGCCTTCCTCTTCTCAGGCGACGACGTGTTCAAGCAGTGCGGCGACCTCAGCGGAGGACAGCGCAATCGCCTGATGCTCTGCAAGCTCGTGCTGACCGAACCGGATGTGCTGGTCATGGACGAGCCCACCAACCACCTCGACATCGCCAGCCGCGAGATGCTCGAAACCGCGCTCGACGATTACGCAGGGACGATCGTCGTGGTCAGCCACGACCGCTACTTCCTCGACCACGTCGTCGACAGGCTCCTGGTCGTCGGAACGGACAAACTGGGCAATCGGAGCCTGGGCCAGACCGAATTCGTCGTCGGCGAGCCTGCCTACTCGGTCTATGCCTCGCTGGTTCGCCAACGCAACGAGGCCGAGCAGCAGGCCAAACGGACCGGCAAGGACGCACCGCGCAAAGGTCGTGCCTCCGGCAGCCCGGACAACGACAAGCCCCGCACGACGACACCCGAGGAGCTTAAGCGATTCAACAAATACTCCGCCGAGCAGATCGAGGAGATGATTGTCGAACTGGAACACGAGATCGAACAGATGAAGGAACGGTTCGGCGACGCGGACATCTACAAGAATCCCGATCACATCGGGCAGCTCCAGCGCGACTACGACGCCAAAACCGTCGAGCTCGACCTGCTCTACCGCGCCTACGACCGCCGCATCGGGTAGTCCACCAGCGAGTCCGCCCATGTGTGTGAAAATATCGTGGCAGCCGTGTGGCAGCGGCAAGCGCAGGCTTGCCGATGGTGATACGCATGCCGTCGAAGCCATCGGCAAACTCCTCCTTGCTCCGTCTGCCGCTGCCACACAGGGCGCTCCATGGTGGAAAACGGGCCTTGTCGCGAAATTCGCACAGACACGTCCGCCCATGTGCGCGTCAAGGCGCTGGCGTTCTGATCCACAGATCGGTATCATGCTGGCTTTCTGCCTGCGACGATCGCGGTTGCAAACGGATGGTGACACTGGGCGGGATGGATAAGGAGAAAGAACATGACGCAATCTGGTTCAACGAAGGGCACTACCACGCGGCGCGAATTCATCGGCAGGACGGCGGCGACGACTGCCGTCACATTGGCCGCCTCATCGTTTCTGTCTTCGGCAGGCTGCTCCAGCTCGACGGCGCGTCTGACAGGCAGGAAAGGCGGACGGATCGAAGCCGGCAACGTCGTCCTGTTCCAGGGCGACTCGATTACGGACGCCGGGCGCGATCGGCAGCGAGAGGGCAGTGCTAACGACATCCGAGCGTTGGGGAGCGGCTACGCCCTCTTGGCCGGCGCCGCCCTGCTGGCCAACCATGCCGAGGCGAAGCTGACAATCTACAATCGCGGCATCAGCGGACACAAGGTGTTCCAACTCGCCGAACGATGGGACAAGGACTGCATCGCCCTGAAACCCGATGTCGTCAGCATCCTGATCGGCGTCAACGACATCTGGCACAAGCTCGACGGCCGATACGATGGCACCATCGAGGTCTACGAGCGGGACTATCGCGCCCTTCTCGAACGAACCAAACGAGAACTCCCGGGCGTGAAGCTGGTAATCTGCGAGCCGTTCGTGCTCCGTTGCGGCGCGGTCAACGAAAAGTGGTTCCCCGATTTTGACGGCTATCGGGCGGCGGCCAAACGCGTCGCGGGCGCGTTCGATGCCGTGTTCATCCCGTTCCAGACGATGTTCGACGAGGCGGTGCAAACGACGACGACGGCCTACTGGGCCGGTGACGGCGTGCACCCCACCCTCGCCGGGGCCGCCCTGATGGCCCAAGCCTGGTGCAGGGCCGTATCGGCGACCTGAACGCAGTGAAGCTCGGCGAGATGACTCGCCCGGATTTGACCCTCCATCGCCTCTAAAATGGTGTATGGTTTAAGTAGCAGGAAATGGAGGGTCGGTCATGAGCCAACGATCACGCACTCAGTCCGTGGTGACGCCGCTTTCGCCCTGGGACAGGCTCTGGTCCGGCTGCGAGCCGCAGGATTCTCGGACCGTGCGGAAGCGGTCACTGGCCGGGGTCATCCCCTCTGCCATCGTGCTGCTGTCGATGTCGATCGTCACCGTCGTCGCCATCGTGGGCATCGTGACCGCTGTGGCCGGCACGGAACAGATGCAAAGCTCCGACGGCAACCTGCCACGGTGGAGTTCGAGCCCGGAACTCCGATTCGGCGACAACGGCGTCGGACCATCGAGCTACACCGCGATCGTCGAAGGTCAGATGATCGAGCTGGCGATCGATGGAGAGTATGCCGATACGGCGTTCGCCGCGCCGGAGCCATAGACAGCAGGCCGCCATCGATCGCCGATCAGTGCAGGGAGGCCCTGGCCTTCTCGGTGAACTTGATGATCGCGTTCATCATGGCGACCGACTCGGACGGAAATTTCCCCGCCGCGGTCTCGCCCGACAGCATGACGTAGTCGGTTCCATCGAGAATGGCGTTCGCCACGTCGGCGACCTCGGCACGCGTGGGCCGACTGTGCTCGGTCATGTGCTCGAGCATCTGCGTAGCGGTGATCACAAATTTGCCCGCCTCATTGCACTTGCGGATGATGCGCTTCTGGACGATGGGGACCTCGTAGATCGGAATGGCCACGCCCATGTCGCCCCGTGCGATCATGATGCCGTCGGCCGCGTCGATGATCGAGTCGATATTGTCGATGGCCTGGCGATTCTCGATCTTGGCGACGATGCGGCACTTTGGCAGGGGCGGCTTGACGATCTCGGCCACCTCGCGGACGTCTGCGGCGCTCCGTACGAACGACAGCGCGACGAAATCGACGTGGCGCGCGATGCCGAAGCGCAGATCACGCTTGTCCTTGTCCGTCATGGCGCCGAAGGCCAGGTCGGCGCCGGGCATGTTGATTCCCTTGCGCTCCTTCAGAATCCCCCCTTCCACCACGACGGCCTTGAGGCTCGTCGCCGAGCTTTCCTTGACGCGCAAAATCAGATTGCCGTCATCGATGAAGATGAGCTGGCCCCGCCTGATTCGAGTCAAATCGCCCGCATAGTCGAACGGAATGGTCTTGTGACCCGAGGCCGTCTCGTCGTTGGTCAGCCAGACAACGGACTGATTCTTCAGTTCCCGCGTCTTGCTGCCGTGGAACCGCCCCACCCGGATGCGAAACCCCTCCAGGTCTTGCATGATGCGGATGTGACGGCGGTACCTGGCGTTGAGCCGGCAGACCAGCTCGATGGACTCGCCATGCTGCGCATGGGTGCCGTGCGAGAAATTCAGGCGGACCACGTCGAGCCCCGCTACGAACATCTTCCGCAACACCGACGCGTTGGCGCTGGCGGGTCCCAACGTTGCGATGATCTTGGTCTTGGGCATCGGCTTCATGCTCCTTTCCGGCCGTTGTGCATCTTCTCAATCGAAGGCGTCAGTCTACCGCCGATGGCGTCGTACAATCAACCAAATATCCTTTTGACCGGGCGGCAGATGTGGTAATCTGCCTCGCGTGCGTAGCAGGAATGTCGACAAGTGACCCCACGAGAGGCACGGGAGAAACCGGGCATGCAGGTTGTCGTCATCATTGGAGTCATTGCCCTGATCATCGTCGGGGCGATCATGGGACATGCGGCCGCCAAGAAGCGTCGGGAGCAGATGCTCGCCATGGCGGCCCGGCTGGGTCTGCACCTCGACCCGGGCAAGGATCGGGACCTCGCCCGCCGCTTCGAGTTCCTCGACAAACTCCGCCAAGGCTCCAATCGCTACGCGTTCAACATCCTGACCGGCCGCTACCAGGACCACGACGTCACGGTCTTCGACTACCACTACGAGACGCATTCCAGCGATTCGAAGGGCCACACAGAAACACACCATCACTACTTTTCGGTCTTCCTGCTGCGCCTGCCGGCGTCGTTTCCCGAACTGACCATCGGGCCGGAAGGGTTCTTCTCGAAGATCGCCCAGGCCATCGGCTACGATGACATCGATTTCGAGTCGCATGAGTTCAGCCGCACGTTCTGCGTCCGCTCGAAGGACAAGAAGTTCGCATACGATGTGTGCAACGCGAAGATGATCGAGTACCTCCTGGCCCATCGCGACCTGACGATCGAAATGGAGCGCGACGCTTTGGCGGTCTCGTTCAGCCACAGGCTGAAACCCGAGCAGATCGAACCCAATCTACAGAGACTGATCCAGGTCCGTTCGTTGCTGCCCGAATACCTGTTTGCACGGAGCTGACTATGTGGGTGCCGTTTGCCGTTCTCGCCGCCGTCGTCCTGCTGCCGATCCTGTACGGAGTGCTGACGTACAACACGCTGGTCGCTCTGCGCAACCATATTCGCGACGCGTGGGCCAACATCGATACGGAGCTGAAGCGCCGCTATGAGCTGATTCCGAATCTCGTCGCCGCGGTCAAGGGCTACGCCGCTCACGAGAAGGAGATTTTCGAGCGCGTCACGCAACTGCGGGCGCAGTGCATGGCCAGCCAGGGCCGTCCAAATCAGCAGGCCGTCGATGAAAACCAACTGGTGGCGGCCTTGCAGAAGCTGATGCTGGTCGTCGAGAACTACCCGCAACTGAAGGCGGACCGGAACTTCCTCGAACTCCAGAAGGAGTTGGTCAACACGGAGGACCGCATCCAGGCGGCCCGGCGATTCTTCAACGGCAACGTCCGCGACTACCGCAACAAGTGTGAAACGTTCCCCAGCAGTCTCATCGCGGGGGCCTTCGGCTTCCAGCCGGAAGACTACTTCCAAGTCGATCCGGCCGTCCGCGAAGTGCCCAGCGCCGAGTTCGACCGGTGAGACGCCCAAGCCGGAGACGGATCGCCGACAAATCCCCTACTGCTCGTTGAGGAGGTGATGCGCCGCCAGAGCGAGGAACATGAAGTTCGAACCGCCTCCGCCGATCACGTACTCCGACTGCTGCCAGAAGAACGGCCACTCCTTTAGCTCGGGGAAATCCGGGCGGATCAGCGCGGTCCCCGACCCGACACCGCCGGGAATATAGCTCCAGTCGGCGCGGTTGACGCCGTAGGCAACGGTCAGTGATTTGGCGCCTACTCCGGAGGCAAAGGAGGCGGTGTTGGGGCCCGGATGACAGCCCAGGACGAAGTTCAGGGCGTTGAG
Source organism: Phycisphaerae bacterium (assembly GCA_012744475.1). Lineage (GTDB taxonomy): Bacteria > Planctomycetota > Phycisphaerae > Sedimentisphaerales > Anaerobacaceae > Anaerobaca. The sequence continues at coordinate 77,039 of JAAYBV010000063.1, forward strand.
CAGGTACGTCGCGTCGAAGACGTCGGGCCAGCCTTCGTGCAGGAAGAACTGCGGCACGCCGAAACTCTGGACTCCCCAGCCGGCCCCCCAGATGTTGGGTCGGTATGGCACGCCGAACGGCGTCTGTTTGCCCTGTTCCTCGATCCTCCTGCGATATTCTGTGACGGCACCCCTGACCGCCACGTGAAATTCCGCATCGTCGATGTGCTCCATCACGCGTCCGAGCACCCAGCCGTTGCGGTCGATGGTTCGGACGATCTCCGGCTGCATGGCGACCAGGGCGTCGAGATACTCCGGCTGCCTCGTCGCGAGGAACAGTTCCGCAGCCACCTCGATCTTCTGGCTCGCCACCCGCCTGTCGTTCACGTCCCGATGGGCCTGGTAGATTGCCTGGGCCACCTCGATACACTCGTCGGCCAGAGCGGGCCGGCATTCCTTCAGCGCCCTGGCGGCCGCCGCCAGCCCGGCCGCAACGTTGAGTTCACGAGCAGGATTCTCCTCCGTGAAGACCCACCGATCGTCCGGCTTGCCCGACCAGTCGCCGTCCGTTTCGTCGGGTTCCAGGTTCGGGTCGTAAAAACGGTTGTCAGTCATGGTCGAACCATCCCCAAGCAGGACATACTGCGGGATCGTCGGGCAGATGATGCCCCGATAGAGCCGGCCCAGACTTCGATAGCCGCCCAAGACGCTCAGGACGCCATGCTCGATCTGCTGCACGATGTCCGGGACGCCGTCGGGCAGGTGCATCTCGACCAGGTGATGCTCCTGATCGATCGTCGTCGCATCGTAATCGACGCCGAACGCTTCGTAGATCTGCGAGAGGACGCGCACGGTCCCAATCTGCGACTCGACACGCAAATCGTAGTCGCCTGCATCGTGCCAGCCGCCCACGTTCAATCCCGGCACCGGCTCCTGCGGCTCGTACTCCGTCAGCGTGGTAGACCCCTGCACGTAGCCATCGAAGTGATTCAGGTCCACCGGCGCCATCAGCGCATCATCCATATGACAGAGGCCGTGCCAGACACGATACCGATCGTTGACGCGCATGTGGCACATCTGGACCGGCAGGAAGTACTCCAGGGTGGGCTGCCAGACGTGACGCGCGTACACTTCTTCGTCGATCGCAAACGTGTTGGACTGCTGGTCCCCGTACTGGACGAGATAGACGCCCGGATCGTTCACGTCGCTGAAATCGAATCGCAGATAGTGGTAACGCAGAAAATCACCCCAATCGTCCGGCTGCGTGCGAAGGACCTCTTCGCGACCCCCGGAAGGCGCTATCCTCACCAACACCGCCTCTGTGAAGTCTCTGTCTCGCTTGTCGAGCTCAATCACGGCCACCTTCTCCTGCCCGGGGTGATAACCCACCTGGGACACGTGGATCACCGGGGTATACCGCCAGTCGGGCAGCGTGCTGCACTCGATCCTCCATTGCAGTGCACCGGCCGTCGCGCGGGCGGGCAGCGTCGAACGCACGACGAACCAGCCGTTGTTGTGCTGCGCCCTGCCGTCCAGCAATTCCAGTGTGCCGTCGATCGACTCGATGGTCATCCGCAGAGCCGCACTGTCGGGCGCGACACAAAGCCGGCGGCCCCTGGCCAGCGGCTCGGCCTGAGGGATGCAATCCTCATCGACGTACATCGGCCCATTCAACTGCCGCGGGAAGATGCCCGTTCTGTCGTCCATGTAGTACGGCCGGCCGAAATACTCGCCTGGGAACAGTTCCAGATTGAAGCCGACCTTGCCGACCCACTCTTCGGGAAGAGGCTCGTCCAGATCCACCACGATGCGAAAGGCCTCGCCTTCCGGCCGGACACTCACCCGATACGAGAACTGAAGGTCCGGGTAGATGATCGGATTGAATCCCTTGCGGTCGCGGCTGGGGTCAGGATAGCTCAGAAACGCCGTGATCGCCTGGTTCTCCGCGTCGACCTCCCGCTTGTCGAGCTTGGGGATCGGCTGCCACTGCCCGGGGGTCGGTTCGAGACGGACGTCGCCGTTGGCCGCGACGCGGACGCCATTCTGGATGATGCTCACGCCGCCCTGGTGTCCTTCCGGATAGAAGTCGCTGAACACCATGACATCCAGGCCGACCGTCTCGAAGTACTCGGCCTCGTTCAGCGTCAGGCTGTTGGCGTCGGGAACGGCCGCCGGCGGCGCCACAACCTGGGGCGATTCCTCCAGAACCGGCGCGGGCGGCGTTTCATGGCTCCGCTGGCACGATGAAGACAGAACCAACAACAGGGAGATCGCCAGCTTCCCCCCACGTCGATAGATGAACGCGGACATGCAGGATTCCTTTCCTTGCCGTGTGGCGCGTGCACAGAGGCCGGACGAGGCCGGGCGTGCCGCGCAGGCTTCACTTCTCCGGCTCGACGCGCTGAACCGAGATGATCCGGACCGGATCGACCGGCAGATGCTTGCTGGTCACCGGAACCTCGCCGATGCGATCGACGACCTCCATGCCTTTGACCACTTCGCCAAAGACCGTGTGCTTGCCCGTCAGCCAGGGGGTGTCCACCAGATTGATGAAGAACTGCGAGCCGTTTGTATTCGGGCCGGAATTGGCCATCGCCAGAGACCCCCGCTTGGGGGCGTGCGACCTGAGCTTGGCGTTGTACTTGTATCCCAGATTGACGTACGCCTCCTTGAGGCGCATCGTGTGAACGCGCTGATTCACCTCCTCCTGGCGTGCCGCGAGCTGCTCGTCCGAAGTGATTCCCATGACCCGAAACAGGGGACGCAGCACGGTGTTGTTGAAGTCCTCCTGTGACCGGATGCCGAGCCAGGGATGGGGGCGGCCCTGCTCGTCGAGAACGTTCAGTTTGTCGAGTCCGAGCGCATCGGCGTTGATCTCGTCCTCGAACTTGTAGCCCGGTCCGCCTTCCCCGGTCCCCAGCGGACAGCCGCCCTGGATCATGAACCCCTTGACGACGCGATGGAACGTCAGGCCGTTGTAGTACGCCTTTCGGACCTTGTGCTCCGTCTTCGGATCGACGAACACCTTGGTCCCCTCGGCCAGCCCAAGGAAGTTCTCGACCGTCTTGGGGGCCTCTTTGGCATAGAGCCGAACGACGATGTCGCCCATGTTTGTCTTGATCAGGCAGTGGGGATCGGACGACGGTTCGTTGGGTTCGGCTGCCATGAGGACTCCACCAAGACAAAGGACAAAGGCTGCTGCGATTCGATTCATATCTGCTCCTTTGTACGTAGACCGGTCACGTTCACTTCGACGCCCATATTATACCGAATCCTGGGGCTTTCCGCCAGTAACCGTACCGACAAGGCAGAAGATTCGATGGGGCAGAAGCGGAGGAGTTACCAGCCCGATAAGAACAGCAGACCTGGCGTGTGGACCGACGCAGACAGTACGGAGAGACGCTTCGAAGGCAGCAGCCGCAGAACCGGTGGCAACGCTAATTCTCTTGCGTGTCGCCGACACCCACCTTCTGACCGAGACGCTGACAGCTCTCGCAGTGGCAGCAACCGACCTGCCGCAGATGCGACGAGCCGGCCAGACGCCGCGTCTCAATCAGCCGGGCCCCCTTGGCCTCCATCTTGCGGAAGGCCATCTTGGCCTCGCGATTGTCGTGGTAGCCCACCGCGTCCACGACAACGGCCACCCGTTTGTCCCTCTGGAGCAGCCCCAGCGCCGCCGCCTTGACGGCCCCTTCGGCACAAGCCCCGATGAGGATGAACTCGGACGCCGAGACCTCGCTGAGCAGACGATCGATGCGCGGCTCGTCGAACGGATCGACGCACCGCTTGTGGAGCACCACCTGCTGATAGCGCCGAAGCATGTCGCGAGGCAGGTCCGTGCTGCCGTCGGCCGGGAGAATGATCCGATTCGACATCAGAGTATAGCTGATCTTCTCCTGACCGGGAGTGCCGTCGATGCAGTACTTCGGATCGCCGTTGTTGCCTTCGAGGTAGACTTCGCACGTCGAGATGATCGGGATATCCCTTCGTCTGGCCCACGCCATCATGCGCCGGATGTGGGCCAGCACCCTTCGGTGGTTTCGGATGCAGGCGCCGCCGTCGGCCAACAGGTAGTCCCTTTGCGTGTTGACGTCGACGAGGACTTGCCTTCGTTTTGCCCTGACCATTTGAAGTATCATCCTTCGACTTCCTTTCCGCGCCGGCAGGGTTCCTTGGGTCTGGTATACCCGCGGCCCACAAAAGAGTTCACTTGCCTAATCATCGTGTGCCGCTATGCGCCACTTTAGTAACGCGGTCAGGAGAAAATTATCCGCACCTTCACTCGACTTCGGACTTCCCATATAATGCGGCGAAAACCTACTGTCGAATGGATGATGAACGATTCCGAACACGACCAGGCGATGGGACGTATCCTGAGAGAATACAGTGCGATTGTGTTGCGCCCGGAAGATTTCCCGGGCCGGATCGATCGAGCCCGCGTTTTCGGACGTCTTGGACCGTTTCATATCGAAATCGGATCGGGCAAAGGAACGTTTCTCGTCCAGGAGGCGCAGGCGCATCCGGAGGCGGACTACCTCGGCATCGAATGGGCGAGTAAGTTCTACCGGTATGCGGCGGACCGGCTGGGACGCTGGGGGTTGGCCAACGTCCGTATAATCCGAGCGGACGCCGCGGCCTTCCTGCGGGAATACGTGCCGGCGGCTTCGGTGGACTGCTTTCACATCTACTTCCCCGACCCGTGGCCGAAGAAGCGGCATCACAAGCGGCGGTTCGTCCGGCAGGACAACGTGGAGATACTGATCGCGTGTCTCAAGCCGGAAGGCAGAATCCAGATGGCGACCGATCATGCCGAGTACTTCGAGCAGATGCGGCAGGTAATGTCAGCGTCTTGTGACGAGTTGGAGGAGGCTGAGTTCGTGCGTCCGGCCGGGGCCGCAGGCGAAGAACTGACGGGGACCAATTACGAACGCAAGTACATCAACGATCGACGCACCATCCACGTTCTCGCGTTCCGAAAAAAGCGGGTGTGAGAGAACGCCAATCCGAGCGAGATGCGGCATCAAGGGACGTCCAGTCGCTCCAACGCGGTCAGGGCCACGCGCTTGACATAGTCGTCGGAGTCGTTGGCCGCGGCCTTGATCTGGGCCAGCGCCGGACGGGCCTTTGCGCCCAGCTTGTCGAGCGCGACGATGGTGAACATGCGGACTTTGTCCGTCGGATGCTTCAGAGCGTCCGCCAGCACGGGCAGCCCACTGTCTTCGGCTCCCCAGTCGCACATCGCATGGGCCGCGGCAACGCGAACCACCATTGATTCATCCGCCAGCCGGGCCTTCACCGCCATTCGGGCAAACGCGACATCGGCCCGGAACTTGCCGGCGGCGTGCAGCCCAACAATCGCCCAGTACCGAATCGACGGTCTCGCATCGTCCAGGTACGGCAGATACGAATAGACGGCGTTGGCGCCCTCGTAGTCCAGCTCCTTGAGCTTCCAGAGTCGCTGACGCAGGTTGGCCGCGTCGATGCTATCCCGCCAGTGCTCGGCGCCTGTCGGCGTCGGCCGCTCGGCGACGGGAACGCCCGGCTCGAACGTCGTCAGATCGCTGTCGCGGAAACCGATCCGGCAGGCCTTGGCGTACAGCACGTCGCCCGGTTTCAGCGGGACCGCGCGCGAATAAAGCAACCACCCCGTCCTGTCCTTCGGGTCGCCGCTCACGCGATACGCGATGGAGGACCCCGCAGTGGCGCAGGCCAGCGTGACGCATGCTCCCTCGGTCGCATCGCCCGTTCGCTTGACGACCACCGGCGGCGCCGTCTTCTCGTATTGCCCGTTCGGCCGTTTCCATTCGTCAAAGATCGGCTCGGGAATCAATCCGACGTCCTGCGTGTCTTTGTACCACTGCTCATGCGCCCTTCGCAGCCGCTCCAACACCTCCGCGTAGGCCGGATCGCCGGCCAGATTGCGGACTTCATGAGGGTCAGCGACAAGGTCATAGAGTTCCTCGATCGGCTTGGCCGGTTCGAAGTACTGCTTCTGCGGCCCATCCAGTTCGCCCTCGGCGTGGAGCCGTCGCATCTCCTGCATCGTGGGCATCTCATTCATGTAACGGATGTCCTGGGCGCGTGAAACGTACCACATGTAGTTGCGCATGTACCTGAAGCGTTTGTCCCGGACGGCCCGGATCAGGTCGTACGCTTCATCCATGCGATCGCGGGCGGCGAAAACGTACTCCCGCGGCCTGGCTTTGCGGGGTCCCAGAAACGCATGGCCCTGCATGTGGGAAGGGATCTCCACTGTGGCCAGCGAGAGCATCGTCGGGGCGAAGTCAACGAAGGCGATCAGGTCGTCGTTGACCGTTCCGGGGGCGACCGCTTCGGGCCTGTCCGACATGGCGAGTTTGCGCCACTTCGGGGGGACGCGGACAATCAGCGGCACGCGAAGGCCGGAATCGTAGATCCATCGCTTGGCGCGAGGCAGCCCCCGACCGTGGTCTCCCCAGAACCACACGATCGTATCGTCGGCCAGACCGTCCTGCTCCAGGTCATCGAGCACCTGCCTGACCTGTCTGTCCATCAGCGTGATGAGGTCGTAGTACTGCGCCCAATCCTGCCGGACCCTGGGCGTGTCGGGGTAGTATGGCGGAAGCACCGCCTGGGCGGGATCGTGCCGCTCTGCCGGACCCAAACCGGCCAGTCGCTTGAGCATCGCGTCACTTCGGTTGCGGATCTGGCTCTCATGCGTCGTTGTGAAGTTGATGACCGCAAAGAACGGCTTGCCGTTTGGGCGGTTCCGCCAATGCGCGCTGCTGCTGCACTCATCCCACGCCGTCAGCGGAGCTTCGAACTGGTAGTCCGTCTTGACGTTGTTGGTGCAGTAGTAGCCGGCCGCGCGCAGGTACTCGGGAAAGCACTTGACTTGCTGCGGGGGCACGCCCGCACAGCGCATGTGGTGTGTCCCGATCGTCGTCGGGTACATCCCGGTGATGATTCCCGATCGGGTCGGCGCGCAGACGCCGGAATGCGAGAACACATGGTTGTACCGCACGCCTTCCGAGGCCAGCCGATCCAGGTTGGGCGTCACCGCATAAGCATCGCCATAACAGCCCAGGTCCGGGCTGATATCCTCCGTGCTGATCCAGAGGAAATTGGGCCGGTCCTGCCGGCGAACCTCCTGAGCAAGAAGGGAACGTTTCGGCAGCGTCATCGCCGTCAGAGACCCGCACGCCACTTTCAGAAATCGGCGCCGGTTCCAGTTGCCGTTCATATAACCTCCAGACCGGGCGTTTCCGATGCGCTGGCCCATCGGAAGATGCCAACTCAGAACAGGGAACGCCCTGTGGACACTCCACAGGATCTCATTGCGGCGTTCCAAGGATCTTCAGGGAATCCTCGATCACAGGAAGGGTCTTGGTTTCCACTTTGGGATTGTCGGCCTTCCCCGTGACCTCCATGCGAACGACGGCGCCGCCGAGTCCCTCGGTCAGCGACTGAAGGATCGACGGTTTGGCCGCCGCGACGCGTCGACCGCGAGCGGTCAGCGTGAGATTGACGTCGTTGTCGCGCAGGTTCATGACGCCGCTGCCGGTGAAAGCCAGATTCTTTCCCGACATGTCGAACTTGCTGATCAGCAGCTTGTTGCGCTTGAGATACGATTCCAGCAGCATTCGTTCGAACGCGAAGTCCGTGGGTTCGGTCAGACTCAACACGGCCAGGAGATTGGCCAATGGCGAGACCTTTCCCACCTGCATGTCCGCCACATCGATCCGGCAGACGCCGAGACGGGAGGAGCCATCACCGATTGAGGCCCCCAATCCCAGTGTCGCGTTCATGGTCCCGCTGCTGGCGCTCGTCTCCGCCGCCGGATCGAGCTTGCCACCCAGGAGGAACCTCTTGAGATCGACCCGGACCAGACCGACGGTCGCCAGATACTGAACCACGCCGGCTGCAACCGGTTCGATACGGAGACGGCCGAGAAGATGACCGCCGTAGCAGTCGCCCAGGAAGTTGTCTGCCGACCACGCGCGCGTGTTCGGATCGTATACGAGTTCGGCGTTCAGACGGGTAACGTCCTTGCCCTTGATGTTGAACCGATCGGCCGCCAGTTGCATTCGCCCGGATGAAAACCCGGTCTTCGTATTGTACGCCGCCTCGATGCCGACAGTCCCATACACCTCGGTTCCCGTGCCGGAGACATGGAAGCTGCACGGCCGCAGGTCCATCCGACCGCCGAGCCGAACAAGCTTGTGGTCTTTTCCCGAGACCTCCAGCGTCTCCATGTCCAGATCGAATGGTCCTCTGGGCGAGGAATCCCGATAGATGCCCTGGAGACTCTTCGGCAGCGACTCGCCCAACTGCGACGTGAACAGGATGTCACGCGCTCGCGCAGTGAATACCCCTTCCCCCCGGCTGTCGGGCAGAAGGCTCAGACGCCCGTTGACGCGCACCGAAGGCCGCAGGGACGGATCGGACTGGAGCGATGGCGCCGCTTCGATATCCTGGAACGTCACGGCCTTCGCATCCACGGCAATCGTGCCTGTGACGTCTTGCAGAGGGTACGGAAATCTCTCGTGGTTGATCTTGTTTCCGAGGCACACGATGGAAGCCGTCAGATCAGGCGGCTGGTTGCTGTCGACCTTGCTGTAGCCTATGGTGACGTCCACCGCCCCCTCCGGCCGGAATGCCAAAACGTGCCGCCTGGCCGCCTCCGGCAGCAACCCCAGCACCGTCTCGTCCAGTGGCGTTTGCTTCGTCGTCACGTTCAGATGGTACTGCCCCGGCTGGTCGGCCCTGGCGAACTGTATGCTCCCCGCCAACCGCACTTCACTCTGGCGGTATTGCCCGACGCAATCCGTGATCGCGGCCGAATCCGGCGTGATGGAGGCCTGACCCGAAAGACCCGTCAGCACCACCGGCCAGGAATCCATCTTCAGGGAAGCATCGGCCACGGAAGCGTCGGCCGCGAAGCGGATGGGATTCGGGCTGTTAACATCGGCGGCGGTGAAGATCCTGGCGCGGACCCTCGCGGTTCCGCTGGCGTCGAATCGTCTGGCCGCCGTCCGGTATTGCTCCGGCAGCGCTTGCCTCAGCGTCGCATCCAGCGGGATGGCGTTGGCATCGACCGTGATATTGTAGATCGGCCGGCCTGTGTCGCGATCGGTGACCTGACCGTCCAGTCGGATCCGGCGCCCCTGCCCCGATGCAACAACGTCGGTCACAAGGACCCTCTCCCGGTCGAAGTAGATTCCTCCCGTCATGTCTTGCAGAGGATAGGGGAACTTCTCGTACGTGGCATTGACACCGCGCAGGTCGATGGCGATGTGGCTGCGTTTGTCCGACGGGCTCGACCGAGTCAACCGGTAATCCACGCCAATGACCCCGCTCGGGGAGAAAGCGTCCCAGAGCCGCTTCGGGCCCGGCGGCAGCGCCGCATAAAGGTCTTCGTCCAGAATCATATTGCCGCTGGAGATCTGGTATTGATACTGTCGCTGGTCGCCATGGCCGCTGGCCCAGCCCTGGATCAGCACATCCACCTGGCCATGCTTGCCCTTGAGCTGGTTCAACTTCACCTCGGACTGGGAGAACTCCACTGTTCCGGACAGATGATCGACCGCGTAGGGAAACCGGCTGTCAAGGATGGACATATCCTCGCACACCACACTTCCCGTGACCTCACTGTCAAACAGGGCGTGGACATTGCCGCGTGCATCGAGGCGGGCCGACGCAACTCGACCGAACGGACGAAACCGGGCGAAGAACCGCTGGGCGGCCGCCATCCCGCCGGACTGCCGAGCCGGATCCGTCGCGAGCAGCCGAAAGGCGTCAACCTCCGGGCTGTGCTTGCTGTGCAGGTCCTTGATCTGCAGGTGCAGCTCATAGGCGCCGGAACGATCGTACTCGACGTCCGCGGCCAATACGTCGACGGCCCAAGCCCGTTCGAGAGAAGGAATGTCCGTCGAGGACAAGCCGCCGGCCACCTCAAATCGCCCGGGGGTCCAGGAGCCTCGCAGAGCGCTGTCTCCGTAGCCGCCGGAGAGCTTGGCCGTCTTGATCTCGAAGCCGTGGCTGCCGTCGCTGACGCCGGGGAATCCGAAGCGCGCTTCCACAGGCACCGAGGTCACCACTTCCGTCTCGCCGCCGGACACCTTGCAGTAGCGCAGCTTGCCTCGCCGAAGAGCAACGACCGGCACTCGCCCGCCTTTGCCCGAGGAGGTATTCAGCCGCAAGCCACCGATATTCCATCGTCCGGAATCGAGATCGTGCTGGACGTCGAGAATGAAATCCACAACGTGAATCTCCTTCACGCGAGGTGACAACAGCAGCAAACTGCGCAGACTGAACTTCGCATAGACGTTCTTGGCGCGCAGGATCGTGTCGTCGTAGAACAGCGCCTCGCGTTCGGGACGAATAACGATGCCGTCGATGGAGACGGAGGCGTTGCGGTGGAAATCGAAAGGCCCCATCTCGATGCGCGTGTTCGTCAGCCGGCTGATCTCCACAGCGGCGATCCCGGGCAGGGCTCTGGCCACCCAGACGCCGAGGACGACGACGGCCGCCAGGAGAATCGCGGGCAGAACCGCCAGGCGGATGAGCATGCGGCGACGCCATCCTCTCTTGGTGAAGTCTGCTCCCTCGCTGGAACGTATGGATCGGGCCATGAGAACTCACGCATCGTTCGAATTGCAGGGCTAACGCGACCGCCGAATCGCCTTGTCGGAGATATCGCGACGGCAATACGCCCCTTCAAAGGAAATGCGATCGACCGCCTCATAAGCCCGCGCCTTTGCGGCGGACGTATCACGTCCCAGGGCCGTCACACCGAGAACGCGTCCACCGCTGGTGACCACGTTGCCGTTCTGCTGTTCCGTCCCGGCGTGAAACACCACCACGTCGCCGAGAGACTCCGCCTCGGCAATCCCCGTGATGACCTTGCCTCTGGCGTAGGCATCCGGATACCCGCCGGAAGCCATGACGACGCACACGGCCGGGCGCGGGTCCCACTGAAGGCACATCTCATCCAGTCGGCCGTCGCAGACCGCCAGGAAGACCTCCAACAGGTCGCTCTTGAGTCTCATCAGGATCGGCTGGGTCTCCGGATCGCCGAACCGTACGTTGAATTCCAGAACGCGCGGCCCGCCGCTGGTCATCATCAGCCCCGCGTAGAGAACTCCCCTGTACGGCGTACCGTTGCGGTTCATCGCATCCACGATGGGCACGAGTATCTCTCGCGAGATGCGGCCCATCATGTCGTCGGTGACCACAGGCGCAGGGCTGTAGGCGCCCATCCCGCCCGTGTTCGGGCCCGTGTCGCCGTCGCCGACAGGCTTGTGGTCCTGCGACGACTCCATGAGATAGATGTTGCGGCCGTCCACGAACGCGAGAATCGAGGCCTCCTCTCCGAGCAGCTTGTCCTCCACGATCACCCGGTCTCCGGCCGCTCCGAAAATCCGGTCGACCATGATCCGCTCGGCGGCCAGAATACCATCGGACGGCTCGTCGCAAACGATGACACCTTTGCCCTTGGCCAAGCCGGTGGCCTTGATCACGACGGGCTCGTCGCGACTGGCGATGTACGCCTTCGCGTCGCTGAACCGGTCGAACACGCGGGATTCGGCCGTCGAAACGGCGCTGGCACGCATCATCTGCTTGGCGAAGGCCTTGTCGGCCTCTAACTGCGCGGCCGCACCGCTCGGGCCGAACGCCTTGATCCCGGCCGCTTCCATCGCGTCCACGAGCCCGGACGCCAGTGGATCCTCCGGGCCGACAACAACCAGACCGACGTTCTGCGTCCGGGCGAAGTCCACCAGCGATGCAACGTCGTTATCCCCGATCGCGACGTTCTGTCCACACAGGGCGGTGCCCGCGTTTCCCGGCGCGATGTAGAGCTTGCCGAGCTGTTGGGATTGTCTCAACTTCCAGGCGATCGCGTGCTCGCGTCCCCCACTGCCGATCAGCAGTACGTCCATTCTCTTACCTCAAATCTCATCCTGAGTCCGGCCCGACATTGACAGAGCCCGGGCTGCCCGCCGTTCGGGCCCGGCGACCGTAGGGTTCTACTGTATCAAAGCCGCGCCGTTTGCTCAAGCCGATAGTTGGCAGGGAAGAGATGGCAGAAACGCGAAACAGCAGGGCAACCTGGTCACCAGCGCGCAGAACATCCTCACGCCGCCCAGAGGACGCCGCACGTTCGTGGTCAGGCCGCCAGATGTTCCTTCGGACGCTTCAGCAGGCACACGGCCGAGAGGTCACGGAACCGCATACCAACCGATGCCCTCATCGAACCAGACATCGTTGGGCAGTGCCCGGAGTTTTTCCGCCTCACTCTCGCTCGTGGTGAAGAAATGGGCTCCGGCACTCTGCGACCAGAAACGATACACCGGGATCGCCCACGCAGGCTGCTTGCCGACCGGATAGGCGTAGAAGGCGATGCCCTGGTGCGTCCATACGTCAGGATACTGCTCCAGAAGCTTGGTGATCTCCCGCTCCTTGAGCGTGTAGAAATGCGACATCGTCTCATCCGACCAGAAGCGGTGAACGGGCAGACAGTTGGGGTCGGAGTTATCCGGGAACGCGCGGAACGCGGTGCCCTGGAGGGTCCATTCCTTTCGGTGTTCGTTAACGAGCGTGGTCTTCTCCGTTTCACTGATCGTGTAGTAGTGAGCCTGGTTGATGGGCGACCAGAAACGATAGACCGGCTTCAGCGATGCCTCGATGATCTTGCCGTACGTGACCACCACATTATCGAGGTAGGCGCGCCCCGAACCGATCGCCAGACCGGTGGATCGGCCTCCGAGGTATATGAAGATGGGGCCCCCTCCCCAAGTCCCACGGACCAGATCGCGATAGGCGCCCCACGCCGCATCGAGACCGTAGCCCCAGGTACTCACGTAGAGCGCATCGAGTTGCGAATCGTAGGATATATACAGTGTTCCGTCGTTGACCCATCGTTCACTGTACCCGCTCAGCGTGGCATACCCATCCACCCTCTCATAAGAGAAGCTGGGGAACCGATTCACACACCCGGCACCGAATTCGAGCCGGCGATACCGAGGGTTTTGGTCGCTGGGGGTCACGCCAATCCCGATCCACCCCTCCTCTTCGACAGTCAGAAGATCGTAGTGGAAATCGACCCTCATCCCGAAATCGTATCGGGGATCGAGTCGCCAGGTGTTTGCCACGTACGCGGCGAATGCCTCGAAAGGCGGCTCCGAAGCCCGCAGTTCCAGGCGTCTGTTCGTTTCCTTGACGAATATGTTGTTCGGGTCCTCCGAGTACTCCTTCCACAGCCAGGCCCGCGAGTTGTCATCGAACGAGTCCCTCAGGGCGATCTCGTTCTGGGAACTCATGGTGCCGTCGCTGACCACGATAGTGGTTTCGTCCGCATGCACATCCGGGCAGAATCTCGACGCGGCGAGAATCCCTCCCACCACCAGCACGCAAACAAATGTGTTACGTATCATGATTCTCATCCCCCTTCTCCTCAATAGGGTGCTTGGCATTCCTGACAACGCAGGCAGCACGCACGCGGCCCCTGCACACAATAATTCCGGGAATCCCTTCCGAAAGGCTTCATCCGAACGGCCCTGATCGGTCGCACCCAACCGCAGTCGGGCGGCCCCCGCACTATCCCCCAACGCAACGCCTCGGTAGCTGGGCTCTGAAACGTACGGTTTTCGGGCCGTATGCCGCTTCCATGGCAACTTAAAGCGGTTTGTCACCGCTGTTTACCTATTATAACATCTCGGCCTGGAATGTCAAGCAAACGGGGCCAAATCGCGTCTTTTTCGTGCTCCGGCTCCGCCGCCGCCGGAGGGCAAGTCCAGGCTACAGGGACCGACTGGCTTGGGGCGTTCCGCCATAGGCGCCCATGTTGATCCGACCACCGTTCGGGGCCGGCTCGTCGCCCGAATTGCCCGACGGGTCCCCCGCATCGATGCAGGGGCTACTCACCTCGTCGATAACCCAGTCGGACACTCGGGTATCCCAGCGGCCGGCCATGGACCTGAGGTGATAATCCCCGCTTGCGGAGTCAGCAAAAAGCGGGTCCGCCTCGATGTTGCCTTCTCCCTCGCAGCCCCCCTGGATGTCGTTGAAGCGGACGTCGTAGAGACCGCCTCCCGTCAGAGAACTCGCCTCGAAGTACAGTTCGTTCTCCCAGACGATGTTGTTCAGGAGGCAGGCTCGTTCCGGCACGCTGCCCGACGTGAGTCCCCTCGTGGACCCCAGATGCAAGCCATTCGGCCGGTTTCGAACGATCGTGTTGTTGACCACATGCGGGCGGCCGTAGAGATTGTAGAGACCGCCGCCCCAGTACGCCGAGTTCTCCGCGATGACGTTGTTGGAGACGGTCGGCGCAGCGCTGTAGACGTGGATACCGCCGCCCTCCCAGTCTGCGGTGTTGCCGACGATCGTGTTATTGGTGATGACGGCCCGCGAATCATCGAGACAGGCAATCGCACCGCCGCTCTCGGCATGGTTGTTCGAGAAGCGGCAGTGGTCAATCACAGGACTCGAAGCGGGATCGGACTTGGAGCGGGCGTCCCCCGGCCTGTCGGCCTTGCAGCAGAGCACCGCTCCTCCGACCAGATCGACCGTATCGGCGGCAGTGGCATAGGGCTTGTTGGCGAATGCGAGATGGCAGTATTGCAGCACGTCGTCATCGCCTGAACCAACGAACCGTATGCCGAACCAGCCGTCAATCGTATCGACGGCGCTGAACAGAATCAGGTCGCATTCTGTGCCCACGGCGTGGAGCGTCGCGTCCGGCCCGACGGTCAACCCAAAATGGCCGGCAAACTTGACGGTCGCTCCTGGCTCGATCGTCAACGACTGTCCTGCGGCGACCTCGATGTCACCTGTGACCGTATAGGGACTGGCTGCCTTCGTCCAAACGCCGCTGACCGACCCGCCCGGAACGAGCGTGCCCAAGCCTCCCGTGCCCCGCAAAACGATTCGTCGAGATGGCGCGTTGGTGCTCGTCGACGTGACGTACAGGATACCGGAGTAGACCCGCTCAGCCTGCGGCGCGAAACAGAGCCTCACCTCCATCGACTGCCCCGGCGAGAGCACGTGCTTGCTGACCGGATTGAGGATCGAGAACACGCCCCGGGCATCAGAGAGATTCACGGCGCTGACCTGGAAATCGAGCTTGCCGGTATTGGAGATATTGACCGTGGTCACGGCATTCGCATCTACAGCAACGCACCCGAACTCCGCCGTACCGGCCGGCTGGATGCCCATCAAAGGCAGGTCCAACTGGTTCTCGTAGGCGCCGATGTCGGCCACCGTGCTGTGGACTCGCGCGTTCCCGGCAAGATCGGCACCCTCGGTGACATCACCGCTTCCGGCATTGATGCATGGCGAGGACATCTGGAGCGTCCAGTTCGCCGCCAAGGCATCGTACTCCGACCCGGCGCCGTCGCTCGAGTCGAAGAAGCATGGATAGTCATTGAGGTTCCCACGCCCAGGGTGGCCCCCCTCCACGTCGCAGAACGATACGGAAACCTCTGATTCGTAGCTCTCGATCTGGTAGTTGCTGTTGCCCCAGATGATCGAGTTCGTCACCTCGGTGCCCAGCTCCGATTCACTGAAGACGCCGCCGGAAACGTTGTTGACGATCGTGCAGTTGTCGATCCGCACGGCGCTGCCCAGATAGCAGCAGACTCCCCCACTCTGGGCCTCGCCTCCGATGCAGGTGTTGTTGGCGATGAGCGTGTTGCTGATCGTCGCCGAGCTATAAAGGCAGTAGATCGCGCCGGCCCGCCCGCAGGTGTTGTTGGTGATCTTGCAGTGCGTGATGGTCGGGCTCGAGGAGTTGCAGCAGATGGCGCCACCCGACACCTTGTCGATGTCCCAATCGAACTCCAGGACCGGCGTCTCCACTCGGTTCTTCGCGAACGTGACCGAGCAGTGGCTCAGCACGTCGTCGTCGCCCGAGGAGACAAACCGAAGGCCGGACCAGCCCAACTCGCGATTGCCGGCGGTGAATTCCACCGGGCGTGCGGCCGTACCCTGAGCCAGCAGCCGCGCATCCGGGCCGACCGTCAGGGTGTACCGCCCCATGAATTCGATCCGTGTCCCCGCCTCGATGCTCAACTCGCCGCCCCGGGCCACATCGATGTCGCCATACACATAATATGGGGAGTGGGCTTCGGACCACGTCCCGGACACGTGGCCTGTTTCGATTCGGGTTCCGCCGGTGGTCGCCGCCCCGCTGAGCGGCACGTGCTTGACCCGGCTGTCACCGTAGTGAACGGCGAGCAGTCCGTAGTAGACCCCTGCGGATTCCGGATGGAACCTGACGTAGATCACCGCTTCCTGTCCCGGCGTCGAGATCGGGAATGAGCCGATGCGGTCCGCGTATTCCTGACCGGTCAGCGACACGACGAACCCTTCAGGGCACGTGATCGAATCAACCGGCAGCGCAGCCGTCGAGCTGTTCTTCAGCGACAGCGTCAAGGGCGCGGACGGCTGTCCCGGGACTCCACGGAAGGACAGAGAGCCCGGACGGAGTTCAACCGGAGGCGCCATCGGCTGGATATTGACCAACACGGCAGAAATGGCATTGAGCGCGTGCGGAATATCGACGGGCAGACGATACCAGGCCTCCGCAATCGGGGCCGGATACGGCCGGCCCCATCCGAAATTCAGGTGGTACTCCCCATCGGTGTTGTAGCCGTCACAGACCACGGCGTGCCCGGCCATGCCGTCGGGCGTGTGAATGCCCAGAATCGCAGGCAACCGATTGGCGAGGTTTTCGCGGAGCACGCGCGCGGTGTCCTCCGAAAGATCGTCCGCCAGATCGGCTGAATACAGACGGAAATCCTCGACGAGTCCATTCGCCATGTCGTAGGCCGACGCCCCGGACCCTTCGCTGGAGTAGTCCATGCGGGACGCCACGCCGCAGGCGAAACTCAGGGCCGCAATATCCGCCTCATTCAGACTGATTCGAGCGTCGTACTTGAGCCGAGCCAAGGCAAGAGACTCGTTGAGTTCGGCCAGCGACGGGAAATCGTAGCGGACGTGATCGGCGTCAATGTCGATGCCGCTGACCGTCGTATACGAATCGCCCGTGTCGAAGACGGCACCGCACTGGCGGTGGTAGTGAAGGACCTGGGCCATCGCCGTGGCGACGCAGCCGACGTAAGACCGAAAGCCATCCACCGGATCCAGTGGACAGAAGGCATTGTAGGGCGCATCCTGTTCCCAGGTGGTCTCCAGCCAGCCTCCGGTGGAGGTGCTGTTCTCCGGCGGCCACTGTTGGAACGTCTGCCCCCCGGCCATCGGCAATCCTCCTCCGGAATAGAAGCGCCACCGGGCGTTGTTCTGCGCCGTCGCCAAGGGGTTCGATGGGTCCACAGCCGCCAGACGCGATCGCATGTCCCGCGTCAGCAGGCAGTAGAATGGATGGCGTTCGTCCACCCGATCCGGGAATCCGCCGCGAAGTGAGTATGCGACAATCGGTTCCACGTCCGTGTCGGCCGATGTCACGACAAACCCCTGAGGCTCCAGTTCGACCGCGTACGCGAGCGTTGTCCCGTCGCTGTCACAAATCTCACGAACACCGATACGGCTCGTGTCCCCAATCGTCTTGCCTCTTCGGGGGGCAGCCAGCCAGGGCGACGCGTTCGACGATCGCGCCTGCCGCATCCGGAGAAACATGTCCGCCGCCTGGCAGACCTGCTCGGGCCAGACCGCCTCCGCCCGGAGTGCCGGACAGCACATCAGGTGTGCAAGGATGCACAGCACCGCAGCCGACCTGCGCCAGACAGCAGAATCCATGACTTCAGTCTCCGATCCGTCCTTCGACTATTTCCGAAACCGGCCCGATCTGGCTCCCGGCAGGCGTCGAGCCATATCCGGGACTCAGAGCCGTGCGAAACGACCAGACCGGTCCTTCCAGTTGACCGTAGGCGTTCCGAGCCACCACCTGCCAGTAGTAGGTCGCGTCCTTTCTCAGGCCTTGCGGGCTATAGCGGGCCGCCACCAGGCCGGTCGCCACCTGATTCATCGCCATCGGATCCATGCCCAGATACACGTCATACGCCGGCACCATCATGCTGAATGTCGTGGCCCGCGTCACGTCTTCCCATTCGAAGCCGTCGCCGGACGGACACCCGGTGTCCGGACACACCAGGGACCGGTCGCATCCCAGCGCTACATCTTCGACAAACTCCTCCATGCCTCGACAGAGAATCCCCTCGACCTCCATCGAATCAAGGTTGATCACAGGCGATCCGGAATTCCCTTGATACGTGTCGAGATTGGCCTGGAAGAACGTGGGCTCGGTGTTCTGTCGGACGATCGCTCCGGCGTCGTACTTGCGCGGAATGCCCCATGGATGTCCGATAACCAGCAGCCGCTGGCCGTCGGCTACCCGCCCGCCCCGGCGCAACGGCAGCGGCGTGCGACCGGTCACCCTGCGATCCAGCCGGATCAGGCCCCAGTCGGGATACCCCACGTGATAGCCGATGATCTCCTCGATCCGGTAGACCTGATCGGCACGCAGCGTCAGCGTCGGCGTCAGCGCATCTTCCATGACAAAGTCGAACACAACCACCACATCCGACGCCCGGTCGCACGAGACGCAGTGCCCTGCGGTGATCAGCAGGTCCGCCCCCACAAGCACCCCGGTGCACATGCCCGCCGAAGGCTGGTCCTGGAAAGGCTCATCAGGACAAAGCGCGTGCCCGGTATCCAATGGATCGAGCCATTGATACCACCACGCGAACGAGCGAGCGTCGACCTGGAAGGTGCCATCGCCCCGCTCGACGAGGTTCGAGGCGTAGACCAGCACGGCTGTCGCGCTGCCCGCAGCCAGAATACGAGGATCCTCTATCTCGTATTCTTCCCGCCGGTCGTCTTCGCCGTAGATAGTGGTCAGTTGGCGCGCGCCTTCCTGACTGAACACAACCATGCTCCGATCGGTCTCGACGGCATCGGCCGCGATAGAATCATCGCCCCATGAGAGCACGATATCCGCCTGGTCGACGTCCGCACCGTCGGCGGGACTGGGTCGATCCGGAACGGTTGCAGGCGCCAGTTGGTGCGGGGTCACTGTGAGCGAGTACGCGCCGGTCTCGTACTCGTAGCCGGCCACGCGAATCAGGTACTCCACGCCGGCACTCATCCGCATCACGATCACCGAATCGGTGCTCTCGCAATCGTCGTCGCCGCAGGCCAATTCCGCGCCCGTCGGGTCGAACACCGCCACCGTCGTGTCGAACTCCTCGCTTTCGACGCGGACCGTCACCGGCCCTGTTTGCGTCGCCGTATAGGAATGCCACACGTCCAGCGCGTCGCGGTAGCCGCAACTGCTCTCCAGTTGCCCGGTCGCCCCCAGGCTCGTGCTCACGCAGGGCACGCCGGCTTCGACCACGATCGGATGATCGCGATCGTCATGGGTCTTCACGTCCCAGGGGCCTTCATAGTAGATCTTGATCCACCAGGAATCGATGTACCCGACATTCCCCATGCGCACGTCCGTCGCGCGCAGGATCCAGGCCTGATTGGCCTGCTCGCCCGCGAACTCGGTGATGCCGGTCACGGTCCGGGAGAGGTGTTCCCCTTGCTGATCGTCCATGAGCCAGAGGTTGCGTCGGCGCGTCCGCGCCGCATCGCACAAGTCAACCCATAATTCTCCAACTTCCGGATGCACAATCTCGTAATGGACGTCCACGCTGGTGACCACGGCCTTCGATGGCGCGCCGGAAAGAGAAATCTCACTGCTGACCCAGTCCCATTCCGAAATGGCCTGATCCGCTTCATTGCTGTCGGTGATCGCCCCCTGCGAATGCAGCCAGACCCACGCGGCAGATGGATCGGCCTGTGCCTCCGCATCCATGCTGCGTCTGTCAGACAGCAGGAAGTCCCGCAATACGGTCAGGTCCTGTCCCTGGTCGATCAGATCAGCGACAGCCGTCGCCGCCAACTGGGCAGTGGCCCGTCTGCCGTCCTCCAGCAGTCGCACTCGGCTGCCCGGCGCCTGGGGCAGTCGCGCCAAAGCGGCCGCCGTCAGAGACTCATTCAACACCACCTCGATTTCCGCGAAATGGGCGTAAGGCGCCCGCATGGCGCGTGCGCGTCGGCCGGCAGAACCACTGACGACCTTGCTGACGCGGGCGGAAGTCGGGATGGGTTGCGTTTCATCCCCTTCGACTCTGCCCCAGGGAGGAACCAGCACGGAAACGACAGCGATCCACAGGACCTGCACCCACCCGCGGACCCGACTCGGGAATGCCACCCTCATGGCGCGCTCCTTCCACCCACTCCTTTCTCCTTGTCTGCGACGCCGGAATACGCTCCCATCCAACGCGAGGACGATCCGGCCGATGGCATTATACCCGAACAGATCGCGGACGACAACCTCCCAGACCACCCATATCCCGCACGCCCCGCAGCTTCCACGCCGGCTGCTTCGTTCGCCTTGCCGCTGTGGTCTTGCCATCTGAAAAACCATGCGGCACGCAAATCGTCGTATCTCCTTCAAAATTCCCACCTTGTGACACCCGTCCCATAAAAGGTAAAGCTTTCCAACTGCTCGGACCGATGAGAAAAAGGGGTGATAGGCCCTTTCTCAGTACTGGTAACATCGTTCCTTGGACAGCCGTGCGGACGCGATCCTTTTTCACGCCAGACGCACATGAAGGACGCCAAACGAAAGCCTGTCGTCATACGAGTAGGAAAGGAATCACGATGAACGCAAGGAAAGGACTCGACACAAGGCGATCCGTCATCATAGCGATCCTGTTCGGCGCTCTGGTGGCCACCGCGTTCGGCGCCGCCGGATGCGGCGACCAGATGGCCCGGATGCAGCAGAATCAGGTCAAGCTTCAGGCCATGGTGGCCGCCAATGCCCGCGAACTGGCCACGCTCTCCTCGCAGGTCCACGTCAGCCAGGACCGGATCGAGGAGGGTTTCGCCGGCCTCGAACAGGACATCCGGAACACCGACGCCAGGCTCGCCGCCGTCCAGAGCGAGCAGGCTCAGCTTCACCAGACTGTGGCCGCGAACGACCAGAACATGAACGCCAGGCTCACCCAGCTCACAGACAACCAGGCGTCTTTGCGAGACGGCATCGCCCACGTCGCCGATATCGCACAGCGCACCAATACCACAGTCAGCACGGTCGCACGAGACCAGGCAACGCTCCATCAGCTCGTGCAGAACAACAAGAAAGAACTCGTCGAGAGCATCACGACCGTCGCGAACAACCAGGAACAGACGCACGCGGGGATTCATCAGCTCCACCAGGCCGACCAGAACCTGGCCAACCTGATCGCCACGGTCACGGCGAAACAGGAGGCGCTGCAGAAGCTGACCGAAGGAAATCACGAGCAACTGACCGGAAGCCTCGCTGCATTGTCGACCCACCAGGGCCAGTTTCGAGGCGAGATGGGCGATCTTCGCTCGCTCACGCAGACCGTCGCCGCCGACGTGACGGCGCTGGGCAACGAGCAGGCCGCGCTGCACGACACCGTCAGAGCCAACACCGCCACGCTGGTTGCCGGCCAAGGCGCGATTCGAGACACTCTCCGGACGAACAACGAAGTCGTCGCCGCCGGCTTGACCAACCTGGCGGTCCAACAGCAGGACATCGGCAACAATGTGACGAACCTGCGTGAGAACTCGGACAAGCTGGCGGCCGACCTGGCAACGGTGGCGTCCGAGCAGACCGCACTGCGGCAAATGGTCTCCAACAGCACGGAGAACCTCGCCGCAATCGCCGAAGGCCAGGGCGCCCTTCAGCTCAGCGTGGGCGCACTCGACGCCAAGACCACAACCTTGGCAAGCGATATCTCCTCCGTCTCGCAGCAACTGAGCGCGTTGGACGAAAACGTCAAGGCCGGCAACGAAACACTCACCTCGCACACTGCCGCACTGGCCGATGGCCAACGGATGATCCAAACCGGCCTGAACACCATGACCGCAACGACGAACCAGAGTGCGCTGACCGTCCTGGCCATGGGCAACCGGCAGGGCGAAATGGAACAGGCCATGCAGGCCGGCATCGACAGACTGACCGTCGAGACGCAGCAGCTTGCCTCGGGACAGCAGACGCTAGACGCGGCACTGCGAGATCGCAGCGAATCGCTCAGCAGTCAACTGGTCAATCTGACCCAGAAGCAGCAGCAGATGCAGAGCGGCCTGGACACGCTGACCATGACGACGGGGCAGGTGGCCCTGGACGTGCTGGCCATCCACGACACGCAGGCCGGCCAGGGTCAAGCCATCGCGTCTAACCAGCAACAGCTTGTCGCCAAGCTCGACGCGACCGCACAGAACCAGCAGCAGATCCGAGAAGGTCTCGATACGATCACAGCCACCACAACCCAGACCGCTCTCGACGTCCTGACCGTCAGTGAAA
>JAAYBV010000011.1 GCA_012744475.1 Phycisphaerae bacterium
CGTGTGGCGGCCCTGGATGCGATGCCCGGCTGCAAGAATCTGTACTATGGCTTCTGCGTTCTGTGCGGCGTGGTGGTGTTCGTGCTTCCGGCGGCCTCGGCGGTGGTGGCGTTTGTCGAGAGCACGATCCTGCTGTTCCTGACGGTGCCGGCGGTGTTCCGGCCGCTGGCCGCGAACCTCGAGCGGTTTGCCGATCTGGACGCCGACTGGGAGATGGCCGGGACGTTTCCCCTGGAGGGGATGCTGAACCTGCTGATGGCGGCCGCGATTGCGGTCCTCGCCTTCCACATGAGCCTCGGGGCCCTCGGCAAATCGAGCGGTCCGGCCGGACGCGACGCGACCTGAGAACCCTTTGCGAAGAACCATCGGCAAGCTCTCGCCTGCCGCTGCCACCCGGCGCTTGGCAGCGTGAGGGCGACGTCCCGATGGCCATCGGGATCGCACCTACTACCTCCGATGGCGAGGTGCACCTGCCACGCAGCAATCGACGGTTGCCTCAGCCGCATCGGGGCGGTATCGTGGTGCGATTCTCAAACGCTGAAGTTCTTTGGAGATGGGCATGGTCGAAGCAGTGCCAGGGCACAGGGGCACGTGGCTCGTCTGGGTGCGGGCGGTGCGCGTGTTCACGTTCACGGCATCGGTCGTTCCAGTCCTCGTCGGGGCGGCGATGGCGGCGCGCGTGGACGGACCGGTCGCGTGGTGGCTGCTTCCGTTCGTGGTGGTCGCGTCGGTCCTGATGCACGCCGGGACGAATCTCATCAACGATTGTTTCGATTATCTCAAGGGCATCGACACCGACGATTACTCCTACGGCGGCAGCGGCGTCATCGTCCAGAAGCTGCTCATGCCGCGACAGGCCTTCATCGGGGCGCTGGTGACGTTTGGCGCCTCGTGCGGCATCGGGCTGCTGTTCATCGCCGTACGCGGCTGGCCCATCTTCGCCCTGGGCGTCGTCGGCCTGCTCGGTGGGTTCTTCTACACCGCCCGGCCGGTCGGCTACAAGTACTTCGCGCTGGGCGATGCGCTGGTGTTCACGCTGATGGGCCCGCTGATGGTCATCGGATCGCACTTCGTCCTGACCGGCTCGTACAACCACGCGGTCCTGATCGCGAGTCTTCCGGTCGGCTGCCTTGTCGCGGCGATCCTGCACGCCAACAACATGCGTGACATCCAGCACGACCGCGAGGCGCAGGTGCGCACCGTCGCGAATCTGCTGGGCCACAATCGCGCGCGCTTCGAGTACTACGGGCTGGTGGGCGGAGCATACGTCGCAGCGCTCGGGATGATCGCCGGCGGGCTGATCGGTCCGTGGGGCCTGCTGGTGCTCCTGACGGCGCCGCTGGCGGCCCGGAACATCCGCCGGGTGGCGCGCAGTCAGCCGCAGCAGCCCGAAAGCATCGCCACGCTCGACGTGCAGACCGCGCAATTGCACCTGGCGTTCGGGCTGCTGTTCGCCCTGGCGATTCTGCTCGGAGAGCTGCTGCGATGAGGGCGGTCTGGACACTCAGCGCGCTGGCAGCCGGTCTGTGGTTTGTGATGTTCTCGCCGTGGACGCGGGAGGCGATCCTGTTCTGGCCTGCGATGTCGCTCTCTTGCGGCCTGCTGGCGCTGGCGGGCCTGTGGCTCAATCGCCATTGGCCGCGCGAAGTCTTTGCATTTCGCTGGTGGCATGTCCCCGTGGGCGTGTTCTCTGCGCTGGTGCTCTATCTGATGTTCTTTGTGGGCCACAGGATTGCGGGGGCGATCCTGCCGTTTGCGTCGGAGCAGATCGCTCTGGTCTACCGCACGCGGAGTCAGGCGGACCTGTGGCTGATCGGTGTGCTGCTGTTCGCCTGGGTCGGCCCAGCCGAGGAGATCTTCTGGCGCGGCTGCGTCCAACGCCGCTGCGGGCAGCGCTTCGGCGCGTTCACGGGGCTGGCCCTCACGGCCGCGATCTATACCCTCGTACACATCTGGTCTTTCAACCTCATGCTGCTGGCGGCGGCGGGCTTGTGCGGCGTATTCTGGGGCGCGATGTTCTGGCGCTTCCGCTCCATCTGGCCGGCGCTGATCAGTCACGCCGTCTGGGACGTGGTGATCTTCGTCCTGCTGCCGATCCGCTGATCGAAGCCGAGCGAACCTCCCTGCCTCTTGCCCCGATCTGTGCAAATCCTCTCCAGATCCTGCCTCAAGTGACGACCCGGATTGGCCGATAAACGGGCGGTGCTGTTTTTGAGGCGATTTTGGAGAGCTACAACGATGCATAGAGAGGAAACGCCAAGGGTAGTTCCATCGCAACGTCCGATATTCCGGTTGCCCGTCAACACCGACTTCCTCTTCCTCGACAAGAAGGGCGACTACAGTGCGAGGACCGAGAAAAAGCGAACGAAACTGCTACAGAAACTCGGCTTCCTCGCAGGCTTCCTCGAGGAGGGCGAAACCGTCGTGTTCGTCACGACGGGCTGTTCGCCGTTCTCGACGGTCGAGCAGCTTACGATCGGGCACCTGTGGATCATGGCGATCAAGCGTGCGTTGTTCGTCTTCACGAACCGACGCATTCTCCACATTCCCACCACGGGGCAGTATGAGTATCGCGGGTCGATCGCTCAGATTCTGTACCAGGATTGCCGTCGTCTGTACGTCAAAGGCTCGGCGTTGCGGGCGGAATACCTGACCGGCAGGACGGAGAGCTTCTTGGGGATTCCCGGCCCGGACCGGGCGACGATCCAGCGCCTCGACATCGTCGCACCGGAGCCGGCCGAGCCGAGCGATTGCCCCGAGCGGAACCACCTGTGCCCGAGCTGTGCGCAGGTGCTGGCGCCGCAGACGGCCGCCTGTCCCGCGTGCGGGCAGGCGTTCAAGACCGCGGCGGCAGCGGTGAAGTATTCGCTGCTGCTGCCCGGCGGCGGATATTTCTACGCGCGGCGCTGGGTTCTCGGAGTTGTCGACGCGATTGCGGAAACCTACCTGCTGCTGATCGCGCTGGTCGCCCTTGTCGGCGCCGCCCTTGGCAATCCGCAGGCCGCCCCCGTATTGGCCCTGTTCGGCCTGCTGCTGGTGATCGAGAAAGTGATCACCATTTATCACGCCAAAAAGTTCATCGCCGAATTCATTCCGCGCGATCCCCATGCGGTCCAGCCGCCGCGTCGTGCGCCGTCCGATCCGTATGCGGCGTCATCGGCGGCGGAGCGAACACAGACGCTCGAACAGCTCCTGTCCGTCCGCTGAAGGGGTCGTTCATGTCACCTGGAGCATCGCGCTGGGCCGCCGGAAGATGCGGCTATGGATGTGACGGGCCCTGAGATTGCCGCGGGTCCTTCCGCGATAGACCGCTTTCCGCAGTTCCGACCATCGGCAACCGCAAGGGTCGCCGATGCCACACATGCACCCCCCTGGCCCGGGTGCTTCACTTCGTTCAGCATGACATCAGGCGGAAAGGGCCGGTTGTGCTTTTGCGCAGTTGAGTAGGTGTCTGTGAAAATATCCTGGCAGCCGTGTGGCAGCGGCAAGCGCAGGCTTGCCGATGGTGATACGCGTGCCATCGAAGCCATCGGCATACTCCGCCTTGCTCTCCCGATGGCCATCGGGACCACTGCCACACATGGCGCTCCGTGGTGGAAGACGGGCCTTGCCGCGAAATTCGCACAGACACGTTGAGTAGCGTGGCGACGGATTTGGCTTGCGTGGGACGCTGTTGGCGATGAGAATGCACCGCCGATGGTCCTCGTGTGATTGGCGCGTTTGGTTTCCTGCTGGTTCTTGGAGAGTGACGATGAGACTCAAAAGAGCATGGGTCGTGTGGGCGGTGGTGACGTGGCTGGCGGCGTCGACCTTATGGGCGGCGGAAATCCCGTCGGCCCGGCCGGAAGAGGTGGGTTTGTCTTCGGCCAGGCTCGCCGAGATGCAGGCGGTCGCCCGGAAGATGGTGGACGAGCGGGAAGTGGCCGGCATAATCACCTTGGTGGCGCGGAAAGGCAAGGTCTGTCACTTCGAAGCCTATGGCTCGCGAGACCTGGCAGCGGGCAAGCCGATCCAGCGCGACACGATCTTGCGCTTCTACTCCATGAGCAAGCCGGTCACCAGTGTGGCCGCCATGATCCTGCACGAGCAGGGCAAGGTGCTGCTCGATGAGCCGGTCGAGCTGTACATTCCCGAGCTGCGCGGATGGAAAGTCCACGCCGAAGACGCGCAGGGCGAGCCGACTACGGTCGAGCCCGGGCGGAAGGTCACGGTGCGCGATCTGCTGCGGCACACCTCGGGACTGACCTACGGCATCTTCGGGGACACCCCCGTCGATCGGATGTATCGCGAGAAGGAGGTCCTCAGCGACATCGAGCTCAAGGAGATGGTCAAGCGGCTCGGCGAGATTCCGCTGCTGCACCAGCCGGGGACGACGTGGCATTACAGCGTTTCGACGGATGTGCTGGGGCACGTGATCGAACGCGCCTCAGGGCAGACGCTCGATGTCTTCTTCGCTCAGAACATCTTCAAGCCGCTCGACATGAG
This sequence comes from Phycisphaerae bacterium, assembly GCA_012744475.1. Taxonomy (GTDB): domain Bacteria; phylum Planctomycetota; class Phycisphaerae; order Sedimentisphaerales; family Anaerobacaceae; genus Anaerobaca. The sequence continues at coordinate 4,486 of JAAYBV010000011.1, forward strand.
GGACACCGGGTTCTACATCCCGAAAGACAAGCACGAGCGTTTCGCCGTGTGCTATGGTCCCGGTTCGAACGGCGGACTGGAGCCGACAAATGAACTGGGGAGCTACGCGTTTCTCGAACCGCGTGCGTTCCTGTCGGGCGGGGGCGGGCTGGTCTCGACGGCGCGCGATTACCTGCGGTTCTGCCAGATGCTGCTGAACAAGGGCAGGTTGGACGACGTGCGGATTCTGCGGCCCGAGACGGTGGAGATGATGACGCGAGACCAGTTGCCGCCGGGGGTGTCGGTCGGCGAGGGCGTCGGTTTCGGCCTGGGATTCTCCGTGCGGTTGAAGCCCGATCCGAGCGGCGGGACCCGCGTGGGCGAATACGGCTGGTCCGGCGCCGCCAGCACCTTCTTCGCCATCTCGCCCGACGACGAATCCATCGTGATGCTCCTGACACAGTACATGCCGTATTCGGAGAAGATTCCCGCCACGCTCAAGCCGCTGGTCTACGCCGCCTTCAACGGCCAGAACTAGGGTTGGGCTCTTTGCGTTGCGCCGCAGAAATCGTTTGACGCCCCGGCGGCGGATGGCTATACTATGTATATCCGTTGGAGAGTTCGTTATGGTCGCCAAAGTGCAGAAATGGGGCAACAGTCAGGGGCTGCGGTTGAGCAAGCAACTGCTGGATGACGTGCAGATATCCGTAGGCGATCCGGTGGAAGTTGCCGTCCAGGACGGCGTGATCGTCGTGGCGCCTCTGAAGCGTCTGCGAGGCAAACACCGTCTGGGCGATCTGGTCAGACGAATCCCAAAGGGCCATGACACGCAGGAAGTTGACTGGGGCGGTCCGGCAGGCAGAGAGGTCTGGTAAATGGTCGCCTACGTTCCGCGCCGAGGCGACTTCATCGCAGTGACCTTCGATCCTCAATCGGGGCACGAACAGAGGGGCCGTCGGCCGGCGCTCGTCATCAGCCATTACCTTTTCAACAAGCATACCGGGCTGGCGATCGTCTGCCCCATCACGAGTACAGATCGGGGTTTTCCCTTCCACGTGCGAATTGGCGAGTCAGGCAAGGTGACGGGCTTCGTCATGGCCGAGCAGATCAAGTCCATCGACTTCCGGGCGCGCAGCGCCAAACGCATCGCCAAGGCCCCGGCGGCGGTTCTCGACGAAGTCCTCTCCATCCTCGACGCCTGCCTCTACTGAGCGCATTGAACGACGGTGCCGTGGGACTGGAAGGGCCGGCAGATCACCATCGTGTCGCAGCGGCCGGAAATGCCTTGCCTCGCCTCACAATCGCCACAACAATGGGAGCGATGGTGAACCTCTGGGCCGCTGATGGCAGGAGTGGAAGCGGCAGTCCATCGACGGGTGCCGAGGCCATCTGACGAAAAGGAGACGGGCATGGATCGACGGGAGTTTTCGAAGCGGATGCTGATGGCCGGCGCGGGGGCGGGGTTGGCGCTGGATCCAGCGCGGGCGGCCGGGGGCAGTGGCGATAGCTATGACGAGCCTGCCCGGCGATTGCCGATTCGCCGGTTTGACGTGGTGGTGGCCGGCGCGGGCACCGGCGGCGTGGTCGCGGCGATTGCGGCCGCGCGGCAGGGGGCCGACACCGCTCTGATCGAGGTCAAAGGCTATCCCGGCGGGACCGTCACCGAGGGCGGCACCGCGCTGCACAGCTTCTACAACCTCTGGAAGGCGTTTGACGTCGAGAAGCGGCAGGTCGTTCGCGGCATCCCGCAGGAGATCATCGACCGGCTGATGAAGGTGGGCGGTTGCTCGGGCCACGCCGAGATGCTCACCGCCTACAATTACGACTCGGTCTGCACCGCGATCGACACCGAGCTGTACAAGCTCGTCGCGTTCGAGATGCTCGCCGAGGCGGGCGTCCACGTCTTCGTCAACACGCTGCTGGTCGGCGCCATCGTGGACGGCGCCCGCGTTCGCGGTGCGATCGTCGAGAGCCGCGCGGGCCGCGAGGCGTTCTACGCCAGGTCGTTCATCGACTGCACCGCCTACGGCGACCTGGCGGCCTACGCCGGAGCGAAATACACGGAGCCCAACGACTATCCCGTGTGCAACAGCGTGGGCATCGGGAACGTCGACATCGACAAGTACCATGCGTTTATCGAGGCCAACAAGCTCAAGGGCCAACTGGCCAGGGGGATGCGCAGCGGTAAAAGCGACCAGATCGTCCGCGCGGGCGCCGAATGGGTGAATCTGCCGGAGCTGGCCCAGGCCGCTCGCAACATCGGCATGGCCATGATCACCACGACCGTGCACGACAATTATCTGATGTTCATCAAGTGCAACCTCAAGCTGCCGGTCAGCCCGACCGACCGCGACGCGGTGGCCCAGGCCGAGCTGGAGATCCGCCGGCGGATGGCCCAGGCGGTCGAGCTGTTCCGCAAACACGTGCCCGGCTGCGAGAAGGCCTTCATGGCGCGCACGAGCCCGAAGCTGTGCATTCGGCGAGGCCGCTGCGTCGAGTGCGACTACGACATCACACTGCCGGACGTGCTCGAAGGCCGGCACTTCGACGACGAGATCATGGTCTACGGCTTCCACGACAGCGCCCCGCGCCTTCAGATCAAAGACGGCGGCACATACGGGCTCCCGTACCGGGCCCTGTGCGTCAAGGGGGTCGAGAACCTGTACGCCTGCGGCATGATGATCACGTCGGATCACGAGGCCCACATGTCCACGCGCAACACCGTCTGCTGCATGGGCCAGGGCCAGGGCGCCGGCACCGCCGCCGCACTCTGCGCGGCCCGCCACTGCGGCGCCCGCGACCTGCCCTACGGCCTCCTCCGCGACGCTCTTACACAGGCCGGGGTGTATTTCGAGGTGTGACGCGCGTTCAGAAGACATTGCAGCCGCGCTCGTAAGCTGTGCCGATCGCGTGGCCGGATTTGGGAGTTCATCTTCATCGAGGAGCATGACGTATGGCAGGCAAATCGAATCGCGATGTGGAGAAGGTGTATTCGACCAGTGAGTTCGTGGCGAAGCTGCGACGGCTGGCCGATGCGCTGGAGACCGGCGAGAAGTTCGAGATTCAGATCGCCGGCGAGCGGATCTATGTGCCCGTTCGCGCGGAGTTCAACCTCGAGCACGAGCGCGACGGCGGCGACGAGGAAATCGAGTTTCAGATCAAGTGGACGAATGCCTGACCTGTCACGTGGTTTACGGCCTCAAGGATGTGAGTGTCTATGGCACAAGGAATCGGCATAGTGTATTCGACGGCACAGGGGCGGATGTGTCCGGCGTGCGGCGAACCGGTGGGCCAGTGCGTCTGCCGGCAGCGGCAGGCGGCTGCGGTTCCGCCGGGCGATGGGGTCGTGCGGGTCAGCCGCGAGACCAAGGGACGCAAGGGCAAGGGCGTGACGCTGATCACCGGAGTTCCCGTCGACGAAGACGCGCTGCACGATCTCGCGACACAGCTCAAGCGAAGGTGCGGCGCCGGGGGGACCGTCAAGGACCGCGTCATCGAGATCCAGGGCGACCATCGGGACCTGCTCGCCGAAGAGCTGACCAGGCAAGGTTTCACAGTCAAGCGGGTGGGCGGATGAAGAAGCTGATCGATATCCCCTTTGAGTTGAACGTGGTTTCCATCGCCAGGACCGTGCACGTCGAGCCGGATTCGCCCGATGGACAAACGCTGCGCGAGCTGATCGAGCAGGCTCGGCAGGTCGCGCGGCCCAAGGCGCTCTATAAGGAAGCGTTCCTCGACGGCAAAGGCGCCGACACGGTCACGGTCGAGGGCGTGACGTTCACCAGCCGGATGCTGCGGGCGAATCTCGACCGGGTCGAACGGGTCTTTCCCTTCGTCGCCACGTGCGGGCACGAGATGGACACGGTGACGCTGCCGACGGGCGATCTTCTCGCCGAGTTCTGGTGGGATGCGATCAAGGCGGTCCTGCTCGGCGCCGCGATCCGGCATTTCAGCGAGCGCCTGAAGCAGCGCTTCGCGCTGGGCAAGACGTCGTCGATGAGCCCCGGCTCGGGCGACGTCGACGTCTGGCCCATCGAGCAGCAACGCGAGCTGTTCGCGCTGCTCGGCGACGTAAAAGGGCAGATCGGCGTCGAGCTGACCGAATCGTTTCTGATGAAGCCCAACAAGACGGTCTCGGGCATTTGCTTCGCGACGGAGGTGGACTTCCACAGTTGCCAGGTGTGTCGGCGCAAGGACTGCCCGTCGCGCAGCGCCGCCTTCGATCCGGCCCTCTGGGACCTGCATCAGCGCGGATAGATGCGCGATCGACCAGCGAACCTTGTGACAGGAGCTACCACCATGAAGATCAGGGCAGGCGTTTCGATTCTGTTGTTGGTCGTCAGTGCGGCGGCGGGCGCCGCAGAGGTTGATGTCTCAACGCTCAAGACCTTCGGCACGATGGGCAAGCAGTCGAAGATACTGGCCGACGGCAGCGAAGCGGAGCTGTTTGCTCACGAAGGGCGTGGGTGCCTGACCCACATGTGGTTCGGCGGCTCATTCAAGGGTATCGAGCGGACGCGGCTTCGCGTCTACGTCGACGGGGAGCGGCAGGCGTCGATCGACATGGACTTGTTCCTGGGCCACGGGATGGGATTCGGCGACGACCACGCGCCTTGGGGTATCGCCCGCATCGGCAAGACCGGGCATCCGAGCGGTGTCTACAACACCTATCGCATCCCGTTCGGCCGGAGCATACGTGTCAGCGCCGAGAGGGCGCCCGATGCCGAGGATGCGTCGATGTTCTGGTGGATCGTGCGCGGCACGGAGAACCTGCCCGTCTGGCTCGGAGGCGTCCGTTTGCCGGACCATGCACGGCTGCGGCTGTACAGGCTGGAGAACCACCGAGCCAAGCCGCTTGACGAGTTCGCGCTGTGTGACGTCAAAGGCGCCGGATCGCTGTATCAGGTGACGATGGCCGCCCGCGCGCTGCGGCGGTCAGGCTCCTGGAAGGATCTCAGCTACATGGAGGCCTGCGTGCGCGCCTACGAAACGGGGGCGACGCAGCCGCTGTTTCTCTCCTCCGGGCTGGAAGACTACTTTCTGGGAACGTACTACTTCGACAAGGGCCGCTTCCACACGCCCATTGCCGGTCTGACCCATCTGGACAAGCAGGACAACTCCTTTTCCGCGTACCGCTTCCACGAGGACGATCCGGTCTTCTTTCAGAACGGCCTGCGGCTGACTTGTCGCTGCGGCGAAACCCTGGACGGAGAAACGCTGCACGACCCGCCCGAAACTGAGTACACCACGTACGTCTGGCTCTACCAGTGGTAGCGTCATCCACGCGCTGCCTGGCTACGTAGCGGTGCTGTGGACCTGACGGATGGCGTCGATGATGTAGTCGTCGATCCGCTGGGTGTACTTGGGGCCGATGCGCACCTGCACGAAGCGGTCGTAGATTCCGAGCGTCTGGCGGCAGCAGTCCGGGCCGTATTGAATCGCCTTGCCCTCGGGGCTGTTGAACGACGGCCAGTTGGGATGCCGGGCGCGCTTGTTGATAACGGACTCGGCGATCGGCAGCAGCACGGAACCAGACATCGTCGACGTCGGCACGTGGCGCTGCCGCAACTGGTCGATGCAGCGGTCGCGGGCCGCCTTGTCGGGCATCTCGAAGAAGACGCTGTAGCCGATATCGCCTTCCGGGTCGGGGCGGTGACGCAGACGGATGCCGTCGATTCCTTTGATGCCGTCATAGACCGCTTCTGCGTGGCTCCGCAACGCGGCGACCATGGTGTCGAGCTTGGGCAGTTGCGCGCCGAGCACCGCTCCGGTCAACTCGTTCATACGGAAGTTCTCGCCGGCAAACGTGGGCACCCGGCTGGCTCCCGTGCGCTGGGCAAAGAGCCCGTTCAGGCCGCCCATGTCGTGGAAGCGCGCCGCCCGCTCGTAGAGGATCGGGTCGCTCGTCACCACGGCGCCGCCTTCGCCCGAGGTCATCGTCTTGTTGATCTGGAAGCTGTAGATGCCGACGTTGCCGATGGAGCCGAGCTTGCGGCCGCGATAGGAGCCGCCGACGCACTGGGCGCAGTCCTCCAGGACCGCGACGTTGCGTTTGCGGGCAATGTCCATGATCGGCTCCATGTCACATGGCCCGCCCAACAAATGGACCGCGATGACGGCCTTCGTTCGCGGCGTGATCTTCCGCTCGAAGTCCTTCGGATCGATGTTCAGCGTGCGGTCGATGTCCGCAAAGACGGGCAAGGCCCCCGCGTGGACCACGCAGGTGTAATCGGACCACCACGTGTACGCCGGAACGATCACCTCGTCGCCCGGCCCGATGTCCAGACCGGCCACGGCGCAGTCCAGGGCCGCGGTGCCGCTTGTCACGCCCAGCGCGAACTGCGTGCCCATGTGCTTGGCGAATCCCTCCTCGAACCGCAGCACCTTCGTCGGCGTCCCGGGCCCCCAGTAGCGAAAGGGCGAGCCGGAATCGACCACGTCCATCAGGGCTTGTCTCTCGTGCTCGTCGAAGAACTGCGGCCCGATGTAGCCCGGATCGATCCGGTCGATAGTCGGGGACGCCGAGGTCCCCTGAGCCCACAGCGGCCTGGTGGGCAGTCCCACCCCCAGAGCCGATGCGGCCAGGCAGCTCGTCGAAAGGAACCGTCGCCGGGTCAGCGCCCCGTCCTGTGTCTCGTGTTTCTCTTGTCGCGTCGCCATGTTCGTACCTCCCAAACCCAGGACCTTCGCGTCCACCTGCCCCGCGTATTCTACGCGCTTCGCCCTGCCCGAAGCAAGCGCACAGCGGACAATCATCTCGCGTACCCGCTCGTAGCGTGCCCGCTAAGGCATACATAGGATGAGAGAAGCCCGCCAGGGCGAGGCATGCCTCGCCCCTACCGAAAGAGGCATGTGTGGACACCGCCGAGCGCCGTCCCCACGTACATGGCCGAGGGGCATCGGCGTCAGCCGTAGGGGCGAATCATGATTCGCCCTTGCCACGAGCAGCCGCCGGCCTCCAGGAATTCGTCCATCCGCACCCGACCATCCCCGATCGACCCTCAACCACCCCCCGGCCAAGATGGCTGATCCCGTCTAGGAACGGCTTGCTCCCGGCGCATCAGTCGACTACAATAGGTTCAGTTGGAACGGGTGCGGCATGCCAAGGTTCGCGGTGGGCGGATCAGGGGAGAGAAATGACGTTCTCATATCGATTTGACAAAGCGGACTACCTGGCGTTCCATCGGTTTCGCATCGCGGGGATGTATATGCGCGGCGGCTCGAGAGTGTGGGCCCTCCGTGGTTTCGCGCTTCTGACCTTTGCCTTGGCACTAATAGAATGGTACAGTGGCCGCCCTTCAGGGGCTGCAGGTTTAGCCATGGCCGGAGGAGCGACGCTGCTACTGCCCAGAACGTACTGGGGTCTCGTAGCGGGACGGTTCCGGAGGATCGTGACCGATCCGCAGAATGCCCATCTGCTGGGGCGCAAAACGCTGACGCTGACGCCTGAAGGTCTGCATATCGCCGACGCAGGTGAAGCGGGCTATCTCGCCTGGGGCAACATCGTTCGCGCCGCGCGCACCGAAGACCACATCTTCCTGTTTTTCTCCACTCTTCAGGCGGTGGTCATTCCGCGGGCATCGCTGGAGGGTGCCTCATTTGAAACGGTGTGGACGACGGCCACTACGTATCTGGATCGGCATCACGAAAGAGGGACAAGGCAGGGCTCGGAAAGCACGGCGACTGCCGCCATACAGGGGACGCCGGCGCCGGTGTTTTCGTATCGGCTTGAAGAGTCCGACTGGACGGCATTCACGGTCCATCATCGGCGTTCGAAGGCGCAGGGCCGGCACCGGTGGCTGGCCCGTTTCGCGGTTCTTCCCATTCCCCTCTTGCTCGTGATTCTCGGCGTGGTCCGTCCGCCCGTGAACTGGGACTTGGTGGTGCTGTTTCTGGGGCTCAGCGTGCTCTGTTTCTTGTTCTATCCACGGGTTCTTGACAACGCTGCTCTCAGACAAGCAGAGTACATTGCCGGCAATTCGGCCAATGTGCATTGCCTGGGAGAAAGGCGCATCGCCCTGTCGCCGGAGTGGCTGCATGTGCAGGGCAGCGGAGTCCAATCGACCTTCACCTGGCCCAGTGTCGTCAAGGCCGAACGAACCGATGACCACATCTTCATTTACATGTCCACTTCTGAAGCGCTTATCATCCCGCGTGCATCGCTCGATGGGGCCTCGTTCGAAGATGTCTGGACCAGAGCCAACGAGTATCTGGATCACAGCCGAGACAATCCGAAACGGCAGGGCAGCGCATGACGGCAGACGATCCGAGTGTGGAGATGACGCAGAACCGTTACCGGGGATGGCTGATCGCTGCCGGCCTCGTTCTGTTCCTTCTTCTGTATCTTGCCGTGCCGATGATGATTTGGAGGGCTACGGGGACGCCCTCCGGCCGGGTGGCAGGTCGCCTGATCACGGGGCCATTCGCACTGCTGTTGTGGCTGTGGGTGTGCTGCCTGTGGTGGCGCTGGTTGGAGCGACGGGCCGGGCGAATGAACTTGGGCAGGGGGGTGCTTGGTGTCCTGACGCTCCTTCCTGTCATCTTGATCGGCGGGCGGGCCATCTACTGCGCCCGGCCTTCCGTCCGGGCGGCGGGCATCCTCGCCGACGCCGAACTGGCGGCGCTTCCGCCGTCGGCCCGCGAGATCGAGGTCTACACGTGGTCGACGCCGTTCTCGGGAGAATGGCGGCTCAGATTTCGCGCCGATCCGGCGGACATCGAGCGCTTCCTGGAAGCATCTCCCATCCTCCAAAGGGCAAAGTGCCGGGAGTATTCAAGAGAGAGAATGCGACTGATCGACCCTGAGCCCTACAGAGACCGTTCCGATGACGATCCGAATGGGCCGGACTACTTCAGACCAGATTCCAGCATGCTTGCGTGGTATATCCAGGAGATCAAGACGCCGGGCAAGCGATACGAGACAGAGTTTTCTGGATTCAGCGATCCCGGCGAGGTGATCGTCCACACCCAGGAGAACCTGGTCCTTGTGGGTTTGTCGCACGGCTGATTGGGAGAGAACGAAACCGCGTGACAGCCTCAAAGCTCGTCCCGACACGCGTCGCGATAGAGGCTTCCGTCCAGGGGTGTGTGAAAACACCCGGACAGGTGTGTGGCAGCCTCAAGGCGCGGCCTTGGGGATGGCGGGTATGATTTGGCTTTGAATGTCCGGAGACGCCGACACTTTCTGCCATCCCCAAACGCCAAGGCGTTTGAGGCTGCCACACAGACACTTCAACGGCTCAAGAATGCCATTGCCCCCAAGATCTGCACACACACGCACGGGCCTCTGTCTCGGAATGGGCTTGCGTTTGCTACTCCCGGGGACCACAATGGGGATTGTCTGGTCTGTTTATCTACTACCGGCCGGGGTGAGTCTATGAGAGCGTCATGCTTTGTATCGCTGTTTCTCCTGCTCCTGACGCAACCGCTGGCGGCGTATGACCGGGTGACGGGCCGGACGTTCGCCAGCCGCTCGCGTGTGATTGCGCAGCGCGGGATGGCCGCGACGAGCCAGCCTCTGGCGACGCAGGTCGCGCTCGATGTCCTCCAGCAGGGCGGCAGCGCCGTCGATGCCGCTATCGCCGCTAACGCCACGCTGGGTCTGATGGAGCCGACGGGCTGCGGCATCGGGGGCGATCTGTTCGCCATCGTCTGGGACGCGAGGACGCAGAAGCTCTATGGACTCAACGCCAGCGGACGCTCGCCGCACTCGCTGAGCCTGGCCCACTTCAAAGAGCAGGGCCTGGAGTATGTCCCGCCGCGAGGCCCGTTGCCCGTCACCGTTCCCGGCTGTGTGGACGGCTGGTTCGAGCTGCACGGGCGATTTGGCAAGCTGTCGATGAAGGCGATCCTGGCGCCGGCGATTGCCTACGCCCGCGACGGGTTCCCCGTCTCGGACCTGATCGCGTATCACTGGCAGGTGAGCGTGCCGGTCCTGGAAAGCTACGAGGGGTTCAGAGAGACGTTCGCGCCCGCGCCGAAGGCGGGGGAGGTATTCCGGAACCCGAACCTTGCCAACACGCTCGAACGAATCGCCGAGCAGGGCCGGGACGCGTTCTACGAAGGCGACATCGCGCGGACCATCGACGCCTTCATGAAGCGGGTGGGAGGCTTCCTGTCCTACTGGGACATGGCCGAGCACACCTCGGAGTGGGTCGAGCCCGTCTCGACGGACTATCGCGGCTACACGGTCTGGGAACTGCCTCCCAACGGCCAGGGGATCGCGGCCCTGCAAATGCTGAACATCCTCGAAGGCTACGACATTAAAGGCATGGGCTTTGGCAGCCGCGACTACATGCACTGCTTCATCGAGGCCAAAAAGCTCGTCTTCGAAGACCGGGCGAAGTTCTATGCCGACCCGGCGTTCAACGACATTCCGGTCAGGCAACTGATCTCCAAGGAATACGCCGCCCAGAGGCGAAGGTTGATCGATCCGAACCGCGCCGCCAGACGCTACGATGCGGGCGAGCCTGCTTTGGACAAGGGCGACACGATCTACCTGACCGTCGCCGACAGCGAAGGCAGCATGGTCTCGCTGATCCAGAGCAACTATCTCGGCATGGGCTCGGGGCTCGCTCCTGACGGCCTGGGCTTCATCTTCCAGGACCGCGGCTCGCTGTTCTCGCTGCGGGAAGGGCACTTCAACACGTACGCGCCGCACAAGCGGCCGTTTCACACGATCATCCCGGCGTTCATCACCAGGGACGGCAAGCCGTTCCTGAGCTTCGGCGTCATGGGCGGGGCGGCCCAGCCCCAGATGCACGTGCAGATCGTCGTCAACCTCGTCGATTTCGGGATGGACGTGCAGGAGGCGGGCGATGCGCCGCGGATCCTCCACCTCGGCTCGTCCCAGCCCACCGGCCAGACGATGAGCGACGGCGGGACGGTGTACCTGGAGACCGGGTTCGACTACGAGGCCGTCCGCGAGCTGGTGCGGGCGGGACATCGCATCCAGTACAACCTTGGCGACTTTGGCGGCTACCAGGCGATTCAATGGGATGGACGAAATAAGGTATACTATGGGGCGTCCGAGTCCCGCAAGGATGGACAGGCTGCCGGCTACTGAGAAAAGGACTGGAAAATGGGCCCGGAATGGAGATAATGGCAAGAGGTACGGTTGGTGGAGATCGCAGAATGATCCGGGTTCGAAGAGTGACAGTGGTTTGCCTGTTGTCCCTGCTGGCGATGTCGATGGCGTCGGCGTCTTCGCAGGCGAAGGGGTTCCTGCGCACACGCGGCCAGGACATGGTGGACGAGGAGGGCAGCAAGGTTCTGCTCAAGGGCGTCGGGCTGGGCAACTGGCTGCTGCCCGAGGGGTACATGTGGAAGTTCGGCGAGGGCGGGGACCGGCCGCGAAAGATCGAGAAGCTCGTCAGCGATCTGATCGGCCCGGAGAAGGCGGAGGCGTTCTGGCTGGCCTTCCGCAGGCACTACATCACCGAGGCGGACATCGCGCGGATCGCGGAGCTCGGGTTCAACTCGGTGCGTCCGGCCTTGAACGCCAGACGGTTCCTCACCGAAGGGGACAGTCCCGCGTATGTCGCAGAAGGATTCGAACTGCTCGACAATCTGGTCGGCTGGTGCAGGAAGCACGACATCTACGTCATCATCGACATGCACGGCGCGCCGGGCGGCCAGACGGGCGCCAACATCGACGACAGCCCCAACGACGAGCCGGGGTTGTTCATGGAAGCCCGGAACCAGGACCTGCTGGTGGATCTGTGGGTCAAGATCGCCGAACGCTACAAGGATGAGCCGGCGGTGGCGGCTTACGACCTGCTCAACGAGCCTCTGCCGGCGCGGACCGGCGCGGCCGAGAAGTACAAGGACCGGCTCGAACCGCTCTACCAGCGGATCACCGAGGCGATCCGCCGGGTGGACAAGCGTCACATGATCACGCTCGAGGGCGCCGACTGGGCCAACGACTGGTCGATGTTCTCCAAGCCGTTCGATGACAACCTCTTCTACCAGTTCCATTACTACTGCTGGGATCGCCCGACCACCCTCAGGAGTATCGAGCAGTTCCTGGCCCGACGCGCCGAACTCAACGCACCCGTTTGGGTGGGCGAGACCGGCGAGAAGGACAACACGATCTACTGGGGCACGACGCAGTACTTTGAGACCAACAACATCGGGTGGTCCTTCTGGCCGTGGAAGAAGATGGACACGACCAATACGCCGTACTCGATCAACCGGCCTGCGGGATGGGACCAGATCGTGGCGTACTCGCGGGGCGACGACAAGCCTTCCACGCAGGTCGCTCAGAAGGCGTTCGACGAGTTGATCGAGAACATCAAGCTCGAAAACTGTGTCTACTTCCCCGACGTGGTCAACGCGATCCTGCGCCGCGTCCCGGGACGGGTCGAGGCGGAGAACTACGGTCACCAGGGTCCGGGCCGGTCGTACTTCGTCAAGGACGCCGCTCAGAAGGCAAAATACTACCGCACGTCGGAGCCGGTGCCGATCGTACCGCTCGATCCGGGCGACACGCGGCTGCGGGCCGGACAGTGCATCCGGCTGGGCGAAGGAGAATGGACGGCCTACGAGGTCGATACGCGCGGGTACGGCCAAGTTCGCGCCACCATCCGGGCGAAGGCCGAGGTCGTGCCGGCGGCCTTCGAGATCTCGTGCGACGGCATGGGGCTCGAAATCCCGATCGCGCAGACCGGCTGGGACGAGATCGATCTGGATGCGGTCGAGTTGGCCGAAGGGACCCACCGGGTCGTCCTTGCGGTTCGCCGGGGGACGATCTGTTTCGATTGGATTGGCGCGGAGTGACATTCGATGCGACGATGGCCGAATACGCGAACTGTTACGGGGACAGGGGCTGACGCATGCCGTACCGCAGCCTGACGGTGAAAGAGCTGGCGCGGATGCTGGGCGCCGACGCCCGCCGGCTCGAACGCATGGCCCAGCGGGGGGAGATTCCCTGCCAGAAGGTGGGCGGCGAGCTGCGCTTCAACCGGGCCGAGATCACCGAATGGCTCCAGCAGAAGATGGGCTCGATGACGGGCGACCATCTGGCGGAGGTCGATGCGGGCATGACGGCTCAGCGGCAGAAGCCGCAGGGCGAGGCGATTGTCCGCCCGCTGCTGCGGCCCGAGGCGGTCAGCACGCAACTGAACTCACGCGGCAAGAGCAGCCTGCTCCGCGAGCTGGTGGCCATGGCCCAGCGGACCGGCCTGGTGTACGACGAGCAGGCCCTGCTGGACGCGGTCATGGCCCGCGAGGAGATGCACAGCACCGCGATCGAGCGGGGCATCGCCATCCCGCACCCGCGGCGGCCCTTGCCCTATGAGATCGCCGATTCGCTGCTGGTGGTGGGAAAGACCGGACGGGGGATCGTCTTCGGGGCCCCCGACGGCAGGCTGACCGATCTGTTCTTCCTGACCGCGTCCCAGGACGACACCCACCACCTGCACATCCTGGCGAGGCTGTGTCGGATGCTCCGGGACGAGGACTGGGTCGCTCGCCTGCACGCGTGCGAAACGAACGGTGAGATGATCGACCTGCTGACCGAGCGGGAAGAGCAGGTGATTGTGGAATCGGCGTGACTGCGTCCGAGAACATGCAGCGAACCGGGCCGTGGGGCGGGATGTCGCGAGCCGGACGCGTGTGAGAACATCCGGGCAACCGTGTGGCAGCCTCAAAACTCGTCCTGAGCGAAGTCGAAGGGAGCGTAGCCTTGGGGATGGCGGGCATGATCGGGCCTTGTATGTCCAGAGACGCTGACACTTTCGACCATCCCCAAGTCCTGCGGACTTGAGGCTGCCACCCAGACGCTCCAATGGGTCAGGAACGCCGGTGCCTTATAGCCTGCACAGACACCGAGCCGGCGGACAGCGGGATTGCAAACGACCGCGGGGGCGGATAGAATGGTCGTCACAACGTGTGAATCGATCAGGATCTGTTTGACAGGATTGCGTTTGCCGGGTAGAGGTTTAGGGATGAGCTTGAGAATCCATCACGCACGTCACTGTCTTGCCTACGCATTGAGTGCTCTGATTCTCCTCGGCACGGTCGCTGGCTGCATGCCCGACCTGACCAGGGGACGGGACTTCGGCGAACCTCCGATCTGCGAGGTCCACGCCCGCGTGATGGTCAAGCAGAAGGTCCCGGTCATTGCCAGCTACGACGACCTCTACGGACCCGAGTGGGCGGCGGCCCAGCGGGAGCTGTTCCCCCATTCCGACAGTCCCCGCACCTGGGAGGGGGACATCGCGGTCCACGGTGAGTTCGCCCTCGATTACGTCTGCCCCGGCTGCAACGAGGCGCGGGACCAGTGGCTCATCCAAAACCGTCCCGGCATCGCCCGCGCCAAGGGCCTGATCAAGTAGACGAGGCTCCAGTTCAAACGAGAGGAGCGATCGGGCTGGATCGGTTTGGAGAGGCCGTCGGGTCCGTGGCTGGATCGTATTGCGAGACAGGGATTCTCTTTTGGCGTTTGTTCGTGGAGGTGGAGTTGTGGACTGTGGGCGTCTCATCGACGAGTTGATCAGTGGATGCGATCTTGGCACGGAAGAAGGCAAAACGACTGCCTATGCCAGGTGCGCGGACTACGCGGACAAGAACATCGATCATCGCCGCGCGTTCAATGACTTCATGCAGCTTGTCGCCAAGAGGCTGAATGTGTTGCCGGTCCGTCTGGACAGTTTTCTTGATACCGTGGGAGATCCGCCGGAGGGTGCCAGGATTCACGTGAAGGTGGTCAAGGAGAACCTGGTCAACGTGACAGGGAACGCCGACGGCCTGCGGTACCTGGCGAGCTTGATGCTGGAGTTGGCCCGCGACGCCGTCGAGCACGACCACGCCCACCTCTACGCGGACGAACCTCCCATGTGCGGCGATGTGTATCTGACGGTCTACCATGAACCCGATCCCTGGTTTGAAAGCCCGGACAAGGAAGGCTCCGCTGAAGAGGAACAGACCTTGTCTGTTGCCGAAAGAGATATTGATCCCTCGGAGATTGCCGCTTTGTGTGTGCTGGCGAAGACCCCGCCGGCGATGCGCTTGACACCCAATCGGCCTTATCGAGTTCTTTCCGTCGATGCGTACCAGGGGCACGGGATATGGGAGAGACGCATCCGCGAGAGCGACGAGCGGTTCTTCGTTTTCACCCTGGTCAACGATGAGGGCAGCGAGGAAGCCTACGGGTTCGATCTGGACGACCCGAATGTCCTGCTATTCTCGCAGCAGGATGTCGCCGGTCTCCAAGGCCCTGATTGATTGCCTCCCTGCGCCGGGTGCCGGCACTGGATCGGGGTACGTGTTGTCGGGGGGACCGAAATCCGAAGCACGAGACACGAAATCCGGAACTGATTCGAATTCCCAAGCCCGAATGACACAAACAGACTGGTGGTGTTCTGCCGTCTTCATTGGGTCATTTGGATTTGGTGCTTGTTTCGGATTTCGGCATTCGTGTTTCGTGCTTGCCCTGAGTCGCTCCGGCGCGCCGGGGTGGATCAAGACGGGGGGGCTGCGATTCAGTCGGGCAGGACGATGTCGGTCGGTGGCCGGCCGGCAGCGGGGCGGGTGAAGCGCTCGCCATAAGGGGTGGAGCCAGGGACGAAGCCCCCGTGGGAGAGGAAGAACCAGCCGTCTTCGACGCCCATGAACCGGTCGAGCCGGTCGGCCTTTCCCGTCGGGTCGTGACTGAACGTCGCCGTCGTCAGTTCGATCCATTGGCCCTCGGCGGTGCGAATCCACTGATTGCCGTAGAGGGCCTTGCGCAGCAGGTGACCGTTGGCGCCGCCAAAATTCTCGCTGAAGCTGTAGAGTCCGCGCAGATAGCCGCCTTCCTTCGGCGCTCGCCAACTGGAGATCAGCATCCACTTCTTGCTGTCGGGGTGGAAGTAGTAGCCGGAGTAGATTGTGTGCGTTTCGTCGGTGGGCCTGGCGGTGACGAGGAACCGCTGCTTTTCGCCGGTCTTCCACGGATACTTCAGGTGGCTGTGTCCGCCGGTGCCTTCGTTGCCGAAGTCGCCCGCGTAGACTCCTTCGCCTTTGGCCACGAGCCTGACGCGGTTCTCGTCGGCGACCTTGTCGCGGTCGACCGCCTCGCTGCCGCTGTCCCAGACGCTGAAGATGATTCGCCGCTCGGTCGGGCTGTTGATCTGCATGCCGAAGTAGCCGCGATGCCAGCCGCACGCCATGTAGTAGGTCCAGACCGGGTCCTCCAGGCCGATCATCTCGCAGTAGAAGGCCTCGACTTTAGTGTCCTTTTCCACGGGATAGAACAGGTGCACCGATGCGGCGTTGCGCCGGCTCTTGCCGTTGAACCGCGCCTCGCGCGCCGCCGGTCCGTCGAGAACGAGAGTTTCGATATCGCCGGCCGGCTGACCCGGCGCGTTCAGCGATTCGAGCGTGAAGCGCTGGTAGCCGGTCTGGGCGATGTCGAACGAGCCGAACGCTGCGGTGACGACGCCTGCTCCGGCTGCTGTCACTGTCGCCTCGCGTGACTGGCCCGCGACGGCCAGACGCAAGTGCGACGCGGCGCCCTCGGCCAGGCGCAGCATCACGGCGCAGTCGAGCTTCCCCGGCGTCTTGATGTCGCCGAACCACAGCACCTTGATCGACGGATCGTTCCATCGCGTGATGCCCGCCGATTCCGAGACGCGCGCCCCGCGTACGTCGGGATCGAGATAGGCGGTGAACGCCGGCACGCGCAGCTCGGCGGCGGCCAGCGACGCCAGCGCCATCGTTGTCAACACGACAGCCGGAAGATGACGTTGCTCTGTCATGGTTCTCCTCGAAACGGCGCGCCCGACGGTGCGGAGGGCGCCGACCGACGCCATTCTATCATCGTCCCGGCCGCCGTTCCAGCCGCCAAGGGCATGCGAAAACGTCCTGACACACACCTGCTGATGTGTTTGGCACAGCAGTAGGGGCGAATAATCATTCGCCCCTACAAACGCCGGCCGGTTGCACGAATTCGCCGGTCTTGCCACTTGCCGTCCAGACTCTCAGCCCAAGACCGGCAATCGCATTGTCAGTGAGAGTGTCTGTGTCTTGACGCGCTCGGTGTCGTGGAGTATCAGGGGAGCGGACTGGGCGATTGGCCCATCGACGTCTGAAAGGACGACGGGCTGTGGTGCGTGTGCTGGCCGTTGCGATCGTGGTGCTGCCGCTGCTGCTCCGCGGGGCACCGTGCCCCGAGGTGAACCTGCCGGCGATGGAGGACTGCCCGTTCGCGTTCGGTCCGAGTCTCATCGTTGGGCAGTATCTCGGCTGGATTCGCGTCGAGGCCGGGCGGCAACTTGTCCACACGCGGACCTGGTGCGATCCGGACGATGATCCGGCCAGGGCCGAACTGCTCGCCGGGCCGGACGGGATGCGGCTGTTCAACAAGCCCAGAATCAGCTCCTACACGCTCGTCTGGACACCGAAGCGGGCGGGGGTTTTTGCGGCGGTGGTGCGCGTCACGGACGAGCCCCGGTCGGGCGAGCCGGCCGGCAGCACCGGGACGATCCTGATCCAGGTCGCGGCGCCCGCCAGACGCGTCGCGCCGGGTCTGTGCGGCGGCCCTCCTCGATAGCCGTCTCACTTCGACGGCGCCGGTTCGAGGTGGAAGGCCTCGATCAGCTCGTCGATGATCTCCGGGTTCATCGCAACGTGGCCGCCGATGGGCTGGGCGTCGAGCACCGCTTCGGCGGAACATTCGAGGACCTCCAGCTTGTCGAAGGCCGCTAGGACGCTGTCGCCGACGACCATGACGCCGCTGTTGGCCAGCACCGCCGCCGGGCTTTGTAGCGTCAGCGTCCGCGCCAGCAGAGCGAAGTCGTTGTACACGGTCTCGAACGGCAGCAGGCTCACCTCGCGCACGAAGATGTAGCTTTCGGGGATCGTGCGGGTGTCAACGGTGCGCCGGCAGACGCTGAAGGCCATCGCGTTGAGCGGGCAGGCGTTGGCGATGGCCATCACATCCGGATGGGCGTCGTAGATGGCCTTGTGCGCCAGGACCGCGCGGCTGGGGTGCTTGCCGAATTCCTTTTTGCCCTTGCGGATCATGACGATTTCCTCGGGCAGCACGGCGTGCCGGTCGAGCGGGTAGGGCGTGATCAGGAACTTCTCGCGGTCGATCCGCGCCGAGAACGTGCCGGTGGTCATCGTCAGCAGCCGCTGGCGGTAGCCCCGTTCGACAAAGCGCGAGATCTGGTTACGCAGCTCCTTCTCGCGGATGCCCATCATGCTCGGATCGTAGTCGAAGGCCTCCAGCGGCACATCGCTCTTGCTCTGGAGTTGCAGTTGCTGGTCGGTCAGATACGTCGGCTCGCCGAGCGTGTGGGCCTTGATCAGGATCTTGCAGCACATTTCGAGCGTCTCGAACTTGCCGAAGGCCTCCTGAAGGGTCTGTCCGGCGCAACAGACGCCGTGGTTTTCGAGGATGACGCTGTCGAAGCCCTCGGCGTACTTCTGCGCGATCTTGCGCCCGAGGTCCTCGCTGCCCGGCACGCCATACGGCGCGAACGCCACCGTCCCGTTCGACCGCCACGCCTGGTGGAACAGCCTGGTGTCCGGCACCTTGTGCGCGATGCTGAAGGCCACCAGCGCCATCGGGTGCGCGTGGACGATGGCCTTGAGGTCCGGACGGATCGCGTAGATCGCCTTGTGGAACGGATACTCCGAGCTGGGCCGGTGCAGCCCCTCGATCCGGCCGTCGGCCCGGACGCACACGATGTCGTTGGCCGTCAGCGTGCCCTTGTCCACGCCCGTCGGCGTGATCCAGATGTCGCCGTTCTCGTCGAGGATCGACAGGTTCCCGCCCGAGGTCGTCGTCATCTTGTACCGGTAGATCCGCTGCATCGTGAGCACCAGTTCGTCGCGCGGATGAAGGTATTCGTATTTCACAGTCATCCCCTGTAATGAGTTGTCGAATCCACCCATCCTCTATACCACCGAACGCCCGCCTTGGCAACGACGACGTCTGACGCGGTTGCCCGTCTTCTGGTGTGCGCCGGAAGAAGCCGTTTGCAGGGTGCCCGCAAGAGCTTGCCCCTTCAACGGTGTTCCAGGCGGGCGGTGAGCCTGCAGGGGCATACCTGGCCCGGCAAAGGTAACGCCTCACGGCGTCACCACGAACGAAATCCTGACCCGAGGCCCAGATAGGTAATTGCGTCGGACAGGCTGTCATCACGTCCCGTGGCCGGTTGCAGTTGCTGTAGCCGTCCGGTACGATGCTCGGAGGATGGTTCTTGGCGTCAAGACGACCTCTGGTGAAAGGCAGGATGATGATGCGACAGATGGTTGTGGCGGTGGTGGCGGCTGTGGTGTTGGCTCCGATGGCGGCGGGCCAGCCGTACTTGTTCAGCTACTTCAAGGGCAACGGCGAGGACGGCCTGCATCTGGCCTGGAGCGCTGACGGCCTGACCTGGACCGCGCTGAAGGGGGATCGGTCGTTCCTGGCGCCGCAGGTGGGCACCCGGCTGATGCGCGATCCGTGCATCTGCCAGGGCCCGGATGGGACGTTTCACATGGTCTGGACCAGCGGCTGGTGGGACAAAGGCATCGGTCTGGCCCACTCGAAGGACCTGATCCACTGGTCGGAGCAGACCTGGCTGGAAGTCATGGCGCACGAGGACGGCGCGCTGAACTGCTGGGCACCGGAAATCTACTACGATGCGGCCACGCAGAAATACCTGATCTTCTGGTCGACGACGGTCCCGGGCCGTTTCCCGGCGACGGAGGAATCGGGCGACGGCGGGCCGAACAGCCGCAAGCTCAATCACCGCGTCTACTACGTGACCACTTCGGATTTCGTCAGCTACAGCGACGCGAAGCTCCTCTTCGACGGTGGATTCAACGTCATCGATGCCACGCTCGTCAGAGAGGCCGACAGGTACGTCCTGTTCGTCAAGGACGAGACGAAAGAGCCCGTGGCGAAGAAGAATATCCGCATCGCGACCGCCTCAAGAGCGGAAGGGCCCTATGGTCCGGCCTCCGAGCCGTTCTCGCCCGATTGGGTCGAAGGACCCACCGCCCTGAAGATCGGTCCGTACTGGTATGTCTACTACGATGCCTACACGCGCCATCGCATGGAAGGCGCCCGGTCCAGGGACCTGGTGCATTGGAGTTCGATCACCGAGGAGCTTTCGTTCCCGGCGGGAGTGCGGCATGGAACGGCGTTCGGCGTATCGAATGAGATTCTGGCGGCCCTGAAAGAAAATTAGCGGCCAATACATTGATGCAACAGGCCAATGCGCAAGGTCTTAAGCGAGAGGCCGCCATCGGCTGGGCGATGCGAGGAAAATCCTGCTGGCGTTTTGCCTGCGGCGTTCCTATAGTCGCAGCGACTCGGTTGGTAAGATCAGTCCTCGAAATGAGCGCCGCGGCGTTCGCGCAGAGTCGTAGCGAACGGGCGGCGCATTGGCAGCGAGAACAGGACGATGGATACCACATACCCAGAGAGCGTCGGATGGCGACCCAAGCAGGCTGTCGGCGCGCGCCCGTGTCCGAGGTGTGGGGCGACCATGATGGAAGTGGATCGCGTGGGAGAAGGGGGCTATCTCTACATCTGGTACGAGTGCTGCGAGAGCGGTTGCGACGAGCAATGGCTGGCCCGGACGGCGGTCCGCGACGTGTAAGGCCGACGCAGCGATTGACGATATCGGCGTGGTTGGTTTGGCGTGCGAAAGCCGGCGGTCCGCCACAGGCGGATGCGGCCGTCTCGAACGCACGGAAACGGGCTCGGTCCGGCGTCTGCTTCGGCAGAATCGCGTCGAACCGAAGCTGCGGCATGGAGGTGAACAGGGATCGTCGTCGGAGGTGGAGTTGCGGCGGTCCTGTGCGTTCTCGAGGAGTGGTGATGCACACGCCGGCCTTCCTGCGATGATGGAGCGTCGTAGGGAGGCCCCCGCCGTCATTTGCCGATGATCTGGCAGATGACGGTTCGCTTGCGTGCGTGCGTGTCGAAATCCACCAGGATGATCTGCTGCCAGGTCCCCAGCATCAGATGCCCCTCGACGAACGGCACGCTCAGGGATGGGCCCAGCAGCGAGGCGCGGACGTGGGAGTGTCCGTTGTCGTCGTGCCAGGTCTGCTCGTGTACATAGTGGCCGTCGGCCGGGGCGATCCGCTCGAACGCCGCTTCGAGGTCATGCTCGGCCAGACCCGGCTCGAACTCCGTGGTCGTCAGGCCGGCGGTCGAGCCGATGTGGAAGATCGTCACGGTCCCGTCCCGCACCCCCGAGCGGGCCACCGCCCGCGCGACCTCTGCGGTGATATCGACCACGTGATTGTTGCCGCGTGTTGGAACGTGAAGCTCTTCGGTCTTGACCATACTGCCGACCCCTTGACAAGTATCCCTCGATGGGAGCCCAGTGTACTGCCAAACTCGGATCGGTGCAAGGCCGATGTGATGTCGGCTCAGTGCCTTCGTCGGTTCTCGCCGAGCGTGCGTCGCAGCAGATGACCGACGGCGATCACGACGATCAGCAGGACCACCAGGACCATGGCCGCGTAGGGATCGTACGCGGAGACCCGCGCGTGCAGCTCTCGCAGGAAGAGGGCCCAACACAGGATCGCGACATACGTGCCGGCCAGCACGACGGAGATGTTCAGCCAGACCGGCAGGTTCAGCAGGAAACCGATCGCCGATCCGACGACAGGTCCGGTCATCCAGAAGGGAAACCACACGAATGCGAAAAGGCCGACGATGCCGTACCGCTGGATCTTCGCCTTGTGCGTCTCAGCCGCCTGGTGGATACGGTCGAAGATCGCCTTGAGCGACTTGATCACCAGCAGGTGTCGCCAACTGAACACGAACAACGGATAGAAGACGAGCACGTGCAGGGTCTCGACCACCATTGTGACGGCGATTACGTAGATGTGCCCGAGGGAGACGGAATAGCCGTAGGCGAGTCCTGCCGCCCGCCCGAACACCAGGGTTGTGGCGGTCATGCCGATGAGCATTTGGAACTGGCCCGGCGAGCGCACGACCATCACGCCCAGCCAGACGGTATAGGCAAAGGCCAGGATCACCGCCGCCAGCAGAAGCCTTCCTTCCGGCCCGACCATCAGCGACGCACGCGAAACGCTCGGTGAGCCGGCCTTCTGGTCTTGAGGCGGTTGTCCGGAAACTGGGTCCATCGTCGTATATCCCATCCACACCATGCTACACATCAATGGCCTCGCAGGCCAGATGTCGCCCGGTGCTCAGCCGAGGCGATCCAGGAGCCGCAGCAGACCGTCGAGGATCGTGATCGGGTGAGGAGGGCAGCCGGGGATGTACAGGTCCACCGGCAGGATGCCCTCGACGCCGTTGCAGACCTCCGGATGATCCCGGTAGCAGCCGCCCGAGATGGCGCACGCCCCTGTCGCGATGACGAGCTTGGGGTCGGGCACGGCGGCGTAGGTCTTCTCCAGGGCCAGCTTCATGTTCGCCGGAACCGGCCCGGTGACGAACAGGCCGTCCGCGTGTCTGGGCGAGGCCACGAACTGGATGCCGAATCGGCCGAGATCGAAGACGACCGTGGTCAAGACGTTGGTGTCGGCTTCGCAGGCGTTGCAGCCTCCGGCACAGACCTGCCGCAGCTTCAAGGACCGTCCAAACAGGCGACGCGCCTTCTGGTCCAGCGCCTCGGCCAGTTTCACCGCCCGGTCATGGACGACCAGATCGTCGCGCGAGCGGCCGGCCAGGCGATAGTCGCGCGTGAACTCGATGGCCTCGGTAGGACACGCTTCGGCGCACGCCCCGCAGAAAAGGCATCGGCCCAGATCGATCGTGAGCGCGCCGTCGGCCTTGCGCATGGCCTCGGTGGGACAGGCGTCGGCGCACCGCGTGCAATCGGCGAGGCACTTCGAAAGCTCGACCTGCGGCCGGCCGCGAAATCGCTCGGGGAGAACGGGCTCGCCTTTCGGAAAGGCCACCGTCCGGTGTCCCTGCTGGAGTCGTGCCCACAATGGCTTTATCATGGTCGTGCCTTAGAGATCGTGACCGCAATAGGACAGGTTGAAGCTCTTGTTGCAGAGCGGGAAATCGGAGATCTGCTGATCCCTCAGCGCCATCGCCAGTCCCATCCAATTGTGGAACGATGGATCGACGATCTTATGATGCATCAGCCCGCCGTCGGGACCGGTCAGGGCGACGTGGCAGATCTCTCCGCGCCAGCCTTCGACGAGACTGACGCTGAACCGGTTGGGGCTTAGTGGCTTGGCCTGTGTCGTGATCGGCCCGTCGGGCATGGACGCGAGCTGATCGCGGATGAAGGCGACCGACCTCTGGATCTCGAGCCAGCGCACGTAGGCCCTGCCGAAGACGTCTCCGGTATTCCACGTGGACACCGGGACCTGGGCGAAGCGGTACATGCCGGTGGGGAAATTGAACCGGCAATCCATTTCCACGCCGGAGGCCCGCGCCGGAACGCCCACGAGGCCCAGTTCCCGACACGTCTGGATCGGAACCCTGCCGGTGTCTTCGAAGCGGCTGAGCACCGACGGCGTGCTCCACAGCAGGTTGGCGGCAACGGTCACGTCCTTCAGCCCCTGGGCGATTCGTTCCGCCAGCGACTCACAATGCCGGTCCGTCACGTCGAAGCCGACGCCGCCGGGCACGATGAGGCCGCGCCCGAAGCGGTTGCCGCAGATCAACGCCGTCATGTTGAGGAAGTCGCCACGAATGCGTCCGCAGAACGAAGAGGTCGGCAGGTATCCCACATCGCCGGCCAGCGCGCCGAGATCACCGGTATGATTGGCCAGCCGCTCCAACTCCAGTGCAATGGCGCGCAACACCTGGGCGCGGGGGGTCACATTCCGCCCGGAGAACGATTCGATGAGCTGGCAGTACGCGGTCGTGTGACCGACGGTCGTGTCACCGGCGAGGGTCTGCACGTAGTGCACCGTCCGCTTGTTGGGACCGCCCACTGAGGCGCGCTCGACGCCGCGATGCTGGTAGCCGAGCGAAATCTCCAGGTTCAGGACCTGCTCGCCGTGGCACTGGAAACGGAAATGTCCCGGCTCGATGATGCCGGCGTGTACTGGACCGACCGCCACCTCGTGCACCTGCTCGCCGGCCACCTTGAAGAAGTCCATCACCGACGGGGTGATCGGCTCGTCCTGTCGCCGGCCGCCGCGATACGGCGGATGAAATCGAACTGGCTTGAGCCACGGATGGCCCTCGGGCACGATAGACCACTGCTCGGCGATCTCTCGCTCGAACCAGTGAGCCTGCGTACAGTCGACCGCGACGGATGGATACCGCTCGCCCACGTCGGCCGACAGCACGCCGAGGGTTCCCGCGCTGTCGTCGGCCAACACCGCGAACAGGCGAAGTCGGCTGTTGCCCAGAGGGGCCGCGAAGAGAGCGGCGATTCTCATGCCCGAAGCCGCCGCGTCGATCACGGAACTGCGAAACGTGCCGACGTCGAGGACCGGGACCTGCTTGGTGTCGATCGCCTGACCGTTGTAGAACGAAATCGCGTTCGAGACCGGCATCAGTATCCTCCTATCGTCGCGGCAGCCCCGCGAAGCAGGCTGTCTACCGCCGGGGGCAGATACAGGCCGAGCATCAGCGTCAGGGCCCCTAATCCCAGCGGAGGAAGGATCGCCAGAATCGACTCGCTCTTGCCGGGCGGACGCAGATCGCTCGCAGACCGACCCTGCGCCATGTTCAGGAACGCGGCGGTCATGCCGATGAAGATCAGCGCCAGCATCGCCAGGAACGCGACGGCAATCCCGATCCGCCCCTGTTCGATCATCGCTTTGACGATCGTGAACTCGCTGAGGAACGCGCCGAAGGGAGGCATTCCAGTGATGGCGATCAGGCCGGCAATCCAGAGCACGCCGCTCCAAGGCAGCACGCCGAGAATCCCGCGAACCTCCGTCGTCGCCTTGGTCTTGTACGCCGCCAGGATGTTGCCGGCGACCAGAAACAACATCGCTTTGGTCAGCGAATGATTGGCGGCGTGCAGCATGGCGCCGAACGTCGCGCCCGCCCCGACGCCTACTCCCAGAGCCAGAATCCCGACGTGCTCGACGCTCGAATACGCCAGCATGCGCTTGTAGTCGGTTTGACCGAGGATGAAAATGGTGGCCCAGCCGATGGAGATCAAGCCGAACAGGATCAACAAGTCCTGGCAGAACGCCGCTTGTCCCGCAGCCGCACAGACCTGGTAGCTGCGCAGGATCGCGAGGAACGCGCAGTTCAGGAGTGCCCCCGACAGCAGGGCCGAGATCACCGACGGGGACTCGCTGTGGGCGTCCGGCAGCCACGTGTGCAGGGGAGCCAGGCCCATCTTCGTGCCGTAGCCGACCAGGAAGAACAGGAAGGCGGCTCTGAGCCAGGGGACGTTCAGGTTTGCGCCGTTCTCGATCAGCGCGTCGACGACGATGGCGATGCCTTCGCCTCCCGGTTTCGACGCGGCGATGACCATCAGGAAGTTGCCGAGCAAGGCCAGCGCGATGCCCACGGAGCAGATCAGCAGGTACTTCCACGTCGCTTCGAGCGAACGATGGTGCCGGTGAAAGTAGATCAGCGGCGCGCTGGCCAGCGTGGTTGCTTCCATGGCGACCCAGAGCAGGCCGAAGTGCCGGCTGACCGTGACGAGCGTCATCGTGGCCAGGAAGGCTTCGAGACAGGCGCAGAAGACGGCGTCCGGCGCGTTGGTGAACAGCATTCCTTCCTCGTAGTCCTGCTGCTTGCCGGCGCCCTGAATGGCCAGGTAAGCGAAGGCGTACACCGAGCAGGCCAGAAACAGGATGCTGGTGATCGTCAGGAACAGCAGACCGGCCGCATCGAGCATCAGCCAGCCGCTCAGCAGGGGCTGGGGCGTCGTGTTCCAGGCTGCCAGAGTCACCGCGGTGTGTCCGACGCCCGTTAGAACGAGGAGGACGCGACGCACCAGGGTGTGTCGCACCAGCAGCGACAGCAACGCGGCGACGGCGGGAATCAGCAGCAGAGCGCAGATCACGGAATCAACTCCTCAACCCGGACAGCTTGTCCGTATCGATGTGGTCGAATTCGCGATTGATGTGGAAGATCGCGATGCCCATGACGAAGATGGCCACGAAGATGTCCAGCAGGATTCCCAGCTCGACCAGCAGCGGCTGTTTGTCCACCAGGGCTACTCCAAACGCATAGATCCCGTTCTCCAGCACCAGATAGCCCAGCACCTGCGTCAGCGCCTTGCGTCGGCTGACGATCAGAAACAGCCCGGACATGATCGTGAAGAACGCGACCGGCACGATCAGGGAAGACATCACCGGCTCGGGCAGGGGCAGCCGGGAGCCCAGCCAGATGCAGACCACCAGGATGAGCGTCCCTACGGCGAGGGATTTGCCGTATCCGATGAACGGCTCGATCTCGCGCTGCGCGTTCACCTCGCGAAGGGTCCGCATCAACATCCACGGAAACACGCCGCCCTTGAGCAGTATGATCGCGATTGCGAAGGCGGTCCCGTGCAGTTCCATGTGCCCGCCCTTCGTCAGCAGGGGCAGAAGGCCCAGTGCGATTCCCTGCAAAGCGACCGTCCGGATGCAGGCCCCCAGCCGGCTCAGGCCCAGCAGCATCAGGTTCGTCAACACCAGGAACACCAGCACGATATCTGCGGCATTGTTCATCGGATTATCTCAGGACCAGGACTACCGCCAGAATCGACAGCGTTGTGGCGCCGACGAGAAGTTGGGGCACGTGCAACAGTCTGACGCGAGCCATCGACGATTCGATTATGCCGACCAGCACCGCCAACAGCGCCATAGATAGAAGGACCGCCAGGGTGTCGACCCAGAGAACGCCGGTGTGAGCCGGAACGACCAGGCCGACCAGCACCTGGCCCAGCAGCCACATCTTCAGCGCCGCCGAATAGAGAATGATGCCGAAATCGGGTCCGCTGTGGTCGAGCACCATGACCTCGTGGATCATGGTCAATTCAAGATGGGTATTCGGATCGTCCACCGGGATTCGGCAGTTCTCCGACAGAAAGACGATCAACAGCGCAAGGCCTACCAGCACCACGATCGGGCCGGCGCACAGCCACAGATGTGGGACCGTTGCGACGACCATGTCCGAAAGGGACATGCAGCCGGTGTACTTGGCGACCGCGGCCAAGGCGATCAGCAGGGCCGGCTCGGACAACGCCGAGAATGTCACCTCTCGGCTGGCGCCCATGCCCTCGAAGCTCGACCCGGTGTCCAGCGCACTGAGAACGAGCAGGAACCTCGACAGACCCAGCAGATAGATCAGAACGAGGAAATCTCCGGGAAACGCGATCGGCGCCCGCGCGCCACCGAATGGAACCAGCGTGGCGGCCGCCACGACCGCCGCAAATCCGATCCACGGACCGGCAGCGAAGAGCCAGGACGTCGAGCGGCTGTAGACCGCGCCTTTACGCAGGAGTTTCCAGATGTCGTAGTACGCCTGCAACAGCGGCTGGCCTCTTCTGCCGGCGAAGAGGGCCTTCGTCCGGTTGATGATCCCCAGCAACAGAGGCGCCGCCACGAAGGCCAGGACAAGATGAACCAGCTTCAGCGTCGTCATCATGTTACATCAGCTTCCAAATCAGGAGGATCCACAGGGTCAACGCGATGTACAGGACATACACCTGAAGCCGGCCGTGCTGGAGCCAACGGAACCACCCGAGCGACCAGCGGATCGCTTCGAACGCGGGCTGATACAGGTACTTTTCGCAGACGTCGGCGGTCTCGGTTTCGAGGGCCGAGTCCGGCGGGAACACGCCCTTGGGCGGGTGAACCTCTTTGTGGGTGTGCAGGAGGAAGCCGAACAGGTCGGTCAGAGGCTGCGCAAAGGACGTCGCCGTGTACTGCATGCGGCAGTCGGGCGCCGCGTAGCCGCAGTCCCAGGTGACCGCCTGGCGGACGGAGCGGCCGCTCAGCAGCCGCCTGCGCGCCAGGAGGCACAGAACGGCGATTGTCGCCAGCAGCAGCGCAACGACCACGAAGTGCGTCAGTGTCGACGAGGCGGTCGCGAGTTCCGTCTCGACCGCGTCAGCGGGCAGGGAGGTGATTTCGCCCACGACGGTCTGCGCCGACCGGACAACCAGTGGCGACAACGCGCCGCCGAGCACGCACGAAGCCGCCAGGACTGCCATGGCCGCCTTCATGGCCCAGCCGACCTCGTGCGCCTGCTGGCCGTGGATGCTGCGCGGATGCCCGAGAAAGACCGTGCCGAACGCCTTGGTGAAGCAGGCCAGCGCCAGTCCGCCGATCAGCGCCAGGCTGCCGATGACAATCACCGCGGGAATCGCGGCGTCGAGGCCCCCGACGATCCCGTTCTTGAACGCACCCAGGTAGATCAGGAACTCGCTGACGAACCCGTTCAGGGGCGGTATGCCGCAGATGGCGATCGAGCCGACCAGAAAGGCCGCGGCCGTCCAGGGCATGCGTTTGACAAGTCCGCCCAGCAGGTCGAGGTGGCCCGTCCCGCTGCCGTGCAGGACCGCGCCGGCGCCCAGGAACAACAATCCCTTGAAGATGGCGTGATTGATCACATGAAACAGCCCGCCCGCAAAGCCGAGGACCGCCAGCGTCGGCGAATGGATGTGCACGCCCAGCAGGCCCAGGCCTAGGCCCATCGTGATGATGCCGATGTTCTCGACGCTGTGATAGGCCAGCAGCCGCTTGAGGTCATGCTGCGCCAGCGCGAACAGCACGCCCAGGATGCCGGACACCACGCCGATTGCGATCAGTACCCAGCACCACCAGGCCTCGGGTGGCCCTATCAGGGTCACCGTCCTGACCAGGCCGTAGATGCCGGTTTTGATCATCACGCCGCTCATCACCGCCGAAACGTGGCTGGGAGCCGCCGGGTGCGCGTGAGGAAGCCACACGTGCAACGGCATGAATCCCGCCTTCGTGCCGAAGCCGACCACCGCCAGCAGGAACAAGGCGCCCGCCAGCGACGAAGGAACCGCCGGGATCGTGTCGAAGTCCAGCGAGCCCGCATGAGCGCCCAGCAGGACGAAGAACACGATAAGGAAGGCCGTTCCGATGTGCATGGCGACGAGATAGATGTTGCCGGCCTGGCGGACCATCTGCCGCTCATATTCGAACGTGACCAGAAAGAACGACGCCAGAGACATCACTTCCCAAGCCACGAGGAACAACAGCCCGTTCCTCGCTGCGACCACCAGCGCCATTCCCACCACAAGCAGGTTGTAGAAGAACCAGGGAACACCGAGGTTCTTCTCTTGCCGGTAGGGCCAGAGATACTCGGCGCCGTAGATCGCCGCCAAGGCCGACAGACCGAGGATCGGCAGGAGAAACACCGCTGACAGAGGGTCGATCTGGACAAGGAACGAACCCAGAGGCACGCTCCAATTTGCCCGCAGAGACTCGGTCCGCCCGCCGGCAAGCACCGCGAGAGCCGGGAGAATGGCGAGGAGACTTCCGACGACCGCGCCGCCGGCCCCAAGAAAAGACGACAAAGCCGGTCTTCGACCGCTCAGAAGTGACGCCAGTCCACCGATGAAGAGCACCGCCAGCCCACAGAGGAAAAGCGACATCTACCTGTCTTCTCCAGTTTTGACTTCCGATGAGTCTTGTTTCAGACCCGATTCGATCCTCGCGATTCCGGAAAGAATCTCCTCCCGGCTGCCTTGGTTCTGGAGAATCCCCCTGAGGCTCTTGTCGCGCAGGATGTAGGCCAGTCGCGAGAGCAGATGGAGATGGGCCTTGACGGTGGGGCTGACCAGGGTGAACAGGCAGCTTACCGGCTTGCCGTCCAGGGCGCTGAAATCGATGGGCTTCTCCAGGAAGCTCAGGCAGACGATCGGCTCGGTCACGTGCAGCACAATGGGATTGCGCACGTGCGGAATGGCGATGCCGTCCCCGATGGTCGAGGCCATGGCCTCTCGCGCCAGGAGCACCTGGAGGAGGAACTCGCGGTCCACCTCCGGCGGCAGGCGCATCAGACTCACCACGTTGCGCAGCGCCGACTCCTTGTTCTGGCCCTCAACGCGATAGTATATGCCGCCCAGACTCAGCGCCTCCGAGAGGGCATGCGAGGAGACCTCGGTCTCGCTCGGCTCGCGAAAGACGTCCACAGACACGTTGATCTGGTGAGCGGTCGCCCATTCGAGCAGTTCCGCCCGACTGAAGCGGTACTGGCTGTTCACCCGATACGCCGGAAGAGAACCGTTCTTCAGCCACCTGTAAATGGTCTTCTCCGTCACCTTAAGCAGGCCGGCCACATCTCTTACCGTGAGTTGCATCTGTCACACCGAACGTACAATTGGACTTGCAATTGGACAAACGTGGACAATCTATCGTCATGGTTAGGGATTGTCCAATGGATTTTTGCGCAAAATGACCGTGCTTGCAGAGATCGGGCGTGAAGCAGTACATACAAAGGAAGAACCCCGGCATCAGACCGGAAGAAGAATGGAGACGAAGGGAATCGAACCCTCATTCCTGCGATGCGACCGCAGTGTGCTCCCGTTACACCACGTCCCCGTGTTCGGTCGGTTCTATTTTAGAAAGAATCGGCAAGATGTCAACATTTTCTTAAGTGTCTTTTGAAAAATCACTTAAGCACTGTCAGAAGCGCCACTTCTCCAAACTGACGATCGATTCGATGGGCTCCCGGCGGTGCTCCTTGGGCGAATCGGCCGGATGGCCCAGCGCCAGGAGCTCGATGATCTCCACCTCCTCGGGGACCCCGACGACCGCGCGAACCTTGTCGGCGTAGAACGACCCGATCCAGCACGTCGCCAGCCCTAACTCCGTGGCCTGCAAGCACATGTGTTCGAGGGCGATGGATACATCGATCGGGCCGATCGCCTGGCCGCAGCGCATCACGTGGTCGCTGGTCGTGCAGGCGACGATGATCGCGCCGGCGTTCTCGATGAACGTCTGGCCATTGGCTGCCACGGCGAGCTTCTTTTTCGTGGCCTTGTCGGTGACCACCACAAAACGCCAGTCCTGCAGGTTCTTGGCCGACGGCGCCTGCCTGGCCGCCTCGAGGATCATGTCCAATCGTTCCTTCTCAAGTGGCCGATCTGCGTAGCTGCGACACGAATAACGACGGCGAATCGCCTCGGAAACATCCATTCTTGAGCCTTTCCTGGTTCTGCGGCCCGCGCACGGGCGCTGAGCTAATGGAAACGCGTGAATATAAAGGTGCCGGTCGCTTGACGCAAGGGGCAAAACGCGATATCCTGCCGCCCCAGGACGGGCGGTTAGCTCAGTCGGCTAGAGCACCTGCTTTACACGCAGGGGGTCACAGGTTCGAGTCCTGTACCGCCCA
>JAAYBV010000064.1 GCA_012744475.1 Phycisphaerae bacterium
TGAAAACATCCTGGCAGCCGTGTGGCAGCGGCAAGCGCAGGCTTGCCGATGGTGATACGCGTGCCGTCGAAGCCATCGGCAGACTCCGCCTTGCTCTCCCGATGGCCATCGGGACCGCTGCCACACATGGCGCTCCGTGATGGAAAACGGGCCTTGCCGCGAAATTCGCACAGACACCTCCGCACCAGCAATGGCCATTGACGTAGGGGCTTCGGACCGGTAGCGTGTCGGCAACTGGACTGCAAAGTCCTCGGATCGACACGCAAGAGAAGGAGATGGCAACCATGAATCGACGGAATTTCCTGGCCACGGGTCTGGCCGCCGCAGTCGCCACGCAGACCGGGGCCCAGTCTGACGCGGAGCACGCGTCATCGCCGCGACAGTTCTTCGAGCTGCGCCAGTATCACCTTCGCTCCGGCGCAAACAGGGGACGCGTCGGGGATTTCCTCCGGGACGTGGGCATCGCAGCGATGAACCGGATCGGAATCAAACCGGTCGGCGCCTTCGAGGCGGTGTACGGCCCCAGCAAACCGACGCTCTACGTGCTGCTCGTGCATCCCTCGCTTCAATCCGTGCTGGAGTCGTCGTCGCGACTGATGGAAGACGACGAATTCCGCACGAAAGGCAGCGGATTCGTCGATGCGCCGATCTCCGAGCCCGGCTACGTCCGCTATGAAAGCTCGCTGATGGCCGCGTTCACCCACATGCCGCAGCTCGAAGCGCCCAGGTTCCAGAAACGCATCTTCGAGATGCGCATCTACGAGAGCCACAGCATCAAGGCCGCCAGGAAGAAGATCGAGATGTTCAACGAAGGCGGCGAAATCGCCATCTTCCGAAAGACCGGCCTGAACCCGGTGTTTTTCGGCGAGACGATCATCGGCCCGCAGCAGCCCAACCTGACCTACATGCTGGCGTTCGAGGACATGGCCGATCGGGACAAACGATGGCAGGTGTTTCGCGACGATCCCGACTGGCGGAAACTGAGCCAGGACCCGGCCTACAAGGACACCGTCTCGAACATCACCGACATCATCCTGCGGCCGACGGGCTATTCGCAGATCTGATCGGGCGACGCGTCGAACCAGACGCCCGTCAGACCATCAGAGACTCCGCTTCCTCGACGGAATCGATCTCGAAACCCGTCTCCTGCTCGCCCGGATGGAACGGCAGCGGCTCGGCGAACTGCACCGCGATGCGCCGCAGAATGCTGTTGACGTGGTCCACGCGACAGACGTGGCCGGTGCGGACGAAGTCGACCATATCGAACGAACCGTCCTGGCCGTAGCGAGGGACACTGAAACGAGCGGCAATGTGCTCCCCCGGATAAGGGCAGTAGTGGTTTGCATAGCAGGTGAACGCCGCACCGCGACTGGAAATGTCCGACATCTGTCCCTGACACAAGTCTCCGTTGGCGTCCTGTGCAAACCAGATGGGCCAATGGTAGTGCAACCGCTCCTCAAACCGCCGTTCACTTGTCGTGTCCATGTGTTGTGTCCTCCGAAGACCTTCTCCGGGCTGTTATTGTGCATTCAGAGGAGCCATCGGCCCGGGAAGGCACCGACTTAACGCGGGGCCGCCGAGAAGAAGACCGCCGATTCCACTGCGGGGGACGATCCGTGCATTTCGAGCGGAAAAACGCGATACGGAGGGAGAGATTCTTTGCAGCGGGATCGGCGGCCGGCCGGGAGATTCCTATAACTCGGCGGCAAACCCTCGCGCCAGCTCGGCGAACTGGTGGCCGCGCTGCTGGTAGTTCTCGAACATGTCGTAGCTGGCGCAGGCGGGACTGAGCAGCACGACATCACCGGGGCAGGCCAGTCCGTGGGCGGTCCGGACCGCCTCGGCCAGCGACTTGGCGAACTCGACGCGGGCCTGCGAGCGGCCGTTCGATCCGGCCGCAATCGCTTGGGCGATCTGCGGCGCCGTCTGCCCGATCAGGATAGCGACCTTGGCCTTCTGAGCGATCTTGCGACCGAGATCGTCGAACGGCAGGTGCTTGTCGTAGCCGCCGGCAATGAGGATCTCGGGCCGGTCGAAGGCCTCCAGGGCGACGATGCTGCTCAGAGGCGTGGTCGCCTTGGAATCGTTGTACCAGCTCACGCCGTGGCCTTCGGCCACCAGCTCCAGGCGGTGCGGCAGGGACTGGAACTGCGGCAGCGACGCCTCGATCGACTCGTCGCGGACGCCCAGATTCCGGGCGATCGCCACCGCGCCGGCGAGGTTCGACAGGTAGGCCCGGCCGGGCAACTGGTAGACGTCGCGGAACTTTGCGGGCACATCGTCGGCGGAGAACTTCATGCAGACCCGCCCGCTCTGCCCTCTGTAACGGTCGAACCAACCGGCGGAGACTTCATCCTCGGCGTTGAACAGGGAGATCGCCGGCGTCTCGCCATTCAGCCGCTGGTGCCGGAACAGACCTTCCTTGGCGGCGCAATAGGCCTCGAACGTGCCGTAACGGTCCAGGTGGTTCGGCGTCAGATTCGTCAGCAGTGCAATCTGCGGGGCCTCGCCCAGCTCCGCCAGTTGCTCGATCTGAAAGCTCGACAGCTCCAGGACCACCACATCGTTCGGCCCGACGCGGTCGACGATGGTCAGCAGGGGCTGATCGCCGATGTTGCCGCTGAGCCAGACGTTGCCGTAGGGCCGGTCGCTTTGGGCCTGGCGAAGCAGATGCGCGGTCAGCGTGGTCGTGGTGCTCTTGCCGTTGGCGCCCGTGATCCCGACGATGCGCGCCGGACACAACTGAAAGAACAGGCCCACCTGCGACGTGACGATCCTGCCGTTCCGGCGGGCGACTTCGAGGAAGCGGTTGTCGGGTTTGACCGCGGGATTGGCGACCACTATGTCGGCGGACGCGAAGTCGTCCGGATCGTGCAGGCCCAGGCGAAACGCGATGCCGGAACACGTATCCAGTTGTCGAATGGAATCGGCCAGTTGCGCTTCGGATGCCAGATCGGTGACGGTGACACGAGCGCCGGCGCCGGCCGCGTACCGGACCACGTCCACTCCTCCGCCGAAGCGACCCAGGCCCATCACCAGAATCTTCTTGCCCGCCAGATCCGATGCTTTCATACGTCACCCGTTGCCCGCAGCCTTGGAACCTCTGTAGATCGAAGCGACGCCGGCGGTCAGAGGTTGAGCCGAGACGTCGCAAAAGCCGGCCTGCTCCATCATCGCACAGAACGCGGCCGGACCGTGAAAGGACTCGATGGACTGGTTGAGATATCGATAGGCCTGCCGATCTCCGGACACCAGCGCGCCGATCAGAGGCACGACGAGCCGCAGGTGCACGAGATACCCCCATCGCAGGACGGCGTTGGCGGGCAGGGAGAATTCGAGGATCACAGCGGCGCCGCCGGGCGCCAGCAGCCTATGGATCTCATCGAGGGTCGCCCGTGGGTCCGGCGTATTGCGAATCCCAAACGCCATCGTCACCGCGTCGAAGCTCTCATCCGCAAAGGACGTCCGCGTCGCATCGCCGGCCACGAGCCGCCCCCGTGCGGCCAGGCCATGCCGACGCAGCTTGTCCCGCCCCACCGCCAGCATTTCCTCGGAGCAATCCAGTCCGACGGCATCGACAATATGGGGATGCTCGCGCAGCAGCGCGATCAGCAGGTCGGCCGTGCCCGTCGCCAGATCGACGACCCGCAACGGCCCGCCGGCGCCGATGCATCGAGCGGCTTGGCGACGCCAGGAGAAGTCCCGCCCGAACGACAGAAGGTGGTTCAACAGGTCGTAGGTCGGCGCGATGCGGTCGAACATCGGTTCGGCGCACCACGCGGCCGGGCACGATGCCTCGCTCGTCGTGGAAACACCTTTTTGCATGCGCCGCACCCGAGAACGACCCCGTCCCTGGTCCGCCACCGCGGACGACGAAGAACGCCTACAGCTTGCTCTGCATGGCGGTGGCCAGCTCGACCTTGGCGTCGATCACCGCCTGCTCGATGCACTTCTTCCAGTCGTCGCCGAACTGGTCGCGATACTTCGGCTTTTCATAGGCGTAGATGATCGAGCGCGATGCGTTGATCAGCGCCCCGGTCCCGTTGGGCTTGCAGAACCGCAGGCACTCGGCGGCACTGGCCCCCTGCGAGCCGTACCCCGGCACCAGGAACCAGATCTTGTCGTACTTCGTCCGCAGCGCCGCGGTCACCTCGGGCGCGGTCCCGCCGACGACCATGCCGATGTTGCTGTATCCGCTGCTGCCGACGCGGCCGGGCCGGGTTGCGATCTCGTTGACGATCTGGGCCATCCTCTCGTACAGCGTCTGCCCCTGGGCATCGGTGAAGTCCTGAATCGCCGCGGCCGAAGCGTTGCTCGTGCGCACCAGCACGAAGACGCCCTTGCCCTGCGCATCGGCCATCTGGGCGAACGGCTCGATGCCGTCGAGACCGGGATAGCCGTTGATCGTGATCGCGTCGGGCGCCAGCGTGTCTTCCAGACCGGCCAGCTCGGGATTCTGAAGATGCGTCGAAGCGTAGATCTCCGCCGTATGGCCGACGTCCCCGCGCTTGATGTCGCCGATGATCTCCAGACCCAGATCGTTGGCCTCGTTGATCAGGGCGTAGTACGTCTCCAGACCTTCCCAGAGATATTTCTCGAAGAACGCGATGTTGATCTTGATCGCCGGCACCATCGGCGCGACGATCCGCATCGTCTGCGTGCAGAAGTCGAAAATCGCATCCACGGCGGCAGCCGCATCGAATTCGTCGTTCATCTGGCGGTGGCTGGTGATCGCGGCCGGCAGACGGCTGTACACGGGATCCAACCCCACAATCAGGGACGTCTTCTTCGCCTGCACAGCTTCGCACAACCGATCCGCAAAGTGGCTCGCCATAGTTCCAGAAACCTTTCTTTTCAAATGCGCCAGGTCACATCACTCGTCCGGAATTGCGCCCCCCTCGCTCGATCCAAACCGCTCGGCGGCACCGAATCTGACGCGAACCCGGCCACAAAAAGTCTTTTCATAAACGTGCGAACCACTATAATCACGCCGACACGATCGGGCAATACAGAATTCGGCTTCCGGGCCATTTGTCGGAAACTATTTCCTCCGGCCCGGAGGACGCGGATGGAACGGGATTGGATTCTCGGGTCGCCAGGCGGCAGGTGCGCGGCCCATAAGATTGTCCCCCTTCGATGGGTTCACAGGATCGCACCGACATGACGCTGGCCAACAACATGACAGGATCGGGAACGCACGACCCGGCGCCGGCCCCGGCGTCGGAAAAGAGGCCAAAGAAGAGATCGAAACACAGGAAGCTCTTCTACTGGCTGCTGATCGATCTGACCGTCGCGGTGGTCATCCTGGCGCTGCTGCTGTACAAACCGGCCCGCTATCGTCCGGCGAGGCGCGCGACCTCCGGCGCCGACAGCGAGCACGTTCACCCCTACCTGTCCCATGACTTGGGCCCGCAGCTCTACAACGGGGCCCAGAGTCAGCGTCCATTCACGCTGACGGTGCTCGATCGGGTCCTCAACGAGGCAATCGTCCGGCTTCGCTGGCCGCGCGAGACGGGCGGCGTGGTCTTCTCGGCGCCCGAGGTGCTCTTCGGTCCCGGCCGCATCGTCCTGATGGGCACCGCCGACGTCGAGAAGGCCGATCTCGTGATCACCGTAGAGTTGGAGCCGCAGCTCGACGATGCAGGGCTGCTGAACCTCAACGTCGCCAAGGTCAAAGTCGGCGCCGTGAACATCACGCCGATTGCCAAGATGATGGCCAAGAAAATGTATCAGGAGCGGCTCGAAACGGTGCCGGTCGACACCGACGACATCCGGGCCAAGGTGGCCGCGTCCCTGCTGGCCGGCGAATCCTTCGACCCGGTCTTCCAGGTGGAGGACAAACGCGTCCGCCTGAAAGCTTTGCGCCTCTCACAGGGCACGCTGGAAGCCGATCTGATTCCCGCCAGGTAGAACCACGAACGCTCGTGTCTGTGAAAACATCCCGGCAACCGTGTGGCAGCCTCAAACGCGCAGCGTTTGGGGATGGCTGATACGATCTCCGCTTGCGTATCGAGAGGCGGTGGCGCCCTGCGCCATCCCCAAGTCCTGCGGACTTGAGGCTGCCACCCAAACGCTTCAACGACTCACCAATAGCGATGCCCGAAAACAAGACGAGCCCGGAGATCTGCCCCCAGGCTCGTCACCGAATCGATGGACGTCCTTTATGCCCCTGCGGCGGCTTTGGCCTTCCCCATGCGGATCACGTGGACGATCAGGCTCAGGGCGATGAACGCGCCGATCAGGACGAGGCTCCAGGCGCCGATCCTCGGCCACAGGCTCCAGAGGCTCACGAAGGTGCCCGCGGCGGTGGCGAACACCATCAGTACATTCCAGAGAACACGCCGGCCGCCGGTGGGCATGTTGTCGCCCAGAAGACTCCGACTGTTCATCATGAGCAGGAACGTGAAGTAGGCGATCGGCAGCAGCACGGAGCAGAAGGCCGAGGTCGCAATCGCCAGCCAAGGCGCCGGCTGTTTCCAGAAGATGGCCCCGATCGCGCCGACCGAAACCATGAGCGAGCCGATCCGCTGGATCCATCCGCCCGGCGCCTTGCCCAGCATCTCGCAGAAGCACAGGCCGTTGATGGACATCAGGATCGTCGCGGCGCTCAGTCCCAGCCCCATGACGCCGAGACCGAAGACGTACTGCGCGATGCCCTTGCCGGTCAGAGGGGCCAGGGCGTCGGCCAGATTGAAGTTGTCCCGCTTGACCAGCATGGCCGCCATGCGTTTGTCGGCATAGGGCAGCGCATCGACCGCCTGCTTCCGCGCTTCCGGCGAGAGCTTGTCATAGGCCTCGGCGCCGATCTCGAACGCCATCCGCTTTTCCAGCAGCGCGTTGTAGGGACCGACCAGGTTCGCCGCCGGGGCCACCGTCACGACTTCGCCTTCCACCTCCGGCACGAAGCCGGGCGCCGGTTTGGTGTGGAACTGGGAGGCGGCCGCCATCACGACAAAACCGGTCGCCAGGACGAACGGGATGAACAGGCCGGTGGACAGATCGAAGATGGCCAGGCCGCGGAAGTCCTTGTCCCAGCCCCGCCGCATCATCGAGTACGGGAACATGAAGGTCATGTTGATGCCCACCGTCGCGGCAATCGCGCTGATGATGACGCCGCGCTGCTGGCTCGTGATCAGCTCGGTCCAATAGGGCCGCCCGCTCTCGACCACCGCCTGGAGATAGGGCGTCAGACTGTCGACGGGACGGAACAGCATCCGCAGCCTCGGCACCAGCCCCTCGGCCGCATCGCCCCAGTTCATCGCCCCCTCGATCGACAGCTTCACCACCACCGCCAGGAAGCACAGCACGATCATGCTGACGATGACGCGGATCAGATTCTCGAAGATCCGCACACCGCGGCCGCCCAGGCTGTAGAACATCGAGACCGTGATACACACACCCAGGAACACCAGCACCGCCACCACACGCGCGGTGTCGCCCTGGAGCAGGCTGCCTTCCCCGCCCCCGAAAATGCCGGGCAGGAGGTTCTGCTGAATCGCCGCCGTGCCCAGGCTGAACTGCGGCATCGACCAGACGAGGTTGGCCGCCATCGAGGCCAGCAGCCAGCTCCAGCCGAGCACCGGACTGACATGCTGATTGATCGCCCGCAGCGGACGCTCGCCGCTGGACAGCGTCACGTAGGCGATGGCCGCCAACATGACGATGCCCCACATCATCGCCACCGGCTGGAGCCACAGGAACGTGAAGCCGCTGAGCACCCCGAGGTACAGGCTGGAGGCGAAGGACACGCCGCCCACCGTGATGCCGCTCTGGAGCCAGCCGGGACCCGACAAGCGGACGAACGTCTTGAACAGCGCGCCGCGCCCCTGCGCCCGGGACGTCAGGATCATCTCGCGGTCCCGCTCGATCTGCGTGTTCTCGCGTGCCGTCTGCTTGTTGCCCGATGCCGGGCCCTGTTGACCGGTGCTTGCTGCCATTGCAGGTCTCCTATTCGATCGTTCCATCAGCGGTTCGAGACGAGGGGCTCGTCTCCAGAAAGGCCTGCGTCCCGCCTCGCCAGGCGGAAAGCCCGTCCCGAAACCAACATGGGGCCCATTCTGGGCCTGCCGCCCCTGGGTGTCAACCTCGTTTTGGAGACCCGGAGGACTTTGTCCGCGTCCGAGCCGGCACGCCGGCGTTCGCTGAAATATCGGACAAAAACAGTTGACAGCTTCACGCACATTGGTATGCTGTCTTGGTTCGCGGGGTCCGTGGTTGAGTACTGCGCCTACGGCGGAACGAACGCGCCGCCGCGACGGTCGCAGGGGCATCCGCCGGAACCACAAACGTGTCGCCCGGATGGGTTTGCGTCCCGTTTGTCTGCGTGTGGAATATCGAAGCCGTGGCCCAAGATGTATCTTGAGACTGCGGCTTTTTTTGAACCGTAGAAGGAGAATCGATGGACATACAGTCAGTCTTGAAAGGCAAGATGGACAAAGCCAGCCTGCAAAAGCTCAACGCCTTGAAGAACCAGGACGTCAACGCGTTCGTCGCCCGGGCCATCGAGCTGTGCACCCCGGACAGGGTTTGGGTGGGCACCGACGCCGACGAAGACGCCGCCTATTGCCGCCAACTGGCGATCGACAATAAGGAGGAGATTCCCCTGCCGACCGCCGGCCACACCGTCCACTTCGACGGCTACTACGACCAGGGACGCAACCCCGAGGTCACCAAGTACCTGGTGCCCAAGGGCGAGACGCTGGACCCCAAGCTCAAGCAGCTCGAGCGCCAACAGGGCCTGAGCGAGATGGAACAGCTCCAACGCGGCGCCTACAAGGGCCGGACCATGCTCGTGCGGTTCTTCTGCCTGGGCCCGGTCAACTCGGTCTTCGCGATTCCCTGTCTGCAAATCACCGACTCGGCCTACGTCGTCCACAGCGAGGACATGCTGTACCGCAAAGGCTACGAGGAATTCAAACGCCAGAGCGCCTGCGGCCCCTTCGAGTTCTTCAAGTTCCTCCACTGCACCGGCGAGGTCACCGAGCGCATGACCTGCAAGGACCACGAGCACAACCGCGTCTACATCGACTACGTCGACAACGCGGTCTACTCCGTCAACACGCAGTACGCCGGCAACACGGTGGGCCTCAAGAAGCTCTCCCTGCGTCTGGCGATTCGCAAGGCCGACCGCGAAGGCTGGCTGGCCGAGCACATGTTCATCATGCGGGCCAACGGCCCGGAGGGACGCAAGACGTATCTCTGCGGCGCGTATCCCTCCGCCTGCGGCAAGACCTCGACCGCAATGATCCCCGGCGAGAACATCGTCGGAGACGATCTCGCGTACTTCCGCGTCATCAACGGCGAGTTCCGCACCGCCAACGTGGAGGCCGGCATCTTCGGCATCATCCAGGACGTCACCGCCCACAGCGATCCGGTCATCTGGAACGTCCTGCACAACGAAGGCGAGGTGATCTTCGGCAACGTGCTGGTCCACAACGGCCGGCCCTACTGGCTCGGCATGGGCGAAGACATCCCCGACACGGGCATGAACCACGTCAGCACCACGTGGACCAGGGGCATGATCGGCCCGGACGGCGAAGAGACCACGCCCAGCCACAAGAACGCCCGTTACACCGTCCGGCTGAACAATCTGGACAACAGAGACCCTGATTGGGACAACCCCGCCGGCCTGCCCGTCGGCGGGATCATCTACGGCGGACGCGAGAGCGACACCGACGTCCCCGTGCGCGAGGCCTATACCTGGGAGCACGGCATCTGCACCATGGGCGCCATGCTCGAATCGGAGACGACCGCCGCGACCACCGGCGCCCAGGGCGTCCGCAAGTGGAACGTGATGAGCAA
Source organism: Phycisphaerae bacterium (assembly GCA_012744475.1). Lineage (GTDB taxonomy): Bacteria > Planctomycetota > Phycisphaerae > Sedimentisphaerales > Anaerobacaceae > Anaerobaca. The sequence continues at coordinate 9,802 of JAAYBV010000064.1, forward strand.
CATGGACTTCCTGTCCATGTCCGTCGGCAAGTACCTCCGGAACAACCTCGAGTTCGCCAAACACCTCAAGCGGCCCAAGGTCTTCGGCACCAACTACTTCCTGAGGAAGGACGGCAAGTACCTCAACGGCATGCTCGACAAGGCCGTGTGGGTCAAGTGGATGGAGCTGCGGATTCATGGCGAAGCGGAGGCGCTGGACGCCGCCTGCGGCCTGATCCCCAAGTACGACGACCTCCAGCGGCTCTTCCAGCAGGTCCTGAGCATGGACTACACCGAGCGGAACTACGTCGAGCAGTTCACCATCCGCATCCCCGAACTGCTCGCCAAGCTCGATCGCATGGAGAAGATCTACGCCACCGTCGCCGACACGCCGAAGGTGATGAAGGACGAGATGGCCGCCCAGCGCCAGCGCCTCGAAGCGCTGCGCGCCGCCAAGGGCGACCACATCTCCCCCTTCAATCTGTAGGATCGAATTGCAGACCGACAAGACAAGCCGGACCGCGCGCGAGGTCCGGCTTGTTCGTTTCGGGGGTCGCCCTTCACCGCAGAGTGAAGGCGTACTCGTGGACAAGGTCCCTGTCCAGGTCTTTGGCGCGGCAGCGAAGGACGAAGCCCTGGTCCGCCGGCCGGTACTCGAAGTCCTCGCCGCTGAACGGGTCTCTCGGCAGCCCCTGCGGCAGCGACGCCGGCAGCTTGCCGGTCTCGGAGCGGTGCAGACAGATCTCGATGCCCGCTCGGACGGCGTTGGCGTGCGCTTCGGTCCGGATCTTCGAGCCATACACGCGGCTCATCGCCGGGGCGAACGTGCCGACGAGCACGGAGGCCGGATCGGCAGGATCGGAACCGTCCTTCAGTTGCTTCAGTCGGGAATAAGCCTCGTTGTAGGACAGGGGGCCATTCAGGACATCCAGCATCTCCTGAACGCGCTGCGAGTACATCCGTCGGGCCCGCCCGAGGATATGCTCATTCGCACGCGCTGCGATCTGCCCAGCCTCCTTCTGTTCCAGTTCGCCGCCCAACGCGCTCGCCAACTCCCGGCCACGTTCCATCCGCATCAGGTCCATCACGATCTCCCTCTCGATCTGGAACGGCCGGACCGGCGAAATCGCGCGCACCGGCGGGTTCGCCAATTCGCTTCGCAACCATCGCAACAGCGTCGCGTCGTTCCAGGCCCGGCCGATCACGTCTTCCATGCACGTGTAGCTCTGGTCGCGGACCGCCAGCCCCACCAGGTACGACACCAGCGTGTCGTCGCCCAGGTGGTCGGCCATCCGTTGGAGCAGGAAGCAGCGGTCCAGCGCTGTCTCGTAGCGGCCCTGGTGGGCCTCGAGTCGTGCATCCGCGACGATCAGCCTGGCAAGCGACCGATAGTGGGACAGGTGCGAAAGGAGCAGCGAAAAGCCCTTCGAATAGGGCAATCCCCAATCGCAATCCTGCACCTTGCTCGCCAGCGTCGCGTAATCCAGCGCTGCGTGAGAACTCGCCACGTACTGCCTTATCTGGTCCGTGGGCCCGGTCTTTCCCGCCACAAAGTCCTGATACGTCGAGGCAATCGCATCATTGGGCTCGTGGTGAATCAGCAGCGCCTGGTAGTACAGCAGCGCGGCGTTGTCGGGGTCCGGCGGGATCGCCTGCGCGCCGCAGGTCCACACCAGCAGCAGGAGCGCCACTGCAACACCCGTCATTCTTATGCCGTTCCTCGTTCGCATCGTCCTATCCTTTCCGCTCTAAGGTCGTCATAGTCGTCCAAACAGCAATGGCGTCGAAGAGGCATCGGGCCGCGGTCCCAACGTCTTCAACGCCGCATCGAGCTGTTCATACAGGGCGTCCTCCCCTCCCTGCCGGTACGCGGTTCGCAACGAGATCATGCTGACGATATGCGCCGCCGACGGCGCCCTCGCCGTCTCCACCCCGACCGGCTCGTCGCGAACCTGCGGCGGCGTCACAAGGATCGCGACCCCAACGAGAATCACCGCCGCCGCCGCCAGCGCACTTCCCGCCCAATACACCCCTTGCACCCTTCTGACCTTCACACCCTTCACACCCTGCCCTCTTGCCACCAAGGCCTGATACGCCTCGGCGTGATCGCGTTTCCATCGCTCGGCATCGAATTCGGGGGCCGTCGTGTTGATCGCCCGCCGCAGTTGCTCATCCAGCCAGCGTTCGTCTCTGCGTTCGTTCATAGCTGCACCTCGCCGAACCCTTCGCGACGCAAGTGTTTGGCCAATTCCTTCTTCGCCCTTCTGAGCCGGCCATTGATCGCCTGCTCGGAGATCCCCAGGACCTCGCCAATCCGCTCGTAGCTCAGACCGTCGTAGAATCGCAGATAAATCACCTCCCGCGCCTGCGGTTCGAGCCGGTCCAGCGCCCGGCGCACCGCCGGACCGGCATCGTCTTGCTCAGGCTCGACGGCCTCAGCCGGCTTTTCCTGGGACTTCCGCAACCGCCGGTTGACCCGCGCCATATCGTGCGCGGCGTTGCGGCAGATCGCCGCCAGCCACGAGCCGAACTGGCCCGCCTTCCGCAGCCGGTGCAGATTCCGCGCCGCCTTGGCCAGCGCCTGCTGCGCTGCATCCTCCGCCAGGTGCCGATCGCCCAGAATCGCCTGCGCGACCGCCACCATCGCAGGGTAGTACCGCCGGCACAGCTCTGTGAAGCTGTCCCCGTTCCCGGCCATCGCTCCGGCCACCAGCACGTTGTCAGGCGTCTCGTGCGTCAATTCGTGCCATTCCAATGAACCCGGTTCGCCGCATTCCATCGGCTCTCACCCCCAAGACGCACCCCGCCGCAGGAAATGGGCGCACAAAACAGAATTCCCGCCACAGAATCCTACCCCGTTCCCCTGCCGCCCGCGACACCATAGGTCGCGCGTCCCCGCACACCCCCCCGCCGGAATCCCACCCGCGAGATCCGAGACCCGCCCTTGACACCGCCGGGAGACTCCTGCAGACTATCTCCCGGATGTGCGAAGGGAAGCTATGCGTGGAGAGGTTCCCACAATCCGGCTCCCAATGCCGCCCAGCAACTGCATGCGGAGCGCAAATCATTATCGAAAGGCCTGACCCCGAACCCTCTTTGCCGACCCGCTGAGCATTCTGCACTTGAATGTCCCGGGCAAAGGGCCGTATATTCATGGAATAGAAGACCGGCGATGTTGCCGGATGAAGGCTGTATGGGAAATGTCGGATGATCGAGAGTATGCCGTACAGGAGCACCGGTTATGAGGCTGGATGCCCAATGCCGATTCTAAAGACGAACCCGTAAGGAGGTGAAGAATATGGTCCACAACCGCTGTGTCGCCCGGACTGCCGTTGTCGTTGCTGCAGCGTGCTTTTGGAGCGGGTCAAATGTCTCTTGGGCCGCCGGGAAGGCAGAAGAGGGCTTCGTGAGCCTTTTCGACGGGAAGACCCTCAACGGCTGGCATCTTATGAACGGGGCGCAGTTTGTCGCACAAGACGGCGTCCTCAAGCTCAACGGCGGTCATGGCTGGCTCCGCAGCGACAAGGAGTACAGCGATTTCATTCTCCGCCTGGAATTTCGGTTCATGAAGCCCGATCAGGACGGCGGCGTCTTCCTGCGATCCAACATGGAAGGAGACGATTGGCCCAGCCGGAAGTACGAGGTGCAGTGCCAGAACA
>JAAYBV010000012.1 GCA_012744475.1 Phycisphaerae bacterium
GCATCCAGAGGCTTTTGGCGAGGGGATCGATCCCTGGCCGGTCGAGGCGGACGGGCGAGGCCCATCGCTGCACCGGACCGTTCCGGCCTCGTACGGCAACGACCCCGCCCACTGGCACGCCGCAACCTCATCTCCCAAAACGCCGAACTGATGTGCGCGTCGCCACGATCAATACAGGCCAAGTCGTCCCATAACCACGTATGACAACGGCCCGTCAAACGCGTGCCCACGCAGAAAAAATCGCAACGAGACTCTGTTGGGCTCCCATAATCACAATGGTCTTGTCTTTGCAGGGCACTTGCGGGCGGAAAGCCTGCTCTGCGCCGGCCCGTCCATTGACATTAACGAAGAAACACGATACACTACATGCTGAATTGGCAACGGTGTGGGGAATGGCACTGGGGGTGTTCACTGATCCTGCTTTGCATTCTGTGCTACCGGTTTCTCCGGATGTCGAAGGTCAGTCCGAACAACGCTCCGTCCATATGACGACCCTGGGACACCGCGCAGAAGAGATGTACCGTATTTGGGGGATGGCAAGATGATGAAGAAACTGGCATTGGCGTCAATTGTCTGCCTGCTCGGCGCAGGCTCGGCCCTGGCGGGTCCGTCGGTTTACCTGACACGCGTTTCCGGATACTACAGCGGCACCGGTGGCGAGTTCCAACTGACCCCTAATCAGGACCTCAAGAACATCACGATTGAGAACGATCCATACTCCTCGTTCTGCCTGGAGATAAGCGAGCAGGTGTCCGTGGGAGCCTGGTACGACGTGGCGGTGGCCACGGAGGCGCTGCACGGCGGGACCAACTACAAGGGGACCGGCCCGCTGGGAGGGGATCTGCTGGATCCGATGACGGCGTATCTGTACACGCAGTTCCGTTCCGGCACGCTGGCAGGATACGACTACGATCCGTCCGGTGACCGCGCCATATCAGCGGGAGCTCTTCAGGACGTGATCTGGTATATCGAGGACGAGGCCGCCAAGTCGTGGGCCGACGGCGACGGCTCGTTGCAGGATCAGTTCTACTCGGCGGCCGTGCAGGCCGGCTGGACCGACATCGGCAACGTGCGTGTGCTGAACCTGTATGCTGCCGGCCACGTCGGCGAGGCAGGCTACTTCAAACAGGATCAACTGACGATGGTCGTCCCGGCTCCCGGCGCCGCACTGCTGGGCAGCCTGGGCCTGGGTGTGGCTGGCTGGTTCCGCCGACGCAAGATGCTGTAAGAGACTCGGTTTTCGTGAATGGTTTGCAGGGCTGCCAGCCCCGTGCCTGCGGGACTGGCAGGCCTGTTTCATTTCATTCCTGCGTCCTCCGATCGGGCACGTTCGGCCTGGCTCTAACCCGTCTGCCGGTCCTGGGGTTTCGGGTGCGCGAGGCGATTCGGGCATGAACGCGGGCGAGGAAGATGTCCAGGTTCGGAAGGGTGGCCTCGTCGGCGAAGGCGATGCTGTTGAGGATGCGCATCATCTCGGCCCCGTTCGCGAAATTCGGGGTCGTCAGCACTTCCCGACCTTCGAACCGCGAGAGCGATTTCAGGAACGTAGGCAGGCTGCCTTCCCGCAGTGCCTCGCCGTAATCGATCACCAGATCGTGCGCTTCGCGATATCTCTCAAGCATCGGATCACCCCCGTTTCATATCTGCCTGCGCTGCTTTGTTGCCGGAGGACGCCTTCTCGGCTCTCCATTTCTAAGAGGCCGCTGCGCGCTTGGTGGTAACGCACAAAGGGTGGTGAAGATGCTTGTTTCTTCTCAGGTCCGTGAAAAAGGCTCGTTAGCGGGCCCGATGCGCATCAGTTCTGTACCGTGGTCTCGTAGCGGACGCCGTCGGGGACGGGAACCGGGACGGCAATGGTCACGCCATGGTCGCCGGCGGTCTGGTGCGTGCTGTCGACGGCGATGAAGGCGGTGTACTCGCTCATCAGGCTGTATTCCAGGGCCACGCGCTGGATTTCGCCCGGCAGCGAAGGGCTGTCGTCGTAGGTCTTCCTCGCGGCCAGTTCCTCGATCTTCCTGCGGGCCCAGACGCAGGCGATGCCGGGATGGGTGCTCGCTTCGTCTGCCAATCGGACAGGAATGGCCAACTCCTTGTCGTAGCTGCCGACCTTGCCCTGGACGCGAACGGTGGTGTTCTGCCGGCCGGCGAATCGACCCGTTACGGTGACCGGGCGGCCGACGAACAGATCGGGAATCCGCGAGGGGTAGACGTCCTCGACCTTCAGGCTGCCCCAGTCGATGGTCACGTTCGTCAGGGCGGGGTGGCTGATACGGTCGTAGAACAGGTCCACGATCTCGCTGTTGCTGTCGTTGGGCCCGATGTAGGCGACGGCGCCTTTGCCCAGCTTGGCCATGCGGTCGAGCAGGTAACGATTGACGGAGGAGCCGACGCCGAAGCTGAAGATGCGGCTGTCGCCCAGCCGGTCATGGATCGCCTCCAGAATTTCCACCTCGTTGCCGATGTAGCCGTCGGTCAGGAACGAAACGAGGCGGAACCGGCGCTCATCGTGCGGAAACTCCAGCGCCGCCTTGATTCCCTCGATCATCATGGTTCCGCCGCTGCCTTTGAGATCATCGACGTAGGCGATGGCCTTGCGGACGTTCTCCGGCGTCGCAGGGACGGGTTGGGAGCCGAACTGCGAGGCGCTCTGCGAGAAGCGAATCACCTGGAACGTGTCGTCCGGCCCGAGCTTGCGCAACGCCCGCTTCACAGCGTCCTTAGCCCTGGCGATGGGCTGGCCGTTCATGCTGCCAGAGCAATCCAGCACGAAGACCATCTCCATCGGGGAACGTTGGAGGGTTTTCAGATCGTCGGGCGGATACAGCATCAGCGTGAAGAAGCCGCCGCGTTCGTCGGTGTGTGTCACCAGTGCGGATTTGACGGTCTTGCCCGCGACTTTGTAGCGCAGCACGAAGTCCTTGTTCGGGATGGTGTCAAGCGGGCTGATCTGGACGTGGGCTTTCTGCGGCGCATCGCTGGTCTTCTGGGTCGCGTGGGTCGCGCACGAGACCTCCTCAATCTCCACGCCGGCGTCGATGTCCACCGCCAGCGCGATGTCGTGGCCGCTACGCTCGTCGGGCCGCAGATATTGGACTTCCGTTTTCTGGCCCGAGATGCCCATCTTGCCCCGGCCGACGGCGCCGACGCCATCGGTCGAGCCGGGCGGGTTGAATCGCGGCCCGACCACCATCGGAAAGACGAATTCGTACCAGCCGTCGGCGTAGGCAAGCGTGTTGAAGTACTTGATATTGACGTCGATAGCCTTTCCCGGCTCGATGTTGGCGACCTTCTGGGTGAAGATGTTGGGACGCTCCTGGGTCAATAGCGACGCGACGTAGCCCTGGCGTCGGGCCTCGGCGTAGATTTGCTCGGCCTCCTGCCGCTCGCGGATGATGCCTCGAATCTTCCGTTCGCCGATGACCATGATGAACTCGTTGACCGCCGCGTTCTGAGGCAGCGGAAAGACGTACACCGCCTCGATCTTCTCGCTGTAGGGATTCTCGAACTGCTGCGTGACCTCGACGGTGGCGATGTACCCGCTGATCTGGCCCTTGACGTCCGTGTGCTTGAGCGGCAGCGGAATCTCCTTCTCCTCGACCTTCGCCAGCATCGCCCCCGACCCCGGCGTCTGGTACTGGGGCCCCTCCGCCTGCGGCGCCTCCGGCTTGGCAATCACCCAGATCTCATCGGCTGTCACGCTCGCCAAATCTGGCGCGAGGGTCCTCCTTTCCAAGCCTCTGTCAGCTTGATGTGCTTGCTGAAGTCTCGGCTGGCTCTGGGGTGTTCCAATGTGCTGCGGCCTATTGGCCGCTCCTCCCATCGCACCTCCATAGCTGTCTCCATAAATGGTGTGAAGTTCAGCAGTCTTATTGCCGTCGGCCGCACTGCTTGTACTCGGGGAGCCAAGGAGGGAAAGATCCGTTTCGTCAGAGGCAGTCCTTTCAAGAGCATACGTGCGAGTCTCGCCAAACTGCAAAGACGCAGGCTGTTCGGCGGATTCACCATCTCTCAGGTCGTGCCATGAGAGCTGTTCTTGTTCTGAGGGAGGGTGGCTTTCCAACACAGATTGTCTTGGCTGAGACACAGGCTGGTCTGATCGGCTTGCGTACCGATGGACCTTGTTCAGGGAGGGGATGAGCAGCGTGAACACGGCCAGAACGACCGCAAGGATCAGCAGGGCAATCAGATGCTTGGGTTTCATTGGTCCTCTCCTGTTTCCAAGGTGAGTTCGGCGGGGAATTCGCGGCCATCGGCGTCGGCGGCGACGGCGAGCTTCAGTTCGTACTCTGGCTCGGTGTCGCTGGGGATTTGCAGGTGGATGGTGGCGATGCGGGTGCGGCCTTTGGGCAGGTCGGCGCCGGTGTGGAAGGCGGCGATGATGATGCGGTCGTTGGCCAGAGCCGCCGGATCGTAGTAGGGAGCGTTGTTGAACGCCGGGTGCTCGCCGCCTTCGACGCCGACGATCTTGACCGCAGATTCGTAGTGATCCGCCTTGGGCGGATTACCCTCTTGGGATGCCCTTACGGGCACACTACAAACGAGTTCGAATTGATATGCCGCCAGAGGGGCGTTGCCGGAATCGAGGTAGATGTGCACGGGCGCGAATCGAACGCCTGGCTCGGCCGGTCGGCTGCTCTTGCCCGTCCGAGGGGCCAGCAGCGTCACGATCAGGCATGCGACGACCAATGCTGTCAGTGCGGATCGCTTCATGGTCAGACTCCCTTGTTCAGACGCACCGCGGCCAGTGCCACGGTGTCCACATCGCGGCGGTCGATCAGGCCGTCGCCGTTGAAGTCCCACATTGCCTCCGCAGGCTGCCTGGCCTCGATGTGCCGGGCGAGCGCGAAGGCGTCGAGGATGTCGACCCTGCCGTTCCCGTCGATGTCCGTCTCCTTCGCGGCCTGTGAGAGCTGGGGGCTTTGGGCGGCCGGCGGCATTGCGCCGGGCTGCGCCCACCAGAGGCAGGCGATCGCGATAGCCGCCGCGGCGGTCGCCGGCACGGCCCAACGGAGCCACCAGAGCCTTCGCTGGGGGCGCGCAAAGCGCCGCCGGGCCGCCTCCGCGACAGCCCGGTCGATATCAGGTGGAATTGGCCGGTCCGGGGCGAACAACCTGCCCAAGTCCTCGGAGAATCTCTCGCTGACCCTCAGGTCCGGCTCGCTATCGAATTGTCGTCGTTCTTCGTTCATAGGCATCTGTTTCCAGAGTGTGGAGCAGCTCAGAAGGCCAAAAAGTTCATGGCACGCTGGATTTTTTTCAATCTGGCTGAGATTTTCTACTCGCCCAGGAAGTAGTCGCGGGTCCTCGGGTCGTCTCGGAGTGTGCGCAAAGCATTGTAAAGGCGTGATTTGACCGTATTGAGCGGGATGTCGAGTGCGACGGAGATCTCGTGCAGCGGCAGTCCATCGACAAATCGCATCAGGACGACTTCACGCTGCTCGGGCGAGAGAGCCCCCAACGCGGCGGCCAACTCGCCTCGCGGCGTTTGCGAGGATTCGGGAACCGGAAGGCTCCCAAGTACGTCGTCGCCAACCTGGCCGGGGGACCTGCGCGCTCGCAGGTTCAGGGCGGTATGCTTGACCACGGGGTAGAGAAATGTGGTCATCGACGCGGTCAGGACGAAGCCGGGGAACTTCTTGAGCAGATACGTGAATGTCTCCTGCAAGACGTCGAGTGCGTCCTCGCGGTTGGCTGTGAATCGCCAGGCAAGGCGGTAGACCCAATCGCGGTAGCGATGGTAGAGCCGCTCAAAGGCGTCCGCATCGCCTGCGTTGATGGCGTCGATCAGTTCCCGATCCGACTGCACAGTGGACTCCGCACATTGATCCGGCGATGGTTCGGGCATCGCACATCGCCATTATGCGGATTGCCGCGCCGCACGCAAGGAATCTAACCGGTGCGGGCATCCATCTTGGCGGAAGTCGGGACTGCCCCTTACGGCTGCGGCGGACTTGCAGGCGGGACCGGCGGGGGGCCGGCCGGCGGAAACACAGGGGCAGGCGCCGGACGCTGCTGGGGAAGGTCCACCGCGAACTTGGCCCGCACGCGTTCGAGCATCTGGGCCTTGCCCTGGATGTTCCAGGTCAGCAGCGTCAGCGGCAGGCGAGATTTTTCCTTGAACGTGATGACGATGCGCCCGAAGCCGAAGAGCCGTTCGACGAAGTCGCCGGTGTCGATTCGCGTGTTGTAGTCCTCCCGGCTGATCTGCTCGCCCGTCTCGGTCGGGCCTTCCTGGAGGTTCATGAAGTTGGGCGTGATCGCGACGTAGTAAAACAGGCCTCGCACCCAGGAGATGAAGATCGTCAGCAGTCCAATGAGGGTGACAAGGAGGTAGCCGGTCCCGCTGATCGAGAATCCCAGATGTCGGAAAACCCGGAGGAATCCGCCCACCCAGCCGACCAGATGGAGCCAGAGGAACAGGAAGCCCAGCCCTATGACGCCGATGATCAGCAGCTTGATGCTGACGTCATACTCCTCGATGATCAGATTGATGATGAAGATCGCGAACCAGACGCCGCCGATGACTCTTGGATTGATCGAGGCCAGCACACTCCATTCGGTCTCCTTCAGGAACATCAGGACCGAGGCCAGCAGCGAAGCCGCCATGGTGGGGACGTAGAGGACCTTGGGCGTCCAGCCGAAGACAATGAGCCAGTCACTCATGTCGGGATCGGCCTGGAGCAGCTTCTTCATGCGCAGCCGGCTGCGCAGCGTGTGGCGCAGCAGAAACCACGCGCCCACGCCAACGCCGAGCAGGGCGAGAAGGATGTACAACGCGATCATCTTGTTCGAGGTCCACATGGCCGTTCCTTTCCGCGCAGGGCCGGTTCCCCGCCTGCGTGCGGCTCTGAGTAAGTTCTACCTTTACAGACGCACGATGGCCGGATTTCTATCACCCATCGCTCGATTTCATTCATATGATAGCCTTGGTTGCCCCGGTGGTGAAGCCGCCGTCGACGAGGATGATCTGGCCGGTGACGTAGGCCGAGGCGTCGGAGGCCAGGAAAATGACGGTTCCGTCGAGGTCCTTGGGCTGCCCGGGCCGACCGAGGGGGATGCGATCGGTGATATACTCGACCCAGGGTTTGTTGTCGTAGAGGACCTTGTTCTGGGCGGTCTTGAACCAGCCGGGCGCCAACACATTGACGGTGATCCCGTGCCGGCCCCACTCGGCGGCGAGGCTCCGGCTGAGCTGGAGAATCCCGCCGCGACTGGCGCAGTACGGGCCGATGCCCTCCATGCCGAAGACGCACGTACAGGAGCCGATGTTTATTATGCGCCCATACCGGCGTTTGATCATCTCCCTGCCGACGGTCTGGGCGACGAAGAAGGCTCCCTTGAGGTTTGTGTCCAGGACGGTGTCCCAATCCTTCCATGTGAACTCGGCGGCGGACTTGCGGATGTTCAATCCGGCGTTATTGACCAGGATGTCGATCTTGCCGTACTGGGAGATCGCCACGCGGACCATGCTCTGGATGTCGCTCTCGTTGAGCACGTCGAGCTTGACGGGCAACGCTCTGCGGCCCAAGCCCTCGATTTCCGCCTGAAAGTCCGAAAGTCGCGACGTGTCGCGGCTGGTGATGACCAAGTCCGCGCCGGCCCGCGCCAGCGCCCGTCCGAAGTACTGGCCCAGACCCCGGCTGGCGCCTGTGACGACCGCGACTTTTCCCGAAAGATCGAAGAGGTTCTCCATATCAACTCCTATCGAGAGTTTCAAGTTTGAGGTCTGAAGTGTGAAGTTACGCCGCGGAATGCAACACCTCTTGCTTCGCACTTCACACTTCAAACTTCAACACTTCACACTTGTTCTCACGGTTCAACGACGATCTTGAGCAAGTTCTCTTTGGCTTCGAGCAGGCGTTTGAAGGCGGAAGGCCCGTCCTTCAGTGGCAGGACCTCACTGACGAGGGGGCCGACGTTGATCCGGCCCGAAGCGATCAGGTCGATGCACGCGCGGAACTCGCCCGAACTGGCGTACGACCCGGTGAAGGTCAACTCGCGGCTGACAAGCTCCTGGAGGTTGAACTGCGTCTCTTTGGCCAGATTTCCGACGGCTACGACGCTGCCTCCGGTCCTGGTGATGGCGACAGCTTCGCGGAACGTCTCGGCGTACCCGACGGCTTCAAATACGATGTCGGCGCCGCGGCCGTCAGTCAGTTCATCGATGGCTTGCTTCAAGGGCTTGGCGTGGGAGTTGACACACTCGTCGGCGCCGACCTGACGGGCCAGGTCCAGCCGGAAATCGCTGATGTCACAGGCGACGGTTCGCCTGGCGCCGCGCAGCTTGGCCGCCTGGAGGATGAACAGGCCGATAGTGCCGGCGCCGATGACGACTGCGGTGTCGCTGTCGCTGATCGGCCTTCGGCTCGCGGCGTGTACCCCGATCGACGCGGGCTCCAACAGGGCCGCCTGAACGAACGACATGTCGTCCGGCAGCTTCGCGACGATCCAGTGCGGCACGGCTACGAACTCAGCGAAAGCCCCGTTTCGCTTGAACTCGGGGACCGAAACGCCCAACACCTGCCGATGGATGCAGCGATTGAACAGACCTTGCCGGCACGCAGGGCACTTGTTGCAGTAGACCGTGGAATCGAAGCAGACCCGGTCGCCGGGCGCAAAGTCCGTGACGTTCCTGCCGGTCCGCTCCACGACGCCGGCTGCCTCATGGCCCATGATCAGCGGGGGCAGTCGCCGGCCGGTCTTGCCGGTGTGGCCGGCCACGTCGGACCCGCAGATGCCGCACGCTCTGACCCGGATCAGGACGTCGTCGTCGCCCACTGTGGGATCCGGGACATCCGTATAGGAAAACGTGTACGGCTCGGTATAGAGCAATGCCTTCAATCTGTCACCTCATGTCAACGGCAGGAACATGGCGAACAGGGTTACGAAGAACAGGCCGATCACCGCGGTGCTGCTGACCGTGACCGTCCAGGTCTTGAGTGTCTCAACCTCGGTCAGGCCGCCCATCTTGGCGAAGACCCAGAAGCCCGAATCATTCATCCAGTTGCCGCACTGAGCGCCGAAGCCGATGGCGGCGGCCAGATAGACCGGATGATAACCCAACACGTCGGTCGATGGAATCAGCGCCGCCATCATGGCCGAGGTTGTCATCATCGAGACAGTGCTGCTTCCTTGGGCGAACTTGATGAGGAAGGCGACAAAGAAGCCCATGAAGAGCAGCTTCAATCCGCCCAGTTGCGTGTCGCCGCCGATGGACAGGTTCTGGATGGCCGGACCGATCTGGGCCTCCTTGAGCATGGCGCCGAAAGCGCCGCCGGCCGAAGTGATCAGGATGATGACGCCGGCGCTCATCAGCGACGTCTCGATCATCCGGGCCAGTCCTTCGCGGCCGGGTTTACGCTGACGCCAGAGAACGTACAGGGCGACCGCCGCTGAGAGCATCATGGCCAGATTGGGGTTGCCGAGCACGGCGGTGTAACCTTCGAGCTGTTTGAGAACCGACTCCGGCACCGCCTTCTTCGCCAGCGAGGAAACGACCGTGTGCATGGTGATCAGCAGGACCGGCAGAATGATGGGCAGTACGGACAGGAGCAGGCCGGGCAACTTGTCGTCCGGCAATGGATCAGGCTCGGTCCGCGAGCCGTCGAGGGCACGCATGGGAATCTCCATCCGTTTCGCCAGGAAGCGGACGAGCCACAGGACCACCACCGCGGTCGGGACGGAACACAGTAGCCCAATACCGATCATCGTGCCCAAGTCGATCCCCAGTGTCTCGGCGATGATCAGCGGGCCGGGCGTCGGAGGGACCATGGAGTGCGTGATCGAGGCGCCCGCCCCCATCGCCAGGATCAGGAGCAGGTAGCTCTTTCGCGTCTGTCGATGCATGGAGCGGGCCAGCGGCAGCAGCAGGTAGAACACGGTGTCGAAGAAGACCGGGATCGACAGGACGAAACCGCTGGCCATCAGCGACACTTCGCATCGCTTCTGGCCGAACAGGCGGACGAACACGCGCACGACGCGATCGGCCGCACCGGAGGCGATCAGGCAGTCCCCGATGATCGCGGCCAGCGCGATCACCACGCCGATCTTGCCCGCTGTAGTTCCGAATGCCTCTGCCACCCGCCCAATCCTGTTGGCAAACGGCCCCGGCGCCAACAGGCTGACGACTGTGGCCGCCGTGATCAACGCCAGAAAAGCGTTGACGCGAAGCGCCACGATCATGCCGATGACAATCGCGATGCCAACGATCAGAATGAGCAGGGGGCCGGCTGCGCCGGTCCCGCCGGAGGCCTGCGCCGCCAGGACGGTCGAGAGATCCAGTCCGTTCAAAATTCTGCCCTCCATGAGTCAAGGGGTAGCTGCGACCGGGCCGGCGCCCGTCGCCAAACCCATAGCTTAGCCGGCCAGGCCGAGGATTTCCAGCAGGACTTGGGGGACCTGCGTCACGCAGAGATAGCCGTAGAACACCAGCGTGCCAAGCAGTCCGACCGCGAAGACCCAGCCGGGCCTGAGCACGCGGCCCGCCTCTTTCGAGAGCATCCGGGGCATGACGACGAAAAGCCCGAACGCAACCGCCGCCGCTTGCAGCGCGATCAGCAGAATCCCCTCCAGGATCGACGAGATCTTCAGCAGGGAGATCGGTTCCTTGCCGAGCAGGCAGACGATCAGCACGCTCGTGCAGAAGAACAGGATCAGGAACAGGTGAAACTGCTGTTTCCAGGCGAGTCTTATGTTGAAGCCGGGGATGCAGATTCGACACGAATCGGCCAGCAGTCGAGGCCAGCCGGCAAGCTGGCCCATCAACGTCGAAACCATCGCGACGGCGCCGCACAATTTGAACACGAAACCGCCCAGCCGGTCCCAGCGGCGAGCGAACACCTCCGACAGCACCTCCGCCATGTTGCGGTTTTCCGGGACCAGGTGCTCGGGACGCAGGATGCCCGCGCCGGCGACCAGAAACGCGCCGGTGACCAGGACACCCAGCACCATGGCAAGACTCGAATCCACGTAGAGGGGGTGGCACCAGCCCTTGATGCGTTGCGCCGTCTCGCGGGACATTGTATGCAGGCCGGCGAGGTCGGCGGGCTTGCCATAGCCTCGTCCGGCGGTGGCGCCGTACCCGGCACCGATGACCCAGTAGGTGTACCATACCTGAGAGGCGAACCCGCCGGCGCCCCAGCCCAGGACGGGCAGGATCTCCTGCCAGGCGCTGTCCTCGACGTTGTCCATGGTGGAAGCCCATTCGGGTACGGCCGGAAGCTGGCCGGTCAGTCCCGCCGCCAGTTCGGCGAAGCTGGGGAACACGTGACAGGCGATGTACATGGCTCCGACGACGATGATGAGTACGAACAGGCTCATGAAGATCTTGAGCACGTCGAATACCCCGGACCACGCGACAGTCACGGCGAACAAGGCGGCGAACAGCCCGCAAAGCCGCATATCGATGCATGGCACAAGGCTGTGCATGAACACGCCGGACGACGTCGCCAGGGCCCCGGTGGACATGACCGCGCAGAAGAGCTGGACCACCAGGACGATCCAGACGACCCAGTGGCGCGGCCCCGGCATGCGGTCGAACATATCGACCATCCCTTCGCCCGTGCAGACGGTATAGCGCGCGCCGGCCACGCCGATCCAGAACTTCAGGAACACGCCGAGGACTACCGCCCAAAGGACCGCTGTGCCGAGAATCGCGCCGGTGCGGGTGGCGATGATGACCTCGCCCGAGCCGATGTATTCGGCCGCCCAGACCATGCTCGGGCCTACCACCAGCAGGATGCCCAGCCCTTTCGGAGCGGTCGGAACGTTCAAGTCACTCGCCTGCTTGTCGTCCTTCGCCATAGGCTGCGTCCGGTTCTGATACGGTCTGTCCAGGCCTTTGATCGTGGACGCCAGCGTAGTAAGCTGCGGCCGGACTGTCCATAGATTTCCGGAACGGTATTTGGCGGAGGAACGACACGGGCATTATACTGCCGAGGGTCGTTCCATGCGTTGCGGCGCACTGGCGCGAGTATGGGACGCGTGTCGGTCTGGCACAGGGAATCTCAATTGAGAAGGAGGTCACAGAGATGAGCAAGTACCTTTCTGTCGCACTCGTTGTGGTCCTGTTGGCTTCGCAGTCGCCTTCGCCGGCTGCGGTGGGGCACGGCAGCGATCTGTTCGGACTGGCCCGGGTGCAGAGCGACATGCGGACCCGGCGGGTCAGCAGCTACGACCGCTCGGGAGGCAACAACGACCGCTTCGAGCACATCGCGGACGGGCAGAAACGCGAGCTGTTCAATGTCCAGGGGGCCGGGATCATCAATCACATCTGGATCACGATTGCGCCGCCGCCGGAGCAACTGAACCGAAACGACATCATCCTTCGCATGTACTGGGACGGAAACGAATTCCCGTCGGTGGAGTCCCCGATCGGTCCATTCTTCGGGCAGGGGTGGAACGAGAGCTACCCGTTTGTGAGCCTGCCGCTGGCGGTCGGGCCGGTGGACGGCCGGGCCATGGTATCGTACTTCGCCATGCCGTTTGCCAAGGGCGCCCGGATCGAGATCGAGAACCAGACGGGACGCGAGATCGATGCGTTTTACTACTTCGTGGACTACGTCGAGGTCGATGCGCTGGCCGACGACATGGGCCGGTTCTGCGCCTGGTACAATCACGAACTGACCGAGGCCCCGCCCGAAGGGGAGACCGAGTGGGGCGTGACGGGGCCGCAAGGGAACAACCCCGATGGCAAGGACAACTACCTGATTGTCGACGTCAAGGGCAAGGGACACTTCGTCGGCGTCAACTACTACATGCATTGCCCGACCCCGATGTGGTATGGCGAGGGCGACGACATGGTCTTCATCGACGGGGACACCCGGCCCACGCTCCACGGGACCGGGACGGAAGACTACTTCAATGGCTCCTGGTGTCCCAAGACGATCTACACGCATCCGTATTTCGGATACGCCCGCGTCAACGATGACATCGGCTGGCTGGGCCGGACCCATGCGTATCGCTTCCACATTAGCGATCCGATCTACTTCAACACGTCACTGAGGTTCACAATCGAGCACGGGCACGACAACAACCTGACGCTCGACATGGCCAGCGTGGCGTATTGGTATCAGGCGCCGCCTCTCCAGAGACTCGCGCCGATGCCCGGCAAGGAATCGCGGCAGCCCAAGCCATACATCGGCGTCAGCGAGATCCATCGGTGGCGCGACGAGTGGCGGAAGAATCACGGCAACGGCAGCCAGTTGTGGGGCAACGAGAAATAGGCAGCATTCGGGCACGGTCGGTCGACAACCGGCCGACCGTGCTTTCTCTCCTGCTTGGGTCTGTCAGTTGCCTTGGAGCTTGTCCGCGTAGGGCAGCGTGTCCGGCACGACGCGAACCTCCGTCGAGAAGCGGTAGGGAATCGGAGTGCCGGAATCGAACAGCAGCTCGACGAAGTAGGCGGTCCAGCCTTTGTCCGGTGTCGGGACGCGAACGTCATACGTGCCGGAGCCAGTAGTGGTCAGCGGGCTGCTTTTCCATGCCTTGCCGATCTTCTCCAGACGGAAATCACGAGCGTCGGCGTTGGTGGCCGTCCAGAGACTGACCTGTTGCGGCCGGGTCCGCGTGGTGACGACAAGGCGTCCCTCTTCGGGCTTGTCCCAGGAGAACTGTGGGCGCTCGCGGCCGGTGAGGATCGACTGATACCACACCAGCAGGGCCTTGTCGGCCTCCGAGCCGTCCAGGCCGTGGTCGGTGTTGGCGCAATAGAGCAGATACTTGTCCGCCGGCAGATCGCCGAAATAGAACTGGGCCGAATCGGGCAGGAAGAATTGGTCGCCCGCCGAGTTGATGAGGAACTTGGGTATCGTGTAGCGGTCGCAGTATTCGAAAGGATCGACGAAGTTGCGAATCTCTGTGCCGCCTTGTGAGTCGAGCCGATCGAAGATCTTCATCTGCTCGTAGTCGCCGATGGCAGGGGAGTAGAAGCCGTAAGCCGCGAAGTGGTGTCGCATCTGCTCGTTCATGTTGAGCACATCGATCACGACCGGTGCGATGGCGCGCACGCGTTTGTCGACGGCTGCTGTCAGCCACGTGGTCCAACCTCGCTTCGATCCGCCGGAGACGACGAAGTTCTTGATCGCCAGCTTGCCGCCGGTGGCCTTGGTCAGATGATCCTGAATTGTGTCCATCGCCCGGACGGCGCTCTTGACCATCGGCAGCAGCAGCGGCCAGGTCGGGTCCTCGGTTCGCAGGAACCTGTCGAACGTGTACGCGATGATCTCGTCCTCATAGCGCTGGTTGTCCGGGTCGTCCGGGAACACGAGCGGCTGATTGGGCACCATGCGCAGTTCCGCGACGACCGATTTGCTGCGCAGCGCGATGTTGGCGAGCATTTCGTCGGGCATGGTCGGCGCGGGGCGGTCGTTGCTGCCCCCGGTGATCCACAGCAGGGCGGTGTCGAACGCGACGTCGTTGGGCACGACGATCGTCAGCCAGTGTTGCCAGAGGGTCCGGTTGACCTCGTTCTCGCTGCGCCAGGCCTGTGACTTCAGGTCGATGATGTGGATCTTGCCCTGCGGGTGATCGATCGTGCGCACAAGGCTGTACGCGTAGCTGGGGTCCGGCTTGGCGACATAATCGTCCAGCGGAGTGGCGGCAGCCAGAGAGACGACGAACGGAGTCAGCAAAATCGTGGCGGCTCTGCGTGCTTTCATAGTCCCACTTGCCTTTCTCCCCTTGGGGGTACGCTGTGGTCTTCTCAGACCTTGGGCGGAAAGATCGTTCTGAGGTATTCCGCATCGTACCGGCAGCTCTCTTCGACGCCGAGCGGCATCTTGGTGCCTTCCATGACGAGCCAGCCACGGTAGCCGATGTCGTCCATCGCTTCCCGGACGCGAACGAAGTCGATCGAGCCCCGGCCGTAGAGGTTGTCGTAGTCCTTCGCGTGGAACTGGACGATGTGCTTGCCCAACGCACGGATTTCCTGGTAGATGTCATAGCCCTTCAGGTGGGAATTGCCGACGTCATAGTAGACCTTGATCGCCGGCGAGCCGACGCGCTCGATGATCTCCAGATGACGCGGGGCGCTGAGCCACGACTCGATGGCAAGAGCCACGCCCGCCTTCTCCGCCTTGGGCGCGACCTTCTTGAGACGTTCGACGGTGGCATCGACTCCGATCGGGTCGTCGAGGAGGTCTCCGTTGCCGAAGAAGGCCAGCAGCACAATGTCCGTCTTCATCGCCTGGCAGACACCGACGGCCCGTTCGACCCATCGCTCGGTGCGCAGGTCGCTCTTGTACGGGATGTCGTTGAGCGTGCCCATGGCCAGCGAGGCCACCTCGAGCTGGTTCTGCGCCGCGCGGTCGAGAATACTCTGTTGCAGGGCGGGGTTGAACAGGGGCAACTCCTCGGCGGCCCGGCCGAAATCAACCTGCACTCCGTCCAGGCCGATTCGCTTGGCGACGTCGAACGCCTCCGGCTGAGTGGTCCGGCCGATTGTCCAGTCGCAGACCCCGAGCTTGAAGCCGGCGGGTTTCTTGCGAGCCGTTCCCTTCGCACCCGACGAGGCGCACGAGGTTGTCAGTGACAATCCCGCCAGGGTCAGGGCGGCCCCGGTCAACATCTCGCGGCGGTTCAGCGTTCGTCCGTTCACGCGTAGACCTCCATGAATGGTCGTGCGTGCGACCTGGCGATTCTGCGAGATCGCACGCACGAGGTGTTCGCGATTCTTATGCCTTCACGCCCTTGAGGTTGGCGTCGAGCTTCTCCTTGCTGCTCATCAGCTCGTTCCAGGTGACCATGCGCTTCTCGTAGGCGGCGATGCGGCCGAGTATGGTAATCAGGTTGCTGCGCACGCTGCACTCGACGGTCGGGTTCTCAAAGTGGCCGCCGGTGACGCTGTCGTAGAAGGTCTTGATATTGGCGATGGCGCCGTCCTGGTAGATCCCCGGCGAACTGCCGCCGCGATAGAAGTGGTCGCCTCGGATGAGGACCTGTCCGCCGTACTCGGTCTCGAGGATGCCCTCCGTGCCGAACATGCGGTTGCGGATACCTTCCGGCTGTGTGCCGTATCCGTTGGATTGGCGCGAACTGAATGTGATCGCGACGTCGTTGGGATACTGGAACAGGGCGCTGAAGGTGTCATAGCAGGTGCCGACGGGACGGAACTTGCGCCCGCCGCTGCCGACCGCCCATAGCGGCGGCTCCTGCATGATCCAGTTCATCACGTCGAGCGTGTGGATGTTCTGCTCGGTGATGATGTCGCCGGACAGGACTTTGTCCAGGCCCCAGGCCCGCAGCCGATTCTCAGGGTTGTCCGGGTCCGATCTCCAGGTTTCATAGTAGCCTGTGAACGGGTCGCCCGCGTGATAGGTGCACTCACCGAAGGCAAAGTTGCCAAGGGCTTTCTCCTCATGCACGCGCCGCAGCGCCTCCATGTAGAACGGGTCCACCCGCGTCTGGAAATCGACCAGGAAGCAGCGTCTCTTTTGCCGGGCGGTCTTGCCGCTGTTCTCGATGCTCAGACACCCCGGGACGTCGACCGCGATGGGCTTGGCGAGATAGACGTGCTTGCCGGCGTCGACGCCGGCGGCCGCCTGCTCGGGGTGGAAATAGGGCGGGGTAATGATCGCCACGGCATCCACCTTGTCCAGAAGCTTCAGATAGCCTTTGAGCCCGGTGTAGCGATCGGCCGCGGGCACACTGACTTCGTTGCCAAGACGATCCGTGCGATCCTGGAAGTAGTCCGCTGCCGCGACGACGTTGTATCCGCCATGGGCCTTGAAGAGCTTGGCGATCCAGGTGCCGCGTCCGCCGCAGCCGATGACGCCCAGATTGATCTTGGAGTTGGCCGCAAAGGTGCGGACGGCGCCCGGGGCCACCACGGCCAGGGACGCCGCGGCCGCGCCGGTCATGAATCGGCGCCGACTGATCTTCTCGGAAACGGGCTCCAGTGGGGTGGGATCCTGCGTCTGTGGCATTGTGTGGTCCTCCTTTCAATTCACTTGGACGACACCACGCTATTGGATGGGCCTGGACCCACGTCTTGGTGGAGGACCCATCGCCGGACTCTATGGACGTGATTATACCGTCCGACGTGTGTGGTGCAATGTGTTTCCCGCCTGTCACACGGTCGCGGTGTCCTGCCCGCGCGGGCGAACGGGCGTGCGGACATATCCCACGACGGGCGTGTGCTTGGCCGCGAGATGTTCCAGATCGATGTACTGCTCGCGTCGAATTTTTCCGCTTGAGGTCTTGGTGAATTCGCTGGTATAGATCTCGAGCTGGTGCGCGGCGATCCTCTCGAATCCGGACAGGTGTTTGTTGTTCTGCTGGCAGTCTCGAATGCTTTCCCAGATGAGATTCTTGACCGTGTGAAGCTCGGACAGAAGCTCCTGCCTGGGACGGTGGGTATGGCCCTCAAGGGTTTCCCACGCCGGCTGTACGAGAGCGCGCATGGTCTCCTCCATAACGCCGTTGGGGTCGGTCCTCCGGGTCGGGACGACGAGGACCTCCTTGACGAAGCGGGCCTGTGACAGCGCCGTCTCGACGCGCTCCGGATTGACGTTCTTGCCGCCCGGCAGGATGATGAGGTACTTCTTGCGGCCGGTGATGTACAGGTAGCCGTCCTCGTCGAGGTAGCCGAGATCGCCCGTGTGGAGCCAGCGGACGCCCTGCGAGTCGGTATGCGTCACCGCCTGCGTCGCCTGGGCGTTCCGATAGTAGCCTTTCATGATGCAGGGACCGCCGAGGCAAATCTCTCCCTTCTGACGGGGTTCCTGGGTACGGTTCTCCTCGTCCACGATCTTGACCGACAGGGTGTCGATCGGTTTTCCGACCGAGCCGAGCTTGTCGAGCCGCTCGTTGAAGCCGTAGACGGGAGAGTTTTCCGTCGTGCCGTAGCCCTCATACATCCGGAAGCCTCGCTTCCACAGGGTGTCGAGGACCCAGCGCGGCATCGGCGCAGCGCCCGAGAGAAAGAACCGAAGGCCGGTCCAGCCCTGTCTCTTGCGGACCTGCCTGCCCACATACCTTGGCGTGTACCGGTCGAGGAGTCGAAGAATCAGGCTCTTGTGTTTCTGCCGGTCGAGGCCGTCTTCGAGTTTGCGGGCCAGCGTCGTGAAGAGCGCCGGAATGGCGATGAAAATCGTGATCTTCCTGTCGCGGATCAGATCGGCGACTTCGCGATAGCGGTTGGTGTAGATGCTGGTGGCCGCCGCCAGCAGGGGCAGGAGCTTGCCCACGGTCAGGCCGAAAGAGTGGTGGGGCGGCAGGATGTGCCCCAGGATATCCTGCGGACCGAGGTCCACTCGGCGGATCGAGCCTTCGAGGTTGGCGATGAGGTTGGTGTGGGTCAGCTCCACCTCGCGCGGATCGCCCGTGGTTCCCGAGGTGCACAGCACCACGGCCGTGTCGTCGGGGCGGATCAGTCTGTGAATTGCGCCAAGGTCTCGCGGCTCGATGAGATCGCCTTCTCCAAGAGGCTGATCGGTCATCGGAATCACGCCCAGTCCTCTGGCTCTGGCTTGGGCCGTCAGTTCCTCCCGGTCAGCGGCATCCGCATAATCGTCGGCCACAATCAGTGCGCGTGCGTCGGTGGCTTCGAGGTGCGCAATCACGCCTTGGAGTCCCCGATCCGGGTCGATCAGTACGGGAACCGCGCCGGCCCGCAGAATGCCCCACAGGGCAACGTCCCAGTCCGTTCGGTTCTTCGACACCAGGGCCACTCGGTCCTGCGGACCGATGTGTTCACAGCCGACCAGCCTGTGGGCGAAGGCTTGGGATCGGCTCTGGAGTTGTCCGAAGGTCAACGTCCCGCTACGGTCGGCGTTGATGATCTCGGCACATACCTTGTCGGGGCAGACTACTCTGCCCAGGGATTCCTCGAAGAGATCGATCAGAGTTCGGTGCTTCAGCACGGTTTCCATGCAGCCAGCTCCATATTGGGCCATGACCCCCGGCGTCTGACACTTCCGGCAGCCTGTGCTGCCGCACCGGCGGACCAGATATCATACCCATACGGAGGCAAAAAATACCGAAAAAAGAACAACAGACGGGGAGGGAGACAGGCAGCAGCCCGCCATGATGATCGACCCGGCATGAAGGAAGGGCCTGCACCGTGGGGTGCAGGCCCTGAAGCTCCTTAATGTGTCCCGATTCGGGACACGGCTGGAATCCATGCGGTGCTGGATTACTCCTCTTCCTGGAGCGACTGGACGAGCCACTCATCGGCGGTGACGGCGGCATCAATGAAGTCGACGACGCAGTCGTCGTTCCGGTCGCCTACCACGTGCACCTCGCAGGGCACGGCGGGTTCCGCGACCACATCGGGACCGGCCAGATAGTTGGCCGCGATCTCGGCCGCCGACAACGCGGTGTCATACCACCGCAGCTCGTTGTACGAGCCGCAGTACAGCGGGTCGCCCCACTGCGAACGCCCGAGCCAGATGTTGTTGTCGATGAACTCCCCCAGAGTGACGGGGGCATCCATCGCGCCGACGATCGTGCCGTTGATGAAGCACTTGACGATTCCGGCCACATCATCATGCACCAGCGTGATCAGGACCTCTTCGCCCGCAGCCAACGGACCATTGTCGTTGATCGGCAGGATGGTGGATGCACCGAGCCTGCGGTACTCGACCTGGACCACGCGACCGCTGTTGTCCGGGCAGACCATGACAAAGGTCGTCTGGTCGCCCGCCGGAGAGGTGTCCTCGCCGCCGTTGGACGTGCCCATGTCGAAGACACGCTGCCAGATCGCGTCGGTGCCGTTCCAGGTGGTCCAGCACTCGATGGTCATCTGGGTCAACGGCGAAATCAACCCGTTCGGCAGATCGATGTAGTCGCCATTGGCGGTGCTGCCCGCTGCGGCCGCGCTGCCCTGCGAACCGGTGTTGCCCAGTGTCGCTTGGCCTCCGGCGATGGCGGCGTTTCCGGTGAGGTTGATCAGCTTCGCATCCGCGTCACCGACGACGTCCGGAATCGTGACGCCATCGGGGCTCTCATCGAAGGTCCAGCGGTGAATCAGACCCGTCTGCACATCGAGGAACGCCATCGCTGAGGTGACCGAGCCGTTTTCGTTGGTCACGACGCAGTAGTAATACCCCTGGTCGTCGGCTGTTACGCCGGAGACATTGAGCGTTGCCTCTACGCCTTCGGGCAGCGGCACATCATGCAGCTCGAAGCCCATCATGATGACCGTCTCCCGGTACCACTGGTAGCTCAGCTCCGGCGCAACGGCGCTGGCAGCCTCGCAGACCAACTGGGCATCGCCGCCGAGAGCGACGGCGTCGCCCTGGATCGAGGTAACGACCGGCAGGCCATCATCCGTCGTAAAGCTCCAGAGGATGCCTTCCGTCACGGCGCCGTCGGCCGCGACCTGATCGACGCGCCAATAGTAAACGGTGGACAACTCCAGATCGCCGATGAGGTCGCCCACGGAGAAGCTCGTTTCTGCCTGACCTTGCGCGAACGACTGGAGGGCGGCGGGATCTTCGCCTCCATAGACATTGAAAGCAACCGCGTCCGCGGTCGGCGTCCAACTCACGACCAGATCACGAGGGAAAACACCTGCGACGCCGTCGGCTGGGGATGGATCCCAGGCTTGGTTGGCAGCCAGTGGCCCGGCGGCATGGGACTCTTCCATTTCGGCCGCGGTCATCGCGCCCTTCCAGAGACGGAATTCGTTGTAGCTGGCGTTAGCGGTGTTGTCGCCCCACTGCGAGCGGCCGAGCCAGCAGTTGTCATCGTTCAGGGTCGAGATGCGGTTTTCCGTCTCAAACGAGCCTTTGGCCGCCCCCAGCTCGGCGGCATCCGCCGGCGCGGTGTACCAGGTCACGGTGCCCGGCTCGATCACGCAGACAATGTGATATTCCACTCCCAGCGCGTAAGGGGCATTGGTGCCGTCGAGCAGCTTGCCGAGATTCGGGTAATTCCACTCCACGCGATCGTTGTTCAGGTCTGTCCCCACCGTCCACGCCATGTAGAGGTTTTCCGCCGTACTGGTGCCGAAGTCGAAGATACGCGACCAGTTTTGGGCGGACAGTTGCGTGGCCCAGCACTCGATGGTTACCGAATCGCCGAGGCTGCTCAGGACGCCATCCGGCAGATCGATGTAGTCCGAACTGCCCTTGTCTCCACCGGTTAGGGTGATCTCACTCTCGGATACGATGGCGTCTCTTGCCCCCAGGTCGACAATGACGCCGTCCTGAGCTCCCACCGTGTCCTTCAGGTGCCCGTTGAGACTCCAACGGTGAGCCAGTTCGGCGGCCAGTCCTGTTGCGGCCGACCCGAGCACCAGCAGAACGCAAATCAGAAACACTCGCTTTCTACACATGCCAAGCCTCCTTCTATCGAACATTGATAAATCATCACGCGCCTCCATCGGGAAACGCTCTACGTGTGCCCTGGCGTGTGGACCCCTCGACACACTCAGGACACTCCTGCGATGGCGCAGGGCAAACGCGCTGCAGGACCGGCAGGGTCACCGGGTGGGGCCGTGCGGACGACATGAACGACCATCAAGACACACCATAGGTTTCCCTCCATCCTTGGACACGATATCCCTATGCCAGTCTGAGGCAGGGCACAGCAAAAGTGGCTTGCTGATTATACCGCGCGCATCGCTCCGGCTGCACATGAACGGGCGCCACACAAGGCAATACACTCCCCACCCCCGTCATCCCCTGCATTATGCACATGGGCCAGATGGGACAGTATCAAACCACAGGTCTAATCAGCATTATGCCACAAAGCTACGGTGTCCAACAACACCCTATTGCGTTTTGTTTTAGCCACTTCGCGAAGGGGCATGACTGTCCGCATATTCATGGGGTCCTGCTGGCCATTGGTGCGTTGGGCGTATCGATGACGTAGGATATCTTTCGCACATTGTACTGGGACGTGAATAGAGTCCTTTCTCTGGTCGATGGTGGATAGGTCAAAAAGAAACCACTCGCTCAGAGAAAGGACGTAACGATGCAGAACAGTACATCGGCCAGTGCGGAGAAGAACTTGAGTCAGGTCATTAGAATCGATGAGGCCCAGATTCAGCAGCATCTCGGGGAGATGGTGCGTTCGACGGTGGAGCAGACGCTCAACGGTCTGCTGGATGCGGAGGCGGATCAGTTGTGTAACGCCCGCCGCTACGAGCACACCGAGGGGCGGACCGACCAGCGAGCCGGACACTACCAACGCAAGCTCCACACCCAGGCGGGCGAGGTAGAACTGAAGATGCCGAAGCTGCGCCAGGCGAAGTTCGAGACCGCCATCATCGAACGCTACCGACGCCGGGAGTCGTCGGTGGAAGAGGCGCTGATGGAGATGTACCTGGCGGGCGTGTCGGTTCGTCGGGTGGAGGACATCACCGAGGCCTTGTGGGGCATGCGGGTCAGCGCCGGGGCGGTCAGCGACCTGAACCAGAAGATGTACGAGCGGATCGAGACCTGGCGCAACCGTCCGATCGAAGGCGTCTATCCGTACGTGTATCTGGACGGCATCAGTCTCAAACGCAC
>JAAYBV010000065.1 GCA_012744475.1 Phycisphaerae bacterium
CCAGGCTGTGTCACAATGGAGTTGGCGGATGGTTGCATGTTAGGGGTGGGTGTGTATGCTGGTGGCGGGGTAAGGAAAGGAGTCCTGGATGGCCTATCGACAGGGTGAGCGTGGGCAACGATGCCTGTTTCCGGAGAGTCTCGACGACTATGTGGGCCCGGAAGATCCCGTACGGGCTTACGACGCCTTTGTAGACGCCCTGGACCTGGCGGCCCTGGAGATCACGTGGGACCCGCATCAGGTCGGCTGCCCGTCGTACGATCCGCGTGTGATGCTCAAGGTGCTCGTCTATGGCTACTCGTATGGGATTCGCAGCAGCCGCAAGCTGGAGCGGGCCCTGCATCACAATCTGTCCTTTATCTGGTTGGCCGGCGGCTTGAAGCCGGACTTCAAGACTCTCGCCCGGTTTCGGCGGGACAACCGCCATGCGTTGAGTCAGGTGCTCAAACAGGGTGCCCGTCTGTGCATCGAGTTGAACCTGATCGAGGGCAACACGCTCTTCGTCGACGGCAGCAAGTTTCGCGGCAACGTGTCGTTGAACAATCTCTGGACGGTGGAGCGCTGCGAACGGGCTCTGGCTCGTGTCGATCAGCGGATCGCGGAGATCCTGGCGGAATGCGAGGCCGTCGACGATCGGGAGGCCGATCAGGCGTCCCTGGTCAAGCTCCAGGACACCTTGCAGAAAAAACAGAAGCTCAAGGCCAAGGTGGCCGCGGCGCTGGAGAAGCTGCGCCGCGAGGATCGGGAGTCGGTCAACACGACCGATCCGGAATCGCGGTCGATGCACGGCCGTCAAGGGTCGCACGCCGGCTACAATGCCCAGATCGTCGTCGACGACCAACACGGGCTGATCGTGCACAGTGACGTGGTCAACGACAATAACGACCTGGGGCAGTTCGCCGACCAGATCAACGCGGCCAATGAAACGCTGGAACAGCCGTGCCAGAGAGCCTGCGCGGACGCGGGATTCTCCAACGCCAAGGTCTTGAAGCAGATCGATGACCAAGGCATCGAGGTGATCGTGCCCTCGTCCAAACAGGCTCAAGGTCGGCCGGCCGGACCCTTCGATAGGTGCCATTTCCGTTACGTGGCCGAGGAGGACGTGTATCTCTGTCCGGCCGGGACCCGCCTGCCGTTTCGACGCCTGAATGGCAAACCGGGCCAACGCGAGTACTATCCGGGCCGTGGCGTGTGCCCGGAATGTCCTCACTTTGGGACCTGTACCTCCAACAAGACGACCGGACGCAAGATCGTCCGCCATGGCCAGGAGGCGTTGCGTGAGAAGCTGGCTCGCCACTATGAGACCTCGGCGGCTCAGGCGGTGTTCCGGCGACGCAAGGAGAAAGTCGAACTGCCCTTCGGCCATTTCAAGCGGAACTTGGGCGTCGATAGTTTCCTGTTGCGAGGCTTGGCCGGGGTCCGCGCGGAGATGTCGCTGTTGAGTACTTGCTTTAATCTGGTCCGGCTGATCTCGCTGGTGGGCGTTTCCGGCTTGGTCGCGAAGCTCTCCCCTCTGTAGGAGAACCTGTAGGCCCATCTCCGGCCGGATCGGGGATCCCAAACAGACTCGCCTCCGGTGGCGAACCTGGCAGGCGGCCAAATGAAGAAGGTTGCCCTCTTCCCGTCGGGGCCGGATGCCCGGCCGGCAGGAGAACCGTCAATACGGCAATGAATATCATTGTGACACAGCCTGGCCGCCGAGGGGGCTGACCACAGATGCTGCGCGCTCCCGATCCCCGCGCGGATTTCTCCGCTGCGCCAAGGCTCGGGTCGAGATCACAACAGCGGATGGAACCACCCTCTTCAATTGGCGGACCGCGTCGATGTGGTTGTGCTCGAATCTCGGTGTAAGCGGCATCGGGGAAGCCGTCTCGATGCGTCCTTGAGTTGGGGGCCGTGGGGTTGGTAGAATTCGCGGGTGGGTGTAGCCGGCGGGGTTGTGGCTGGCGGTCTATTGAGGAGTTCGGAATGCGAAGGGTCTTGCTGGGGGACAGAGGCATGGACAGATGGCTCGGTGTCGTGGCGGTGGTTCTGCTGGCGCTTGGCGGCGTGGCGGGCGCGCAGCCGTTCAGTTGGCAGGAGACGTACGCGACGGTCTCGCCGAGCGGGGATCTCGCGTGGTCGCCCGAGCCGTTCGCGTTCGAGACGGGCGATTCGGTTCGCTACATCGACTACGAAGGCGGCGACGACTCTCGCGACGGGTTGACCGCTGAGACGGCCTGGAAGCATCATCCGTGGGACCCGCAGGCATCCGGCCGCGCGCGGCAGTGCCAAGGGATTCACACATACGTGTTCAAACGGGGCGTGTACTATCGCGGCGTGATGAACGCCGTCGAGTCGGGCGAGCTGGGCAACCCGATCCGGCTAACGAGCGACCCGGCCTGGGGCACCGGACAGGCCGTCATCTCCGGCGGACACCGAATCAGCAGCGGCTGGCAGCAAGGGGCGACCCACAAGGACATCCCCGCGCCTGACAAGGTCTGGCACATCGATCTGGACTTCGCTCCGCGCACGGTGTACCTCGTCCAGCCGGCGGCGGATCTCGCCTCCGCCGACGACGGAATCACGCGCATTCCCCTGGCGCGGATGCCGAACTGGAAGGTGTCGGACCCGGAGGACGTCAAGAGCGAGTGGTGGCGCTGGGACAATCCGGGGCACCCCTATTTCAACCTGACGATGAAGTCGCAGGACGGCCGCAAGACCCTGGCGATGGGCCGGGACACAGAGCACATCACCGGCCCGAAAGAGCTGTACCTCGGCGCGATCATCTGGGCGGAGTTCGGCTGGGTGGACGGCACGCCGTACCCGGCCTACGTGGAGGGATTCGACGCGGGCAAGAACGCGCTGGGCTTCGAGGGCTATCTCGGCAGCGCGACGTCCCGCATCATCAGCCGCAACCATCGGTACTATCTGGAGGACAAGCCGCACTACCTCGACGACCCCGAAGGCGAGTACTGGTTCGAGAAGAAAGGAACCGGCGGCCGGCTCTATATCATCCTGCCCAACGGACAGAATCCGAACACCGCCGTCATCGAGGCGGGCAAGGAGCCCACGCTGATCGACCTGGCGGGACACCACGACATCGTCGTCAGCGGGCTGACGTTCCGCTTTGCGAACGTGGCATGGGACCTGACCGAGATCCCGTGGCTGTACTCGCAGAAATTCCGGCTCAAGAAACACCTGCACCCCGCCAGCGTGCGGGTCTGGGGTCCGGCCCACGACATCACCATCGCCAACTGCACCTTCGAGCACGTCAACAGCGGCGTGCTGATGAAGGCCGTCAATCCGGGCGACCGCATCGACGGCATCGTGGTGCGCGACTGCGCTTTCCGCGAGACCGACCATCACGGCGTCAGCATCGAGGAGGGGCTGCTCTGGGGAGACACCACGCCGGACCGCGCGGGCCATCTGTTCGACGTGAAGATCCTGCGCAATGCACTGCACGAGACGGGCCACCGCTCGCCGCGCGTGGGCGCGACCAACGCGATCAACGTCGTCAACGCCGAGACCCTCGAGGTCGCCGGCAACATCGTGTCGCGGGCCTGGCACGCGGGAATCAACGTCCACGGCTCCAAGATCAGCAGCAACGTCCGCGATTGTCCGCTGACCCGTATCCTCATCCACCAGAACAAGGTCACCGACTCGATCCGCACCGGCGACGACTGCGGCAACATCGAGACCTGGCAAGGCGGCAGCGCGTACGTCTACAACAACGTCTCGGGCAACCCGGGCGGGTTCCGCTACGATCACTGGGTGTCGGACCACACCGCCCAGACGCCGGGCGGCGCGCGGTTCGGCATGGCATACTATCTCGACGGCGCCTTCAAGAACTACTACTTCAACAACATCGGCTGGGGCCTGAGCAACGACATCCGCAGCCCGCACGGCGCCACGACCATGTTCCAGGAGATCATCAGCTATCAGAATATGTTCTTCAACAACACCGCGTACTGCTTCGTGAAAGGCACGCGGCGCCAGGCCCCGCAGGCCGGACGCGACAAGTTTCTCGGCAACATCTGGGACGGCATCAGCGACTGGGTGTTCTGGCACACCACGCCCGCGAAGACGCCGCAGGACGGCAACGAGCGCGACGCCGGAAAGGTCGAGAAGAACTACGCGCTGGAGACGAACGCGTTCGCCGGCAACGTCTTCCACGACATCACGGGCAAGTACGGCTCGTTCAAGTCCTCGGGCCAGTGGCATCGCACGTTCGAGGAATGCCGGCGGGCGCTGGAGGAAGTCGGGTCGATCGCCTCGGACCTGGGCGTCGTCGCGGACAAGCCCGTGATGAAAGACCCGATGAACAGGGACTTTCGCCTGACCGACGATTCGCCGGCGCGCGAACGCGGCGCCAGGTGCTTCGTGCCGTGGTCGCTGTACGCGGTGGTAGGCGAGTGGAACTTCTATCCGGCGGGCAACGATCCGACCCGCATCCTCGATGAGCACTGGTACATGACGCCCTACTATTACGTCCGCGACAGCTACCACCAGCAGCCGATGTTCCCGCTGACCGGCGTGAACGTCACGAAGGATAACTACGTCGACGGCCCCCTGGAAGACTGGACGCAAGGAGCGTGCACGTTCAACGGTGTCGATCAATATGCCTTCTGCTCGAACGACACGCTGAACCAGACGCTGACGATTCCGATCCGCTTCCGGTGGGACCAGAACGGCCAGAAGGAGGACCGGCCGGTTTCGGGCAGCGATTTCAAAAGCCCCCAGGTCTGGGACTCCAACTTCTGCATCGAAACGTATTTCCAGACCGAATCGAAGGAAGCCGTCCTGGTGCAGAAGATGGCGGATCGCGGCTATGCGCTGAGCCTCGACGAGGCGGGCAGACTGCTCTTTGCCGTCCGCGCGCCCGGCGCTTCGTCAGAACTGACCAGCAGCGTGCCAGTCAACGACGGGAAATGGCATCACGTGATTGCGGAGGCCGACCGCGCGGCGCAGAAGCTCACGATCTACGTCGACGGCCGGGAGGATTCGACCGGCCCTGGAATCGGGAGCGTCTCGGTCGACAATGACGGCGACCTGTTCGTCTGCGGCACGCCGAACGGCCGGCGCCTGAAAGGAACCGTCGAATTCCTGCGAATCGCGTTGGGAACGCTCCAGGACGCCAAGACCAGCATCGAGGAACTGTACGCCTGGCAATTCGACGGGCCCTTCCTGCGGGATTTCACAGGACGCCGGCCGCAGGGCAAGCGAGACGCCGGAGCGATCGAACGGCTCGACTGACCTGGATCGCAGCCGAGCCGCGCGATTCGTCGCGTCATCCTGAACACCGCGGAAGCTGGCGGGGACGGCGAGAATGCCCGTCATCTGGCGGCGCGGGTGGCGGCGTTCTTGAAGCCTTGGGCGGCGCGGCGGATCACGGCTTCGTCCATGCAGTAAGTCAGGCGGAAGTAGCCGGGCAGGCCGAAGCCGCGCCCGGGGACCGCCAGAATGCGCTCCTCCAGCAGCAGCCGGCAGAACTCCAGATCGTCCACCCGGCCGGGCACTCTCGGGAAGAAATAGAACGCTCCCTTGGGCAGGGCGAATTCGATGCCGGCATCGCGCAGCAGGCTTGCCATCGCGTCTCGGCGCTTCCTGTAGATTCCCGCGTCAACGGTAACGCCGAGGGCCGCTTCGACCAGACGCTGGCCGATGACCGGTGCGTTGACGTAGCCGAGAATCCGGTTGCAGAGAATCAGACCCGCCAGCAGTTCATCGCCCTGTGGCATGGCGGGATTGACAGCGATGTATCCGATGCGCTCGCCCGCCAGCGACAGGCTCTTGGAGAACGAGCCAACGACGACGCTGAACCGGTGCAGCGGCAGGATGGGCGGCACCTCGGTCCCATCGTACACCAGACAGCGGTAGGGCTCATCGGAAACCAGGTAGATGGGCTTGCCGAACCGCGCGCCGGCGCGGGCCAGGACCGCGGCCAGACCGGTCAACTCGCTGCGATTGTAGACAGCGCCCGTCGGATTGTTCGGGCTGTCAACGAGCACGACGCGCGTACGAGCGGTGATGGCCGACTCGATGGCGTCCAGGTCCAGCGAGAAGTCCGGCAGGCGGGAGGAGACCGGGACCAGCTTGCCGCCGTAGTTGCCTGCATAGAATCCGTACTCGACGAAGTACGGGGACGGACAGAGGACCTCATCACCGTCTTCCAGGACCGTGCGGAACAGGACATTCAGCCCACCGGCGGCGCCGCATGTCACGACGACGTGCGCTGCGCCGAGCGGGACCTGCTGCTCGCACGTCAGGTGCTCGGCCAGACGCTGGCGAGTGGAGGGCAGTCCCGCGTTGGGCATGTAGCCCAGGGAAAAGGGCTGCTGGACCTCGCCGGCAAGTTTCTGCAACGTCCTGGCGACGTCCGGCACAGGCGGTAGATCGGGGTTGCCCAGTGTGAAATCGCAGACCTGGTCCGCGCCGTATTTCTGTTTGAGCTCGATCCCGGCCTCAAACATGCGACGAATCCAGGATGCGCTTTGGATGCCGTCGCTGACATTCTTGCTGATCACCTGCATCGTACGCCCTTTCCAGATGTGGATGGCTCCGGCGCCGGGACGACACATCTGCCCGGCAGGTCTATTGTACCCGAACCCAGGGACCCAGGCTACAACACCGGCATGGCGTCGAGAGGCCTTTCCCGGCGTTTATGGCGGCAGTGGAAATCGGGCTTCCGCTGAACGTCGAGCCGGCGTATAATCTGGCGCCGCCGACGATCCTGTGCAGGGTCGGGTGACGTGACAGAGCAGACCAGATGCAGGATGATGGGTTACTTTCGCGACAACGTGGAGCGGATCGCGGGCTATACGCCGGGGTTTCAGCCCAAGGCGACAGACGTGGTCAAGCTCAACACCAATGAGAATCCCTATCCGCCTTCGCCGGAGGTGATGCGGGCGCTGGCGGACATCCGGGCCGAGCAGCTTCGGCGGTATCCCGACCCGCTCGGCAACGCCTTTCGCGAAGCGGCCGCACAGGTCCACGGCGTCGCGCCGGAGAACATCATGTGCTGCAACGGCGGCGACGACCTGCTGTCGATTGCGATCCGGGCGTTCTGCGACATCGGCCGGCCGGTGGCGTACCCGGTGCCCACGTACACACTGTATCCGGTCCTGGCGAACCTGGAGGACTGTCCGGCCATCGAGATCCCGTTCGATGAGCAGTTCAACCTGCCGGCGGGCCTCGTCAAGACCGGCGCTGCGCTGACCATCGTCTGCAATCCCAACGCCCCGACGGGGACGTGCGTCCCGGTTGAGGAACTGGCTTCCCTGGCCGATGAGCTGACGGGCGCGCTGTTGATCGACGAGGCGTACGTGGACTTCGCCGATCGCAACGGCATCGAGCTGGTGCGGGAATTCGACAACGTGATCCTGCTGCGGTCGCTGAGTAAGGGGTATTCGCTGGCGGGCCTGCGCTTCGGCTACGCCATCGCCCACGCCGACCTGATCGCGGGTCTGGTCAAAGTCAAGGATTCGTACAACGTCGACGCGGTCGCGATCGCGCTGGCCACCGCGGCGATCCGGGACCAGGCGTATTTCAAGACGAACGTCGCGAAGGTCCGAGCAGACCGCGCGATTCTGACCGAGGGACTGAAAAGCCTGGGATTCGAGGTCTTGGACAGCTCGACGAATTTCGTCCTGGCAACGGTAGGGGCGAAACACTTTTCGCCCCTGCGGGTGGGGCAGATTTACGAAGAACTGGCTCGACGGGACATCTACGTTCGTTATTTCGACGTTCCCGGGCTGGACGACAAACTGCGCATCTCGGTCGGCACGAAGCAGCAGAACGAAAAGCTGCTGGCGGCGCTGAAGGAGATTCTGGGATAGAGCAACAGATGACGAATCAAAATGCAGAAAGTAAAGAGCAAAATGGCGGAGTCCCGATGGTCATCGGGATGACTTCCTCACCTTTGCTCTTTGATTCTTGATCTTTGCATTTTCGAGGCCGGCGGCCTCGGCAATTAGGATGCTTATGATGGAACCACGGACCGCCAAGATCCATCGCCAGACGAACGAGACGGACATCACCTGCCAGTTGAACCTGGACGGGGCCGGCCGCTACGAGATTGACACGGGCGTCGGCTTCCTGGACCACATGATGACGCACGTGAGCAAGCACAGCCGGATCGATCTGACCGTCAAGGCCAAGGGCGACCTGCACATCGACGCGCACCACACGGTCGAGGACGTCGGCATCTGCCTGGGCCAGTGCCTGCTCGAGGCGCTGGGCGACAAGAAAGGCATCGCCCGATACGGCCACAGTTCCGTTCCGATGGAAGATGCGCTGGCCAACATCGCGCTCGATCTGTCGGGCCGGCCGGCGTGCGTCTACAACGCCGAATACCGCTGCGAGAAGATCGGCGATTTCGACGTCGAGTGCATCGAGGAGATGCTGCGGGCGTTCTCGAACACGGGCAAGTTCAACCTGCACGTGAACGTCCCCTACGGCACGAACGGCCATCACATCGCCGAGGCGATCTTCAAAGGGCTGGGCCAGGCGCTGGCCGCGGCGGTGCGGATCGTCGGCACGGAAGTCCCCAGCACGAAAGGGCAACTGTGATCGAGGAACTCAAACCGGCGGAATACCGGATCGGGATCGGCACCGACATTCATCGTCTCGTGCCGGACCGGCGGCTGATGCTCGGGGGCGTCTACATCCCCTATCCGGCCGGACTGCTGGGTCACAGCGATGGCGACGTCGCGCTGCACGCGGTCATCGACGCTCTGCTCGGCGCAGCCGGCCTCGGGGACATCGGGACCCTGTTCCCCGATACCGACATCCAGTGGAAGGACGCCGACAGCAAGATGTTCCTGTACGCCGTCAAGGAGCAGCTCGAAAAGAAGGGCTGGGAGGTCGTCAACGTGGACCTGACGATCCACGCCGAGGCGCCGAAGCTCGGGCCGCTCAAGGGCCAGATCCGACGTTGCATCGCGGGCCTGCTGGGGATCGACTTCAGCTCGACCAACGTCAAAGCCAAGACCAACGAGGGTCTCGGTGAGATCGGCGCCGGCGAGGCCATGGCCGCCACCGCCATCGCCCTGCTCCGCAAGAAACCCCGCCGCACCCTGTGACGACGGCCTTTGAAACACACCGCAGACCTCCGGCAGGATGGGCATCCTGTGCTCATCCCGTTGACGCCGCATGGGTGGAAAACCTGCCCATCCCACAAGCTTCGCCCGGACACCCGAGCCGAATGGCGTCTGCACAAGAATTGACCGGTCGTGACCACCGCGGTAGAATACGCTCATGTCTGCCCGGATGGTGAAACTCTCTGATGTGCTGCGCAACCGGATCGGCGAAGCGCTGAAACCGCTGCATCTTGAGATGGTCGTCCTCTTGGGCAGCTCGATAGCGGAGATAGCTCGCGAAGAGGTTCGTCTGCCATGATGGCTTCAGAGGACAGAAGGATAGCCCTGGAGTTCAAACAGCGTCTCGGCACGCTGGTGCGGGTTCTCGAACTGCGCGCGTTCGGCTCCAGGGCGCGAGGGGATGCGGCCGCCGGGTCGAACCTCGACATCTTCCTTGTGGTGGATCGAATCGACGCCGCCCTGCGTGAGAGGATCTCGGAAATCGCCTGGGCGGTTGGTTTCGAGAACGGTCTGGTCCTGTCCACCCTGGTCGTCACCTTGGAGCAACTGAAATATGGCCCGATAGGAGTCAGTCCGATCATCCGGCAGATCGAGAAGGAGGGCATCCGGCTGTGATCGATGGGCGACTCAAGGAGCTGGTCGCGCTGCGGATGCAACAGGCGGAGGAAACACTTCGCGAGACCCAGGTCCTCCTCGCCGAGCGTGCGCCCCGAGGCGCCGTCAGCAGGGCCTACGACGCGATGTTTTATGCGGTTCTTGCCCTGCTCGCCACGAAAGGGCTCGGCTCCTCGAAGCACAGCGGAACGATTGCCCTGTTCGACCGCGAATTCGTGAAACCGGGAGACCTTGCGAAGGAGCTATCCCGGTCGCTTCACATGGCATTCGAACGCCGACAGCAGGCGGATTACGGCGAACTGACCCGGCTCGACGAGATGATCGTGGTGCGCGGAATCGAAGAGGCCGAGACCTTTGTCCGGGACGTGGCAGCTTATATGGGAGCGAAGGGCTTCCTGGTCGTGGAATAGAAGACTGAATTCACAATAAAGGATGACATGGCTCTACAACTACATAATAGTCTGACGAGGCGGAAAGAGGAGTTTACGCCGCTGGAGAAGGGTCGGGTGGGGATCTACGTCTGCGGGCCGACGGTGTACGGGCACGCGCATCTGGGCCACGCCAAAAGCTATGTCGGCTTCGACGTGCTCGTGCGGTATCTCCGCTACCTCGGCTACCATGTCACATACGTGCAGAATATTACGGACGTGGGCCATCTGACCGACGATGCGGACGCGGGCGAGGACAAGATCGCCAAAGCGGCGGCCAGAGAGCGAAAGCACCCGATGGCCGTGGCCGAGTTCTACACGCGCAGCTTCTTCGAGGACATGGACCAGCTCAACTGCGTGCGGCCCGACATCAGCCCGCGCGCCAGCGGCCACGTCATCGAGCAGATCGAGCTGGTCCGCACGCTGCTGGACAAGGGCCACGCGTACGAGGTCAACGGCTCGGTCTACTTCGACGTCGCCACCTTCAAGGAGTACGGCAAGCTCTCCGGGCGCAACACTGAGGAGATGGTGGCCGGGGCCCGCGTCGAGCCCTCGCCCGACAAGCGGAACCCCGTCGACTTCGCCCTGTGGAAAAAGGCCGAGCCCAACCACATCATGCAGTGGCCCAGCCCCTGGGGGATGGGCTATCCCGGCTGGCACCTCGAATGCTCGGTGATGGCGATGAAGTACCTCGGCAAGACCATCGACATCCACGGCGGCGGCCTGGAGAACCAGTTCCCCCACCACGAGTGCGAGATCGCCCAGTCCGAGGCCGCCAACAATGCGCCCTTTGTGCGCTTCTGGCTCCACAACAACATGGTCACGGTGGACGGCCAGAAGATGGGCAAGAGCCTGAACAACTTCATCACGCTCAAACAGGCCTTCACCGGCTCGCACGAGCGGCTGACCCGCTACTACGAGCCGCTGGCGATTCGGCAACTGGTGCTCAACAGCCACTATCGCAGTCCGCTGGACTTCTCCGACGCGGCGCTGTACGCCGCCAACAGCGGGTACCAGAGAATCGCCGAGACCGTCAAGGACCTGCGGAAGCGACTGAAGGCCGCGCCCGAAGGCCCGATGGACGAGGACGTCGCCGGCCAGCTTGAGGCGCTCAAGACGCGATTCGAAGAGGCCATGAACGACGACCTCAACACGTCGGTGGCCCTGTCGGTCCTGTTCGATCTGGTCCGAGTGACGAACACACTGGCCGCTGCCGGGTCTGCGACGGGTTCAACGCTCGGCGCGGTAGACGATCTGTTCACCCGCCTCGGAGGCGATGTTCTGGGCGTCGTCAAGAGTGAATACGCCGAGACCGCCGGCGGCAACGACGAGGCCGTCGGCAAGCTGGTCGCGATCCTGATCGACCAACGGGCCGCCGCTCGCAAGAACAAGGACTTTACCACCGCCGACGCCGTTCGCAAGCGGCTCGACGAGGCGGGCATCGTGCTCGAAGACACGCCGCAAGGCACGCAGTGGAGATGGAAATGAGGATCCTCGGGATTGATCCCGGCTTGCAGGTCTGCGGCTACGCCTGCATTGACACGGACGGCGGCCGGGACACCATCGTCGAGGCGGGCGTTCTTCGCACCGACGGCGAGCTTCCCATCGAACGCCGGCTGAATCAGATCGCCGAGGACGTCGAGACGCTCCTGGAGCGGTTCCGGCCCGAGGTGGTCGCCGTCGAGCAGTTGTACGCTCACTACGCCCACCCGCGCACCGCGATCCTGATGGGCCACGCGCGAGGCGTGATCCTCCAGAAGAGCGCCGCCGCCGGCATCGAGGTCCAGAGCTTCAGCGCCACGCGGATCAAGAAATCACTGACGGGAAACGGGCGGGCCTCCAAAGAGCAGATGCAGCGGACGATTCAGACCGTCATGGCGCTGCCCGAGCTGCCCGCGCCGGCCGACGTGGCCGACGCGATGGCGATTGCATTGTGCTGCGGCAACGCGCTGGCGCGGGAGAGGAGATAGGACCAACAGGACCTAAGGGACTCATGCGAATATGATCGCCAGGATTGAAGGGAAACTGCTGAAGGTGGACACCGAGACGGCGCTGGTGCAGGTCGGGCCGGTCGCCTACGAGGTCATGCTGCCGGGCTACTGCATCGGTATCCTGTCAGAGCAGATCGGCGCCGACGTCGCTCTGTGCACGATGGAATACTACGAAGGCACGCTGGGCGGCGGCAATTTGATCCCGCGCATGATCGGGTTCCTCAGCTCGGCCGAGCGAGATTTCTTCACCGAGTTCACCAGCGTCAAAGGCATGGGGATCAAGAAGGGGCTTCGCGCCCTGAGCATGCCCATCGGTCACATCGCCGACGCCATCGAAAACGGCGACGAGAGGATGCTGACCGCCCTGCCGGGAATCGGCAAACGCATGGCCCAGTTGATCGTCGCCGAGCTGAAAGGTAAGCTGCTCTCGTTCGCCGAAGGCGCTGAGCCGGCCAGGGCCCAGCCCAAATTCAGGGCCTTCCAGAGCGAAGCGCTGGAGATCCTCGTCGCCTGGGGCGAGAGGCGCAACGAGGCAATGGAGCTGATCGAGCTGGCCTGCCAGCGCCACCCCGACATCACCACCGCCGAAGCGCTCGTCCCCCTCGTCTACCGCCTCAAACAAGGCATCGAAGTCTGACGTGCCGCGTCAAACCATCCCCATCCCGATTGACATCGGGATGAGGCTGCCACCCGCCACGCGGGCCATCGCCCGGCAATCAGTAGATCGTCTCCTCGACGAAGTTGCCGGTCTCGATAAAGAACAGGCCAAGGTCCCTGACCACACCCGATTGGGGGGTCCATCGATCCACAATATGGTACCTCCCATCCTTGACGGCCTCGACAATCCACCGGGAACCGTCCCGACCGAAACTGGTGTCCTGTGAAGAAAGCTCCCAGAATCCAGACGACTCTAACAAGGCCTTGAGTTGAGTCTTCTGTTGAGGTGAGAACGGGGCGGATCGGTTGAGGATGAGCCTGCCGGGTTCATATCCCCCGGCGCCAGCGCACATCTTGCACACGATCATGTCTCCATCTTGCCTGCAGACGACGCGCACGGCGACCGGATGATGAAACGTGCGAAGCCAGAGGAACCGATAGACCTCCGTTCCACGCTCCGTCCGCATCGCATAGAGCGACGGCTCCTGGAGAGCTGTCAGGTGTTTCGAATACCAGTCGATCCTAAATGATCCCAGTGCCGCAGGCGGGAAGTACTGAGCGGCCAGCTCCAAGTCGCCATCCTTGAAATGCAGCGGGACCTTGGGGGCCGCCGCTTCCAACTGCGGGGACTCGGTCGTGTTGAGGGTCAACGTACCTGAGAACCACTCCGCCTTGACCTTTCCATCCCTGTAGCTCTGGGGGAAGATCGTCTTGAGGTCCGCTCTGGCGTTTCCCTGCCAG
This sequence comes from Phycisphaerae bacterium, assembly GCA_012744475.1. Classification (GTDB taxonomy): domain Bacteria; phylum Planctomycetota; class Phycisphaerae; order Sedimentisphaerales; family Anaerobacaceae; genus Anaerobaca. Next base: position 13,513 of record JAAYBV010000065.1, read on the forward strand.
GCATCCAGGCCTCGCAGGTAGAGAGCTTGATCAGAGACTTCCCATATGGCCACATATCCCCTCTGGAGGCTTGTAATGCCGCCTCCCCCTCGCGCTGGCGACAACTTGGGCCTTGTCGCAGGATCCTTCCAGAGCAACTCCAATGGGAGCCTTTCGGCGGGACTGCTGCTTTCCGGAAGTACATACACGATCCCATCCATGATGACGATGTCTGGCCGCTGCGGCACAGCAAGAACCGGCGTGACGACGAAGAAGAACACAACGACGGGTGCGGCAAAGCTTCTCATGGTCAGACCTCCCGATGCTCGCGAAAAAGGGTCGGGCGGAAAGAAACGTCAGTATTTCCGCTCCGTCTCGATACAGTCTTATTATAGCAGGAAGCGGCATCCTCGACAAGTCTGTGCCGAGAGTCGCGGATTCGAAGCCCTGCGTGGCATTGGACGGTTTCGGGTTTTGGTTTTTCGTGTTTGTTTCGCGTTTCGACATTCGGATTTCGGATTTGGCAGCGCGGCATGCCGCCGCGGGTGCGGGTCTTGACCGATCCGCGCGAGGCGGGATATCATGCGAATCGCGATGCGACCGCGAAACACGGGCGCTGCGATCTTTGAGGTCATAGGAGGATTCCATGAGAACCGCGCGATTTGCCACCGTTGTGATTGCTCTGTTGGCTTCGGCCGCGCCGGCGGCAGACTACTTCCCCCTGCAAGAGGGCAATCAGTGGTCCTACTCCATGTCCACGGGCATGACGATGACCGTCACCGTCGTCGGATACGCCCAGGTCGGCGCGGCCCGCTGCGCGGTGGTCGAGACGCGCATGGGCTGGCAGACCCAGCGAGAGTACCTGGCGGCCGACGCGGAGGGTGTCAAGGCGTACATGGCCGAAGCGCAGGGACAGCAGATGCGTTACGATCCGCCCGTCCTGCGGATCAAGCTGCCGATCCAGGAGGGCCAGACCTGGACGTCCACGACGACCCAGCCCGGCATGTCGATCACGACGACGAACCGCTGGCTGGGCCCCGAGCGAGTCCAGACGCCCGCCGGAACGTTCGACTGCATCCGCGTGCAGTCGAGCGTCACGGTGCCCGGCCAAGGGTCCATGGTATCGGTCATCTATTACGCCGATGGAATCGGGGCGGTGCGCCAGACCATGCAGATAGCCGGCCAGGAAATGACCGCCCTGCTGACCTCGACCAACGTGCGGCCCGCCCCGGCCCCCACGCCGGCGGCGGCCACCCAGATGACTGGACAAGGCCAGCCGCCCGCGGAAACCGGACCGGCCATGGAACGGTATCAATCGCCCGACGGCAAGGTGCTGCTCTACAAGCCCGCCGACTGGACAGTGAGCCAGGAACCTATGGGAGAGGGTGCGTTCGCCTTGTCGGTTACGGAGCCGCAGGAGAAGGCGGCGGTGATGTTCATGACCTTCCCCACCGGCGAGGAGATCAAGGACTCCGTCGCGCTGGCCGCCAAATGCCTGACGGCCATGACACAGGAGATTCCCACGCTCAAAACGACCAGCATCACCTCATCGCCGGAACGGGAACGCACCATCGCACAGATCACCCTGACCGACGAAGGCGAGAAAGGCATCGGACGCGGCTACTTCTTCCGCACGCAGAGCACCGGAACCGTGTACATTCTCCTGGCCCGCGAGAACGTATGGAACGAGGTTCGCCCGACGCTGACCACGGTCGCGGCCAACCTCGCCTATGCGCCGCAGGGTGTAACTGCCGTTCTGGAGCAAGGCAGGCAACTGGCCGAACAGACGCCGGCGCCTCAAAGCGGCCCAGCGCTTTCGCCGGCGGCGATGATCCAGCAGGCTTCGCGAAGGCCGGGCCGGCAGGTGCCGTTGCATCCGGCGGCCCTGCCCGATCAGTCGATGACACTGCAAATCCCGCAGGGCTGGAGCCTTCAGGGACAGAAGCTCCAGTTCACGACCTTCGACAACCAGCAGACCAAGCAGCGCGGCGTCGGATCGGGCAGTCACACGATCATCCCCACCGAATTCGCCGCGCCCGGCGCGATCAACGCGCCGTATCAGCCGCCGCTACAGGCACTGGGTCTGGTCCTCCAACTCGGCCAGGTCGGGACGGACCTGCAACTGCTGGGCGAGTGCCCGACGGAGCAGGCGATCCCGGAGGCCGCCGACTCGATCCGCCAGTTCCAGGCGCAGGGGATGCAGGTCGATGCGCGCCTCCTGCACGTGCGATTCCGCAGTGTCGCGACCGGCGCGACGCTTCGCGGGTTGTTTGCCGTCCAGTGCATCGCCATGCCGATGAGCCCGGTCTGGCAGGTGCTGGCCGACGGCAGTTGGGCCCCCGACAACGAATACGACGAGTGGCTGCCCCTGTACCTGCGAATCAGCAAGTCGACTCAGGTCAACCAGCAGTGGTTCGCCGGAGAGATGCAGAACCGTTACGCCCGGCAGCAGCAGCTCAATCGCAACCTGCAAAACTCCATCGCGGAGAGGAATCAGGCGTTCGACGACTACATGGACAGCCTGCGTGACGCGGACCGCAGCCGGGACTACATCAGCTTTTTGTGGAGCCAGACCACGCTCGAGCAGGGAACCTGGGTCGCGGAAAACGAAGGCGCTCGCGTCTACCGGACGGATTCCTGGGGAATCGTGGGGCCTGAGGGACGGATCGACCATCCGGCGTTCAACACGACCCATTTCACGGGCGAGAATCCGTGGGACGGAACCCGGTTGGAGAAGGTCGACACCCGCGCCGAATACGAGCGGTACATCGCAAATCCCCAACCTTAGGGGCGCATGATGATTCGCCCCTGTGTGGAAAGGCCCGATGCAGGCTTGAACTTTGCCGCCGGATGGGTATGCTCTGGCTATGGCAATCGGAAGAGTCATCAGTGGACAGTCCCTCAGTGAGGCGGAGGAGGTTTTCACCAGCTCCCTGCGGCCTCAGCATCTGGACGAGTGCGTCGGCCAGGCCAGCATTCGTGAGAAACTGGGCATCGCGATCCAGGCGGCCAAACAGCGATCCGAACCGCTCGAGCACATCCTGTTTCACGGCCCGCCGGGATTGGGCAAGACCACTCTGGCCCATATCGTGGCCAACGAGATGGGCGCGAAGATCCGCTGCTCCTCGGGTCCGGCCCTGGTCAAGGCCGGCGACGTGATGGGCCTTCTCACCAGCGTCAACACGGGCGACATCCTGTTCATCGATGAGATTCACCGGCTCAGCACGCCGGTGGAAGAATTCATCTATCCGGCGATGGAGGATTTCAAGGTCGACTACACCGTCGACAGCGGGCTCCACGCCAAGACGATCAACTTCCCGCTGAAGCGGTTCACCCTGATCGGCGCCACAACGCGAACGGGTCTGCTCAGCGCGCCGCTGCGCAGCCGGTTCGGGATGCTGTACCATCTGGATTTCTACAGCGCCGGCGAGCTGACGGAGATTCTCGTCCGGTCGGCCGGGCTGCTGAAGCTCGACTGCGAGGATGGGACGCTGGAGCTGATTGCCAGCCGCTCGCGCGGGACGCCGCGCATCGCCAACCGCCTGCTCAAGCGCGTCCGCGACTACGCCCAGGTCAAAGGCTCCGGCGTCCTGAGCACCGACATCGTTGAGAACGCCCTGAAAATGGAGCAGATCGACGCGCTGGGTCTCGATCCTCTCGACCGGGCCTTTCTCAAGGCGCTGATCAACGTCTACGACGGCGGGCCTGCCGGCATCGAAGCCATCGCCGCCACCCTCGGCGAGGAGCGCGACACGCTCGAAGACGTCGTCGAGCCCTACCTGCTCCAGATCGGCTTCGTCCGAAGGACCAAGCGAGGCCGCGAAGTCACCCCCAAGGCCCGCGACCACCTCGGCCTCGGACCTCGCAAGCCCACACACAAAGGGGACGAGGCGGAGCTGTTCGACTGAACGGGTCGGTCAATCCCAACGCAGGTCGGGACACTCTACTTCGGGCGGGACTTGAGGACGTGGGCGGCCATCTTCGGACGCTGGCCGAGGGTTTCGGTGAAGTGGTAGATCAGAACCGCCTCGATCTCATCAAGGACGTTCTCGGGGGTCTTGGCGATCTGCCCAAGATTGGCCAGGGCGCGAGCGGCCGGGCCGCTCAGTTGCACCCGCTCGGGAAAGTTCATTTCGCAGTCGCGGCAGACCAGCCCGTTGGCGGAGCTGCTGAAGTAGCTCTCCCGCCAGTCGGACGAAAACGACCTCTTGCAGTTGGCGCACGTCTTGAGGTTTGGACGCAATCCTACCTCGCGCAACAAAGCCAACTGAAACAGGACCAGACGCAGCAGGATGTCGCGACGCGGTCCGGCGGCGGCCTGCTCGTCGAGGTCGCCAATGAGCTGGACGAACTGATCGAAGAGGATCAGGTGCGGGTCGCCGTCATGAGTGAGCCGGCCGAGCAATTCGGCGGCGAAGAGCACACAGTCCAGCGCGAAAAGGTTCCGCCGCAGCCCCCCTCGCATGGGCTGCTGCTGGTATTCCGTCAGCGTCGCCAGCTTCTCCTTGTCGGCGCCGGTGAAGACGATGTCCCCGTACGACAGAACCTCGATCGGTCCGTCGAAGGCGGACTTGGCGCGCTTGGAGCCTTTGGCGATCGCGCTGATCTTGCCGGCAAGCCGGGCGAAGAACGTCACGATCTGTGACGTTTCGGAGTAGTCGACGGCGCGGATGCAGACAGCGCGATCCTTGGTCAGCATGGCTACTGTTCCGGCATCTTTCGGATCGTGATGCGGTTGATGCGCCTCGGCTCGGCCGAGGCGATCGTGAACTGGAGGTTCTTGTAGTCGAAGTGCTCGCCCTTCTTCGGCACGTATCCCAGACGCGCGAAGATGAAGCCTCCGACCGTGTCGTAGTCCTCGTCCTCAGGCAGATCCAGCTCGTACTCGTCGTTGAGATCATCCACGTATGTTCGCGCATCGACCTCGATCGTGTTGTCATCGACCTTCTTGATCGACGCCGGCGGCGTCTGCTCGTACTCGTCGGTGATTTCGCCCACCAGCTCCTCGAGGATGTCCTCCAGGGTCACGACGCCCGCTGTCCCGCCGTACTCGTCCAGCACGACCGCGATGTGCAGCTTCTGGTTTTGAAACTCGTGAAGCAGCGCCCGCAAAGGCTTGCTCTCGGGCACGAAGTACGCCTCCCGCATGTGCTCGCGCAGGCGGAATTCGGACGGGTCCTTGCCGATCAGAGTCAGCAGGTCCTTGGCGTAGACAAACCCGACGATGTTGTCGATATTCTCCTCGAACACGGGGATTCGAGAATGGCCCGCCCGGCGGATGGCTTCGAGCAGTGCCGGCAGATCGGCGTGCACCTCGATGGCGACCAGGTCCGTGCGCGGCGTCATGATCTCGTCGGCGCAGCTCTCGCTCAGTTCCAGGACGTTCTCGATCATCTCCTGTTCCTCCTCGTCGAACGCCCCTTCCATGCGGTGTTGTTCGAGGTCTTCGAGAAACTCCTCCTGCCTCTCCTCCAACTGCTCTTCGGGGCTGGCCTCGGGCACGCCGGCCAGGCGACGCACGAATCCATCATAGAGCTTCAGCACATAGAGCACCGGAGTCGCCAGCAACGCGAAGAACATCAGGAGATGATAGGTCTGGCTGATGAGCTTCTCTCCGGCGTACTTGGCCCACGCGTGGGGAATGGCCAGACTGAACACCGAGAAGATCGCCAGCGCGACGAAGAAGACCAGCACATAACTGCCGGCGCTCAGCACGTGGTTCTGGAGGGTCGAAAGCATCGCCACCAACAGCAGCAGCGAGCAAAAATTGAAGACCAGCCGATAGAACGAGCACGCCAGACTCAGGCGGTCCGCATTGTCGGTCACGGCCTCGACCAGTTCGGGTCGTTCTTCTCCGTCGGCGGTCTTGAACGCCTCCTGCAACCGCAGGCGCGAGAAGCTCCGCAGCGCGATGGCGTGAACGGAGAAGAACAGTGTCGCTCCAACGAACAGGCAAATCAGCAACACAGCCCAACCGACGAAGTGCACCTGTGACTACCCTTTCAATGCAACGCGAAATCCGGATCGGCCCGGCGCCGACCGGTCTATGGCGATTCCGGGCGGCTATTATACACCACCCCGAAGCCGGCGTGTTGCAGAATCTCGTCCTCCGTCCGGTGCATCGTCTGGGCCTGCTCTGGCACCGCGTCGTCGAAACCCAACTGGTGCAGCAGGCCGTGCGTGACGTACAGCGCCAATTCGGCCTGAGGTGAATGGCCCCGCCGGGCGGCCTCGCGACCCGCCATCTGGGCGTTGACGACAACCTCGAAGACCCGTAGCCCGTCGGGCGTCTCCGTGTCCGACAGGTCGAAGCTCAGGCAGTCCGTCGTCCCTTCGTGGTTCAGGAATCGGCGGTTCAGCTCCGCCATCTGCGCATCATCAACGATCCCCACGCCGATCGTCGCCCCGACAAGGCCGAACCTCTCGCAGATCGATCGGACCAGCGCCTCCAGTTGGGCATCGTCGGCGGGCGCATCCTGCGACTGTCGCGTGATCTGGATCGTGTTCATGGCCGGCCGCCTACGTCTCGACCATCTTCGGGGCCGCCGGCTTGGGCGACGGCGGCGGCAGCGGCGCATCGGCAGGCGTCGGGTAGGCGATGCGGCCGTGGTAGTGCGCAGCCAAGGACTTCGACATGCTCACCTCGATCCCGCTGAGCTCCCGCAGCGTCAGGTCGCACTCGTCGAACTGCCCATCCTGCAACCGCTTCATGGCGATGTTGTGCACGACGATCTCGACCTTGGCCAGCGTCACTTCGGACAGCGACCGGGTCGCTCCCTCGACCGCATCGGCGAGCATGATGATCGCGGCCTCCTTCGTCTTCGGCCGCGGGCCGGCATAGCGAAACTCGCTCTCCGAGGGGGGCGCTCCTCTCGGCTTCTTGCCTGCCCCATCGGAATCCTCGTGCATCTTCCTGGCCTGGTGATAGAACGGCTCGACCAGGGTCGTGCCGTGGTGGGTCTCGATGAACTGGTGCAGCACGTTGGGCAATCCGTATTCCCTGGCCATCTCGACGCCGTCCTTGACGTGGCTGACGATGATCAGTTGGCTCATCGCCGGAGACAGCTCCTTGTGCTTGCTGGCCGAGCCCATCTCGTTCTCGACGAAGTACTTCGGCTTGTTGATCTTGCCGATGTCATGGTAGTAGGCTCCGACGCGGCACAGCAGTCCGTTGCAGCCGATCGCCTCAGCAGCCGCCTCCGCGATGGACCCAATCAGCAGGCTGTGGCTGAACGTCCCGGGCGCCTCCATCGCCAGCTTCCTGAGAAGGGGCTGGTTCGCGTCGGAATAGTCCAACAGCGTCATGCTCGTGGCGATGCGGAACGTCTTCTCGATCAGCGGCAGCAGGCTCTGAATCAGCAGACCACCCAGGAAGGCGGCCAACGCATGATGGCCGGCGGCCCATACAACCAACACCAGATCCTGCGGCTCACCGAGGAAGTTCAGATAGACCACCGCGAACGCCATGAGGAAGACGGCCGCCGCCGCCATGGCGCTGACCTCCAGCAGCTTCATGCGTGTGCGAATCTCCCGGAGCGAGAAACAACAGGTCGCCACGCCGCTGACCATGGTCAGGAACAGCCCGATCCCCTGGAGCTGATACCCGCCGGCCGGCCTCGGACCCACCCCCAAGCAGGCAAAGATCGCGTACAGCGTCGCCATCGCCATGGCAAACCGCTGATCGTAAGCGATCACGAAGACAATCGCGGCGACGACGGCGGTGCCGGTTCCCCAACTCGGCGTCCAGCGAGAAGTCCCGCTGGACAGCACCGCGATCTTCAGTGCCGCCAGCAGCACGAGGAAGACGCCGATCAGCGACAGGGCCCGCGCGGGATGGTGGAGGATGCGATTCGCGTGGTGGTAGAGATAGAATCCTCCGCCGGTTGAGAGGAAGGCCACCACCGCAAGCATCGCCAGCACAACCCGGTAGCGTCCCGGGTCGATCATCTCATAAGACAGGATAGCGGTGCAGGCCACGACGAACCCCAGCCACAGCAGCATGGAGATCACCGCTTCCCGGTTGGCCAGCGCGGAAATCCGGGCCGGGCGTCCCGAGGAGATGTTCCGACGCACCTGATCTCGTCGCGGATTGGTCTTTCGGTTGAAAAGGCCCATCGCATTCAGTCCGTCATAGCCAGATCGGAATCGGCGCGAGTCTGCGTCGCGAGGATCGTCTCGGTCTCACGATTCCTCGCCCCGCTGTCCCCGTCTGTGCGATTCCTGTTTCTTCTTGTACGCGCGCACGATGTTCTGCACGAGCCGGTGCCGCACGATGTCGCGCTGATTCAGCTCGACGACGCCGATGCCCTTGATCCGGCGGAGGGTCTCGATCGCCTCGATCATGCCGCTCTTCTGGTGCGTGTCGAGGTCGATCTGCGTGACGTCGCCGGTAATGATCATCTTCGAGCCGTGTCCGAGGCGGGTCAGCACCATGAGCATCTGAAGGCCGGAGGTGTTCTGAGCCTCGTCGCAGATGATGGCGGCTTCGTTGAGCGTCCGCCCCCGCATGAAGGCCAGGGGAATGATCTCGATGATATCCAGCTCCATGAACTTGCGCATCTGGGCGAAGTCCATCATGTCTTCCAGTGCGTCGAACAGCGGCCGGAGGTAGGGATTGACCTTGGCCTGGATGTCGCCGGGGAGGAATCCGAGTTTCTCACCGGCTTCGACGGCCGGTCTGGCCAGGACGATGCGTCGAATCTGACGCTTCTTGAGCATTGAGACGGCCACGGCGACGGCCAGGTAGGTCTTTCCCGTTCCGGCCGGACCCGTGCAGAACGTGATGTCGTTGCTCAGCATCGTCTCGATGTACTTCAATTGACCACCGGTCGACGGCTCGACCACTTTCTTGGAGTAGACGGTCACCGCTTCTCCATTGTCCGGAGCAGCCGATTGGGTCCCCTGCTCGATGAAACCGGCCACATCGTCACTGGTCAGTTGCCGGTGCTTGAGCAGATGCTTCTGCATGCGGTCGACCACATCGGCCGCCTGGCTGACGTTGCTGTCGGCGCCACTGATGATGAGGTTGTACTGACGGGCGGTGATGGTAACGCCCAGAGATCGGCGCAATTGCCGAAGGTGACTGTCGGAAGGTCCGAAAAGCTCCAGTTGCCTGCTGCCCGGATCCAGTTGTACGATGACTTCCAAATTGCTCCTCGCCTAAGCGATACGATTCCGTCGTTTCCGTTGTCGCCCCGCCGGCGGGCGGTTACGCCACGAGACGGAAGAACAGATACCCGAACGGCGCGGCCACCAGGGGCGAATCGGTCACATCCAGTATACCACCGAATCCGGGCACGCGGTCCGCGGAATCCTTCTGCTGGGCGTCCCGCTTCATCATCGATTCGGTCAGGTCGCCCAACTGGCCTATCACGGCGAAGACCCCGCCGAACAGCAGAGCCCACGACCAAGCCATTATATCGAAAGCAAGGGCAAACGCGAGACTTATACCCATGGCGACGACGATCGCTCCGGCCAGCCCCTCCCAGGTCTTGCCCGGACTGACACGCGGAGAGAACTTGTGCCGGCCGAAGAGCTTGCCGAATGTGAACGCCCCGATGTCCGAGCCTTTCACGACGAACATAAACGCTAAAGTTTCCCAAAGCCCCACATCCACCCGAATTGCCACCACAAAGGCCGCCAGAAGCCCCAGATAAAGGACCGCCAGGCAATTGACGCCGCAATTAGCCAGAACGCCGTCGATCCCGTACTGCCGGTACTGCGCCAGGACCGACGCCAGCAGCGAGAAGGCCAGGACAAACAGCACGCACGCATGCAGGGGAACGCTGAGCCACTGGGACCAGTACCACGCCGTAGAGAGAAGAACGACGCCTCCGACCGCCGGCGTCAGCAGGACATGCAGGCCTTTCGCCGCACAGAGACCGGCGAATTCAAACGTCGCCGGCGCCATGACCGCCGCCACGAGGATCGTCAGCAAGGTCCCCTGCACCGCCCTGTCGTCTTCGGCCGCGACAGTGGCCGAACCATCGATCCAGCCGTCCAGGACGACCAGGCCCCCGAAGAAGAGCGTCATCAGCACGCCGGAGAATATCCTGTGTTTGAGCATAGCAGAGGGCCATGTCCGTTCGAGCATCTTGTTCCGGGGCGGCCGAACGCAGGCCGACCTCCGCAGGCGACACGCTCATCCACGAGAGGAAGATCCCTGGCTGAGGGCCCCGAAGCGACGGTCCCGCCGCGCATATGCTATCAGAGCGTCTTCGAGACTCGACTGATCGAAGTCGGGCCAGAGCGTGTCGGTCACGTAGAACTCGGAGTATGAAATCTGCCACAGCAGGAAGTTGCTCACGCGCAGCTCGTTGGCGGTGCGAATCAGCAGGTCCGGATCGGGCAGGCCCCTGGTGTACAGGTGGTCGCTGATGCACCGTTCGTCGATGTCCTCTACCTTCAGTCTGCCCCGCTGAACGCTCTGGGCGATCGCTCTGGTCGCATCCACGATCTCGGCGCGACCGCCGTAGTTCAGGGCCATGGCCAGCACCATCCCGCTGTTGCCGGCGGTCAGCTCGGATGTTCCCAGCAGGGCGTCCCTGACCGTATCGGGCAGGCCGTCCATACGTCCGAGGTGGACGAAACGAACGTCATTCTCCATCAGGCTGCGTCGGATGCTGACGAGATAGCCGCTGTAGATGTGCATCAGGGCGTCGATCTCCGCCTGGGGCCGCTTCCAGTTCTCCACGCTGAACACGTACAGCGTCACGGACTCGATTCCCAGATCGACACAACGCAGAGAGATCATCTCGGCGGTCTTGGCTCCCTGTCCGTGGCCTTCGTACCTCGGCAGTCCCTGACGCTGGGCCCAGCGGCCGTTGCCGTCCATGATAATGGCCAGGTGGCGAGGCATCAGTTCGGGGGGTACCCCCAGCCGCTCGGCCGTTGCTTTGCGTTTCTGCTCCATGGTCGTCATTGGCACTGCCCTGCGGCAAGAAACCTCTCTGACCCGGCCCGGCGCCGCCGGCACATCGGGTCCCGGTGGTCAGGTTCGGGTGAGCGTCTGGTTTCGTCGGGGTCCGACGCCGATCATCTCGATCGGCCGGCGGACGATCCGTTCGATCTGCTCGACGTACTGACGGGCGTTGGCCGGCAACTGATCGAACCTCGTGGCCGCGCTGATGTCCTCGTCCCAGCCGGGCAGCGTTTCATAGATCGGCTTGGCCCGGGCCAGGCGGGCAATGTTAGCCGGGAAGAACGTGGTCTCCCGTCCGTCGAGTTCGTACGCGCGGCAGACCTTCAACTCCTTCAGTCCGGTCAGCGTGTCGAGGTGCAGCAGAACAAGGCTGTCGACCGAACCGATCCGGGCGCTGTACATGACCGCCACCGCGTCGAACCACCCGCATCGTCGGGGTCGCCCGGTCGTCGTGCCGTACTCGTGGCCGGCATCGCGGATGTACTGGCCCACCTCGTTGTCCTGCTCAGTGGGAAACGGACCGGCGCCCACGCGGGTTGTATAGGCCTTGATGACACCGATGTACTTGTCCACCCTCCGCGCCGGCACGCCGCAGCCCGCCGGAAGCCCCAGCGAGCTGGAGTTCGAGCTGGTCACAAAGGGAAACGTGCCGTGGTCGAGGTCCAGCAGCGAGCCCTGCGCCCCTTCGAACAGGACCGATTTGCCCTGTTCGATGGAGGTGTGCAGCAGTTCGGTGGTGTCGGTGATGAACGGCCCGAGCCGCTCGGCGTAGCGCTTGCACTTATCGAAGATCGTCGAAGCCGCCATCGGCTCGGCTCCATAGAGCGATCCGAAGAGCTTGTTTTTGTATTCGAGGATGATGCCGAGTTTGGTCTTCAGAGCGTCGAGGTCGCGCAGGTCCCCCACGCGCACGGCATAGCTGCGTCCAACCTTGTCGGCGTAGCACGGCCCGATGCCGCGAACCGTCGTGCCGATCTTGCCTTCGCCAAGGGATTCTTCGCGGAGCTGGTCCTCGCGTTTATGGTAGTCCAGCACCACATGGGCGTTCTCACTGATGAACAGACGGCCGTCGAGAGAGATGCCGCGTCCGGCCAGTTCGTCGATTTCGCCCAGGAGGACCTCCGGATCGACCACCACGGCGTTGGCGATCACGCACGCAACGTCCGGGCGAATGGAACCACTCGGAAGCAGATGAAGGGCAAAGCGACGATCCCCGATGACCACAGTGTGCCCGGCGTTGGAACCGCCTCCGAACCGGACCACCATGTCGCTCCGCTCGGCAAGGATGTCAACGACCTTGCCCTTGCCTTCGTCGCCCCACTGCAATCCAACCACGCAGATGTTCATTCCACCCGTGCTTCCCAAAACGCGCCCAAGACCGGTTCCAGCAACAAACCGCAATAGCCTACAGAGGCAGACTATGGCGGTCAACCAAATATTCCCGGGCCCACCGAGAGGGGGTCGTCAGGTGATTTGTGCGACGAGATGATCGAGAACCGGCCCCAGGTTGTCGTATTGCCGGTCACTCAGGCGGTGACGGACCTCGGCGTCGCCGGAGTCCTTGTAGATGATGGTGAAATGCCCCTTCTGCTCGAAGTGCGTCTTATCGATCGCCTCGATGGCATCGTAGGGAATTCTCTTCCTGCCGGCGATGATCAGCTCTTTTTCGTCGGCCACCACTTTGCGGCCACGGACAGCAAGGAAATACGCGCCGATGGCCACCGCCAATCCCAGGAACACGGGAGGAGATTTCCGGTTGAACTCGAGCACGCCGTTCGGATGGCCCTGCTCGTCCGTGTGCTCGTTGATGAAGCTCTTGTTGAGGTAGCCGTCGTAGGCGAACCACGCCCCCAGAACCAGACACGCCACGATGTAGATCTTGAAGTTGCCCCGCCTGTACTTGCTCAGAGGCGCCTCTATCGCCATTGAACCTCTCCTAATGGGACTACGTGGAACGCCGTTGCGCGATGACCTCCGTCAGAGGCTGCACGAAGTAGTGGACGATCTTCTCGGCCATCAGGCTCTCGGCGAGGTGACACTGGTTCTCGAACGAGGCCAAGGCGTCGAACCTCTCCTCCGGGTTGGGGTACTGACGGACCGTCACCGAGAGCGTAATGCAGTCTTCGCGATTAGGCTCCTTCTCGCCCGGCTCGTAGACGCTGGTCTTGGACTCGATGCTGACCCTCGCCTGGGTCCGCAGATCGTCCGACAGGGACACGACCATGGAAGGCGAGAAGACGATGGGCTTGCTGTGCGGCAGATCGAGCAGCCAGTTGAACGCGCTGGCCCCAAACAGGGCCTCGGCAATGACCTCATCGTGCTGGCCAGCGCAATCGAAATCCATGACGAACGACAGATCGATCGAGTCGACGTCCAGCGGCGTGACACCGAGCATGTACGGCATCAGTTCCAGGACCAGCCGGTCCTGGCGATAGGCGTCCTCGAACGTCGCGGGATTGGCCATTCCCGAGCCGATGCGGTCCCCTTCGAGACTGATCCATCGGTACGTCCCTGCGGTGTGGTCTTCTTCGAGGTAGTAGTCGTTGTTGTCGCGACGGAGGAACCGTCCCATCGCCGGAAACTGCTTCTGAATCCGGTCGAAGAAGGTCAGAATCGTGTCCCTCTCCCCCGGCAGATCCAGCTCCGTGTTGACGTAGAGGTCAACGTAGATGTCGTCACAGAGAGAACTATAGCTATTCGCCGACATGGGGGCCGAACCCTCCATATTATCTACTGCGTCACGTTATCAGGCCGGCCCGGAGGAACATCCGTACTACGGAACCCCCGCCGGTTCATCTCGATTATACGCTCAGAATACGCGTTTTCCCACTTATTTTCGCCTGATCCTGTCAAATCTGCCCAGCTTGCGCGCCACACCATACCCCCGACGGAAGCCGGTGTATCTCGTTACGATAGCAGAAGATAGATTAGACTCCCGACAGACAGAGCATAGCAGTAGAAGCCGAAATACCTCAGTTTGGCCACCCTCGATACGACCAGCAGCAGTCTCAGGGCGCCGACGCCCACAACCGCGGCGGAAACCGCGCCGGCCAGGGCAACGGGAACACCCATGCCGCTCGTCCCAATGCTCTGCCAGTTGCCCGCCGTCTCGAGCACAGTTGCCCCCAGAATCGCCGGTATTCCGATCAACATGCTAAACTCGACCGCCCGACTTCGCTGCAGGCCAAGCAGAACCGCCACGCCAATGGTCGCGCCGCTTCGCGAGATCCCCGGCAGCACCGCCACACCCTGAGCCAGACCGACGAGAGCAGCGCTTTTGAGCCCGAAACTCGCCAGATCGAATGGACTTGTCTTACGCCGGTCGGTCAGCCAGAGCAGCGTTCCGGTCACCGCCCACATCAGGGCTACGACCAGCAGGCTGCCCCGCGCATCGGTGAAGACCTTTTTGAGGGGCAGGACGAGAATCCCCGTGCAGAAATTGGCGATCAGCACCATCAGAATCACGCGGGTCAGGGACAGCGATCCGGCAGAGGCGGTTGACTCGCACGCGTCGCGGCCAAGGGATGAAGGCTGCCTCAGGAACCGGTACAGGGGCTTGCGAAATACAAACAGGACCGCCGCTACCGTGCCGACGTGCGTCGCCAGGTCGAACAGCAGCATCTCGGGGCTTTCGGCGTCGAAGCCGAACAGCGTCTCGAACAGAACCAGATGCCCGGAGGAAGAGACGGGTAGAAACTCCGTGAGGCCTTGAACGATACCAAGAAAAACGGCTGTCAGGATATCCATTCCATCTCCGCAACGCAGCAACCCGTGTCGACGCCGCCGGCCCAAGCCCTCGGTCTGATCGTCATGCAACAATCCATAGCTCTACGACAATCGCGAGAAGGACCGCCGCGAAGACCCCGGCGAGCAGGTCGTCGGCCAGCACTCCCCAACCCTCCGGCAGCGCCTCCAGTTTCCTTATCGGCCAAGGCTTGCTGATGTCGAGAACTCGAAAAAGTAGAAAACCTGTCGCCGCCACCAGGCAGCACTGCTTCAAAGACAAGTCCGCCGGCAGGAACCAGACCGCAACCAGGAAAACCACCGCCTGGCCGGCCACTTCATCGATCACAATCTCGCCCGGATCGGTCTTGCCCGCCAGAGCCGCGACGGCAGGCACACAGACGACGCAGGCCACAGAGGCGGCGATCACGAAGGCCGCCATCACTGCCGCGATGACCGCTGCCGACGCGTCAAGATGTGCCAGCACCGCGAACACCACCACCGGCGGCAGCGACCCCCATGTCCCCGGTGCGATCGGCAGCCAGCCCAGCCCAAAACACGATGCAATCAGTCGTCTCCAGTTCATAGGGCCAAGACAATACCCCACGTCCTCCACCGCGTCAAAAGGAAACACACGTCATGACAAAAAGGGGCCTGCACTTCGGTGGTGCAGGCCCCTTCGACAAGCGTGCGGGGATATGGAGCCTGCCCTATTGGGCGGGCGTGCCGATCAGTTCCACCTCTGCGATCTGCATGTTCCCATCGTTGCCGTCCCTAAGGCTCGGGAACACGATCTGATAGAACTTGTAAGCGACGGTGTTCTCGAACTCGATCGGGGTGGTCGTCCTGGTGAAACGAGGCCACACCGTCTCCTGGCTGAAGTCCACGATGTCGCCGGAGGCTATCAGCTCATACGGCCCGTCGATGCTCGCATTCGAACCGGAAAGCTCAAACGAAATCGGGTCCCGGCTGTAGTCGTCATTGGCGCTGGTGAAGGTCAACCCCGCGACCACGGTGGAACCGATCAGAGGCGCCACCTGGAACCCGGTGGCCATGGCGCCGCCCTTGCGGTGCAGGTACTTTGTACTCGACTGGTTGTCGACTGCCAGGGCAGGATACTCAGCGGCAGGCCAATCGTTGTCATTCGGAACGCCTTGGACGGTGTCGCCCGGACCGGTGATATCGGCAGCGACGGTGGCGAGAACCTCAGGGTAAAGCCGGATGTCGTCGATGTACAGGGTGCCCTTGGCGCCGGCGCCCTCAACGCCGATGATCAGCGAGCGAACGTTGCTGACGTTGCCGGCCGCGGACAGATCGATGCTCCACAGCAGCCACGTCGTACGGGCGAGGTTGATGGCGGGACCGTCGTACGCGATCTTCGTGTTGTTGACCTTAACGTACAACTGGCCCGTGTTGCCGGCCGCGCCGTAGAAGTACAGCGACAGGCCCTGGACGCCATGCAGCGACCAATCCGCCGACAGTTCAAGTTCCGCCTCGGAGGTGGCGGCAGACGCGTTGTCGTAGGACAGGGGCATCGACTGCCGGCCGCTGTGGACGATGGTTTGCTCGGCAAACGGGGCGTTGATGTGACCTACCGTCGAACCGGTGTCGTTGACCCAGCCGTCGATCCAGGTGTCGAAGATCGTCGTGCCGGCCTCGATGTCGTCGGTGTAGCTCTCGAAGTCGTCAACCACGATGTACTCCTGGGCGGTGAAGCTCCAGACCCGGCCCGGCCAAGTGGCGACCGCTTCCGCCTCGTTGACCTCATCCACCCGCCAGTAGTACGTCTGGCCCAGCACAAGCCCTTCGGGGCTGTAATTGTGCTCGGTGACCGTAGCGACCAGGGCGGCGCCGTCGATGACGGCTTGCTCATCGGCGCTGAGACACACCTGATGCGAAGCGGCTTCGCGGCCGGGACGCCAGTTCAGTGTTCCGTTGACGTCGACGCCCGCGGCGCCGTCGGCCGGCTGCGGACCTCTGGCCCGGACGGGCTTGTGAAGGAAGCGGACCTCGCTGAGACCGCACTGCCCTGTAGGCCCGTAGGTGCTGTGAACAACGATGCGGACGAACCGGGCGCCAATACCGGCGAAATCCACCGTCGTATTGTGGACGTATGCGGCCTTCGCCGTCGCCTGGGCAAACTGGAAGTCGCCGAGAGCGGTCCACGCAGCGCCGTCCTCGGAGTACTCGACCGTCACGTCTTTGAGCCCGAAACCGAGCATCTTCTCGAATTCGCTGTTGTAATTCCACACCCACATTTCCGCGAGCTTGTGGACGGCATCGAACTCGTACTGGATGTAGGCAGGCTCGGCGTCCGTCGGCATACCCAGCCACGCTTCCGTCGTCTTGAGAGAGTGCAGGCCGTTCTCGTCGAGGCCGGAGCCGTCGACGGAATACTCCGGTCCGGCCCCATCCATCGGCGTGGTGTTGCTGGTGGCGATGATGTTCTGGATCGGATAGAGGAACGGCTCGGTCGTGAAGGTCCACACCGGCCCGGCGAAGATCGTGTCGGGCGTGGCGTTGACCTCATCGACGCGCCAGTAATAGGTCTGCCCGAACTCCAACAGGCCGGCCGGATCGTAGGCCGTGCCGCTCTGGCCCTGACTGGCCAGGACTCCCATTGCGTCGGCCCGGCTGGCGGCGCTGACCGCCGCCGCATCCGTGCCGAAGTACACGTCGTGCGACGCCGCATACGAGCCGGCGGTCCAGCCCAGCACGCCGTCACGAACCACGTCGATTTCCCCATCGGCCGGGACCGGCGCGCTGGCCGTGGCCTGACTTTCTGCCAGCGTTTGCAGCACGATCTCGTCGTAGTAGACCACCGAAGCGCCGTTGGCGAACAGATCGATCACGCCGATCGTCCCGTGCACGTTGTCGTCCCACACGTGCGTGGTGAACAGCGTGCCGTTGTAGTACTCCTCGACCGTGTTGTTGTCCAGATCGATGAGGAACCTCAGCTCGACCCATTCGTCGTACACGATCGTGCCCGTGTCAGAGGTGTACGACGAGGTGATGGCGCCGCCGGCCAGATTGAACTGCGTCTGGACCGACCAGTCCTGGTTGGCGTTGTCGTCGTAGCTGTTGAGCAGGATGAACCAGGACGTACCGGTGCCGCCGGAAGGAATGTACTGCATGGCGGTGAAGACCCACACGCCGCCGGCCACATCGAACTCGTGCACCAAGTCGGAGGCGCCGGCGATGGCGATCGAATTGCTGCCGCTGTAGGCGAACGCATCGGAGACGGATGCCCCCGCCGCCGCATCATTGTTCCACCCCTTCCATCCACCTTGTCCGTGGATGGCGCTGCCGGCCACGTAAGACTCGAAATCCTCGTTGAGCACACTGGCGGAGGCGACGACCCCTGCACTCAACACAAGCAGAGCCATCACCGCAAATCGGAGACTTCTCATAGCACCCACTCCTCCAAGATATGGTTAGGCAAGGCAGGAACGGTGCGTGCCAGGAGCGCAACAAGCCGCTCTCTGCGTCGCGCACTTCGGGCCCCACCGGACAACCGTCCAGTATAGCGACAGGGCCGATAAAAAACAAGCAAAACCCCTGAGACGACCCGAAAAACGGCTACAAAAGCGTTCGAACCTGGTCGGCTCGGCCTTGGGCAGCCTCATCGCGACCACTCAGGCGGCGATCCAGGTCCGGGGCAGGACCAGGGCCCGGTGGAGCCGTATCGGTACGGCCAATCGCAGCAATACGACGAACCGAACACCGCCGCACACGAGCGGGCCGCCTTTCGCGTGTAAGACCCCAGTCGACGGGGGACGGACAACCGAGTATATTGTGGGCCGACGGTGCATTTTTGCTCTTGACTATTGTTCTGCTTTCCGTCTTTATGGCGTTTTTCCCCAGCCTGAACCGTTCAATAGGACAAATCGACGGTTGCAGACCTCTGTTCTGGATTTGACTCTATGAAGCGGATCATTGAAGAAGTCTTCGAAACGGAAGAGAAGGTCAGCGCGATTCTTCGACAGGCGCAGATGCAGGCCTCCGAGATTCGCCAGTCGGCCGAACGGGAGATTTCCGAATCGCTCGGCAGCGCGAAAGACCAAGCTCGACAGATCATCCAGACGGCCGTCGAGCGGGCCAGGAAAGAGGCTGAGCAGATCCGCGACGAGAGGCTCCGAACGGCCGAACAGGCCAAAGAAATGCTCGTCGGCAACAGCACCAGGAACCTTGACGGTCTGGTGGAGACCCTTTGCCGGGTGGTACGGACGACGGAGTACGAAACGGACAGCCATTGATGGCCGGTGCATTGACCAAATACTCGTTCATCAACGCCAAGCTGCGGGCGCGGATCAGCCAGATCCTTCCGGATGAGGTCTTCGGGCAGTTGGCGCAATCGGCGTCTGTGGACGCAGCTCTGGCTCTGCTGCGCGACACGCCGTTTGCGCCCCTGGAGGAGGTCTACAACAGCACCGGCGATCTCCGGCTGGCGGAGATCGAGCTGCTCAAGAGCGAGATCGAGCTGTACCGGAACATTCATCGGTACCTCCATGAGAGTTCCCGGCGTCTGGTCGATGTGCTGCTGAGCCAGTTCGAGATCGACAACCTCAAGAACGCCATACGAATCTACTTCGACCGCAAGGTTCGCGGGCACGTCGACGAATCGGCGGCGCACTACATCCTGTACGAGCCGATCCTCCGTTCGATTCCAATGGACATCATCGTCAACGCACGGAGTTTCGACGAGATCGCCGGAGTGTGCCAGGGGACGCCGTACAAGGCGATCATCGAGAAGTACGGCGCGGTGGTGGAATCGGAAGGCTCGCTGTTTCGCCTGGAGGTGGCGTTCGACCAACTGTACTATGCGGACCTTATCGACGCCATCAACAAACTGGATCGGGTGGACCGCGAGGTCGCCATCCGCCTGATCGGGGTCGAGATCGACCTCCAGAACATCAGTTGGATCATTCGCTTCAAGAAGTTTTACGACCTTCCCCTCGACGCGGTCGTGGCAGCGCTGATTCCCGGAGGCTTCCACCTGAACCGCGCGACGATCGACGAGCTGTATCAGGCACAGAACGTCACCAGCGTGCTCCAGAAATTCGTGGGGGGCGCCCACCCGGGCCTGTCGGCTCTTCTGGCGTCGCAGGCTTCGGACAGCACGTCGCGTCTGATGCTGATCCGACGCATCCTGGAGGAAATCCAGCGGCATGAGGTTCAGCGCATTCTGGCGGGCTACCCGTTCACCATCGGCATCATCCTGGCCTACTTCATCCTGAAAGCGGACGAACTGAAGAGAATCCGCATGATCCTGAACGCCAAACAACTCGGCCGGCCCCTGGAACGCATCGAGAACATGCTATGATTCTCACGACGGCGATGACACAACTTTTTGCGGTGGTTCTGCGCCGGGATAAGGAGCGGGTGACCGAGACGCTCCTTCGCGAGGGGGTCATGCAGTTCCTCAGCACGTCGGAGTTGGACATCGAGCCCCGGCACAACCAGTCCGGCGCGGCGCCGGACGCGTCCCTGGCAGAACTGTCCGACATGAGGAAACGGATCGAGGGCATCCTCCACACGGTCGGCACGATTCCGTCGGCGCCCCAGGAGACCGACCTCCAGAATCGCGCCCCGGTCAATCTGGCCAAGGAGGCCGAGCGTCTGGACCGGATCGACGGAGAGCGCGAGAGCATCCGGGAACGGCAACGTTCCCTTCAGCAGGAGATCCTGAAACTCGAAGACCTCCGACGCCAAGTGAACCTCTACGGCGTCGATCTGGGCAAGCTCCAGGCGCCGGCGCGGCAGTCCATGCTGGCCATGCAGACGGGAAGACTCCCTGCCTCCAACGCCAAGCGCTTCGAGGAATCCCTCAAAGGCCTGCCCGCGCTGCACATGGCGCTGGCACAGCAGGACGGCATGGTCCACTACCTGCTGTTGTCGATGAAACGCGACCAGGAGCCCATCGAACGAATCCTCTCGAGTGTGGGGTGGACCAAGGTCGAGATGTCGCAGGAGGTGCTCTCGGCCCGCAAGAATCTGTCGGGTGACCTGACGGCCAAGCTCCAGGCGCTCACGGAGGAGCAGAAGAAGCTCCAGGACCGCGTCACCGATCTGATCCGCCAGGAAGAGCCGCACCTGAAGGACTTGTGGGTCCGGCTGCGGATTCAGGAGCTGTGCGCGAAGATTCAGGCCAGCTTCCAGTCGTCGTCGCGCACGGTCATCTTCGCCGGGTGGCTGGCCTCGTCGATGAAAGAGCGGCTCAGCGCGAAGATCGCCGAGGCCTGCGAGGGCCGCTGCTACCTCGAATGGCACGACGCGGACAGCGACGAGACCATCGCCTCCGAGGTGCCGGTCCAGTTCAACAACCCCAAGGTGCTCGCTCCGTTCCAGATGCTGGTGAGCAATTTTGGCATCCCACAGTACGGGACAATCGACCCGACTCCGTTCGTGATGCCGATCTACCTGATCATGTTCGGGCTGATGTTTGCCGACGCCGGACAGGGCCTGGTGCTGACACTGATCGGGGCCCTCAGCGCATACCTGACGCGCAACAACCAGGCCAAGCGCGGCACGTACCACCTCTCGTGGCTCATTGCGTGGTGCGGGCTCTCGGCCATCGTCTTCGGCGTGCTGTTCGGATCGTACTTCGGAAAGGCGCTGTTTGAGCCGCTGTGGTTCGACTTCCACGGGATCGTCGCCGGCCACCCGGAGACCGGCTCCGTCATCCGCGACGTCTACGACATCCTGTCGATCACCATCTACTTCGGCATCACCGTCATCGTGTTGGGCCTGTTGTTCAACTGGTTCAATCTGATCCGCACCCGCCGATGGGTGGAGCTGGTCTTCGACAAAGGCGGCATCCTGGGCGGATGGATCTATGGCGGAGGCGTGTACATCGCCTCCTACATGGTCGATCACGGCTACAAGGAATTCCCTTCGGGCAACACGGTGTTCCTGCTGGTGGGTCTGCCGGCCCTGCTGCTGCTGATCAAGGAGCCGTACCATCATTTCGCCCACGGCAAGGCGCACGCCGAGAAGGCGGGCAATCCGATCTTCCTGGTGCTGACCTTCCTGATGGAGTGGATCGTGGAGCTGCTCGAGATCTTCAGCGGCTATCTGTCCAACACGCTGTCGTTCATGCGAGTGGCCGGTCTGGGCATCGCGCACGTGTGCCTGATGATCTCCTTCTTCACGCTGGCGGGCATGACCAGCGGCGTCTTCTCCGTCCTGATTCTCATCATTGGGAACATCCTGGTGATCGGCCTGGAGGGTCTCTCGGCCGCGATCCAGGCTTTGAGGCTCAATTACTACGAGTTCTTCACGAAGTTCTTCCATGGGACCGGGAAGCTGTACACTCCGATCTCGCTGGACAGCGAGCCATAGATCGAGAAGAAAACGCATCGTCACATGCCTGGACAGGCCCGTTCAGGCAGGTTGCAGCGAAAGACAAGAAAGGATGAAACGCAATGGATGAGCCGGTACGCAAACTGAAAACCACGATCACGCAAAGCCTGATTGCCCTCATGACCGTCCTGGCGATTGTCGGGACGCTGTTCTGCTCGAACGCCCTGGCCGCCGAGGCCCCCGACAGCACAACGGTGCAGCCGGAGACCACGCCGGAGTCGGCTGGAGTCATGAAGTTCGGTCTGCTCGCGGCGGCCGTCGCCTTCGGTCTGGGCGCCATCGGCGCCGGCTTCGCCATCTCCCACGTCGGCGCCGCCGCCATGGGCGCCGTCGCGGAGAAGCCCCAGATCGCCGGGCAGGCACTGATCTTCGTGGCTCTGGCAGAGGGCATCGTCGTGTTCGGATTCATCACCGCCCTGATGATTCTCGGGAAGCTGTAGCGACACCATGAAGTACTCGATCATAGGCGATGAAGATACCGTCCTGGGTTTCGGCGTCGTGGGCGTCGCGGGCAGAGTGGCCACCAACGCCGAAGAGGCCCAGCGGGCCTTCCAGGATCTCCTGGGCGACAAGGAGACGAGTATCATCATCATCACCGAGCGCGTGGCGGAGATGATCCGATCGATCGTGGACCGGTATGTGTTCACCGAGAGCTTTCCACTGATCGTCGAGATTCCGGACCGCCACGGTCCGGTGCCGGGACGGCCCGGAATCAAAGAAATGGTCAACACCGCGATAGGACTGAAGATATGACCGGCAGATCGCGATTCGTGCGTCTCGACCACCGCCAGGAAGGCCCATGCCTACGAAGGGACCGTGCTGATGAAGCCCGTTGAGCAGGGAAAAGCGGCTCTGATTTCCGGCATCGAAGCGGACGCCCGCGCCGAAGAGCAACGGCTCCTGGCGGACGCGCAGGCGCAGGCGGCCGAGAAGAAGAAGTACGCCCAGCAGAAGATCGACGGTATCCTGGACGAGGCCCGGAGCAAGGCGGCCGAGCAGGCCGAGTCAATCAAACGAAAGGCGATCTCAGGCGTAGAGCTGGAGATCAAGCGGCGCAACCTCCAGGTGCGCGACGCGCTGATCCAGGAGCTCATGGACCGCGTCGAGAAGAGGCTTGCCGCGATGATCGACGGGCCGGACTACAGAACGGTCCTGACGAGCTGGATCGTCGAGGCCGCTATCGGACTCGACGCCGAGACCGCGACGGTCAATGCCTCCGAACGGGAACGGCCTCTGATCGATGCGGCCATGCTCGACCAGGCCCGGCAGGCCGTGCTGTCGAAGACCGGAAAGCACGTGACGCTGACCCTGTCCGATGCACCACCCCTGAAGGGCCAGGGCGTAGTCTTGACGAGCCGGGACGGACGTATGGCGTTCAACAACCAGGTCCGCACGAGAATGCTGCGAAAGCAGCGTCAGATGCGCAGACTGATCTATGACGGGCTGTTCGCAAGCCCGCGAGAAGAGTGAGTATGATTGACAGAATCATAGGACGGGTCAAGCGGGTCAACGGCCCGGTCATCGAGGTCATGGGCATCACCGACGCGGAGATGTTCGAACTGGTCCGCGTCGGGGAGGCGAACCTCATCGGCGAGTTGATCAAGCTCGAGAAAGACAGCGCCATCGTCCAGGTCTACGAAGACACGACGGGCATCGCGCCGCACGACCCGGTCTACGGCGCCGGCATGCAACTGTCGGTCGAGCTGGGGCCGGGCATGATCGGCACCATCTACGACGGGATACAGCGACCGCTCGAAGCGATTCGCGCGATCTCCGAGATCTTCATCCAGCGCGGCATCTCCGTTCCTTCTCTCGATCGAAAAAAGAAGTGGCATTTCGTCCCGACCGCCAGGGCCGGCGACCGCCTGGCGGGTGGCACGATCCTCGGCACGGTCCAGGAAACACCCAATCTCCTGCACCGGATTCTCGTGCCGCCGACCGACCAGGGAGTTCTCGAGTCTATCGTGCCGGAAGGCGACTACACGGTCGAGGAAACGATCGCGGTCCTGAAGACGGACGAGGGGAAGACCAAGGACCTGTTCCTCATGCAGCGCTGGCCGATTCGGGTTCAGCGTCCGACCAGCAAGCGCTTGCCCCTGGAAACCCCGCTGATTACCGGCCAGCGGGTGATCGACGCCCTGTTCCCGGTGGCCAAAGGGGGCACCGTCTCGATTCCCGGCGGCTTCGGCACGGGCAAGACCATGACGCAACAGGCGGTCGCGAAATGGTGCGACGCGGACCTGATCGTCTACATCGGCTGCGGCGAGCGAGGCAACGAAATCACCGATGTCCTGATGGAGTTCCCCGAGCTGATCGACCCGCGAACCGGCCGGTCGCTCATGGAGCGGACGATCCTGATCGCCAACACGTCGAACATGCCCGTCTCGGCGCGCGAGGCCAGCATCTACACGGGCATCACGATGGCCGAGTACTTCCGCGACCAGGGCTACCACGTCGCGATCATGGCCGATTCGACCTCGCGGTGGGCCGAGGCCCTTCGCGAGCTGTCGGGGCGCATGGAAGAGATGCCGGCCGAGGAAGGGTTCCCCGCCTATCTGCCGACCAAGATCGCCGAGTTCTACGAGCGGGCCGGCTCGATGGAGGCCCTCTGCGGACGGAACGGCTCGGTGTCGATCATCGGCGCCGTGTCCCCTCCCGGCGGCGATTTCTCCGAGCCGGTCACCCAGCACACCAAGCGGTTCATCCGATGCTTCTGGGCTCTCGACCGGCACCTGGCCAACGCGCGGCATTACCCGGCCATCTCGTGGCTGGACAGCTACAGCGAGTACCTCAGCGGCATGACCGGCTGGTGGGAACAGGAGGTCGGCCCGCAGTGGTTCGCCGACCGAACCGAGATCATGGAGCTGCTGCACCGCGAGGTGCGCCTCCAGCAGGTGGTCAAGCTGGTCGGCCCGGACGCGCTGCCCGACACGCAGCGGTTCATCCTGGAGGTCTGCACCCTGTTCAAGAACGCCTTCCTTCAGCAGAACGCCTACGACCAGATCGACGCGTATTCGACCGTGCAGAAGCAGGCCAAGATGATGCACATCATCGCCCTGTACTGGCAGCGCGGCTCCGAGGCGCTCAAGAACGGCGCGACGTTGATGCAGCTCAAGAAGATGAAAGTGTATCAGGACATCATCAAGATGAAGTTCTCCGTACCGAACGACGATCTCTCCGGCCTGGACAAGATCGAAGCGCGCCTGGAGCGTGCGATGGATCAGATGGAGGCCCTGCATGCCTGACGCCAAGAACAGCCGCCTGTTGTCCGGCCGTGAGTACGTCGGCGTCGACAAGATCGACGGCCCGCTTATCTTCATCCGCAAGACCCATCCGGTGGGCTACCGGGAACTGATCGAGTGCGTGGACAAAGACGGACACGTGCGGCTGGGCATCGTCCTCGAATCGTCCACCACCGCCGTGGTGGCCCAGGTGTTCGAAGGAACCTCCGGATTGACCCTGCCCGGGACGCGCGTCCGCTTCTCGGGCGAGCCGCTGACCCTCTCTGTCTCGAAAGAGATGCTCGGGCGGGTCTTCGACGGACTCGGCCGGCCCATCGACGGCGGCCCCGCCCAGCGCAGCGACGTCGAGCAGGACGTCAACGGCATGGCAATCAACCCCACGTCACGGCAATACCCGCGCGATTTCGTGCAGACCGGCATCTCCGCCATCGACGGCATGAACACGCTGATCCGGGGCCAGAAGCTGCCCATCTTCTCGGGCAACGGGCTGCCGCACAACGAATTGGCCGCCCAGATCGCCCGGCAGGCCAAGATCCGCGGCACCGCCACGGAATTCGCGGTGGTGTTCGCGGCGATGGGCGTCAAGCACGACGTCGCACAGTTCTTCGTTCGCTCGTTCGAGGAGAGCGGCGTGCTCGACAACGTGGCGCTGTTTCTGTCGCTGGCCGACGATCCGTCCATCGAGCGGCTGATCACGCCGAGGACGGCGCTGACCCTGGCCGAACACCTGGCCTTCACCGAGGACATGCACGTGCTGGTCATCATGACCGACATGACCAACTACTGCGAATCGCTGCGCGAAATCTCCACGATCCGAGGCGAAATACCCTCTCGGAAGGGTTATCCCGGCTACTTGTACTCGGACCTGGCGGAGCTGTACGAACGCTCGGGCATGATCAAGGGGCGCAAGGGCTCCATCACCCTGCTGCCGATCCTGACGATGCCGAACGACGACATCAGCCATCCGGTCCCCGACCTGACGGGATACATCACCGAAGGCCAGATCGTCTTCGAGCGGGAGATGGACGGCCGCGGGATCTATCCGCCGGTGGCGGGATTGCCTTCGCTGAGCCGCCTGATGAAAGACGGCATCGGGGAAGGCATGACGCGCGAGGACCATCCGCACCTGGCCAGCCAGCTCTTTGCGGCCTACAGCTACGTCAAGGACGTCCGCAACCTCGCTTCGGTCATCGGCGAAGAGGAGCTGACCCCGCTCGACCACAACTATCTGGAATTCGGCAAACTCTTCGAGCAGAAGTTCGTTTCTCAGCGTAAGGATGAGGATCGCAGCATCGAGCAGACCCTCGATCTGGGCTGGGAGGTGCTGCGGACGCTGCCCGTCGAAGAGCTGCACCGCGTCACCGACGAAGAGATTGAGAAGTATTATGGAGGTTAGAATCGAATACCGGAACGCAGAAAGCAGAACTGTGGGATCGTCTTCGGCGAGAGCATCGAACAGCATTCGCGAAGCGAACACCGCGATTTTGATCTTTCCATTCTGGTTTTTGAATCTGAATGCGAAGCATTAGATCATGGCCCAATTGACCTACGCACCGACGAAGACGAACCTGCTGCGGTTGCGAAGCGACCTGAGCTTCGCCCAGCAGGGATATGAACTGCTCGACCAGAAGCGGAACATCCTGATCGTCGAACTGCTGGCGCTGCTGGATCAGACGGTCGACTTTCAGAGCCGCGTGGAGAAGGCCCTGGAGAAGGCCTACGAAGCCCTGGAGGAGGCCATCCTCGACATGGGCAAACTGAAGGTCCAGTACCTTACGGGCGCCGCGCACATCACGACGGACATCACGGTCCGTTCGCGAAGAGTCATGGGCGTGAGTCTTCCCGTAATCGAGACGCAGTTCACCGAATACCCGCCGTACTACAGCCTCATGGGCAACAGCTTCTGGATCGACAGCGCGCTGTCGTTCTTCAAGGAGGTGCTCCAACTGCTCGGCAAGCTCGCAGAGCTGAAGATTTCCGTTCTGCGGCTGGCCAACGAGGTCAAGAAGACCATTCGCAAGGTCAATGCCCTCGAGAAGATCGCCATTCCCGACCTCAAAGAGACCGTGCACTATATCGAGAGCCGGCTCGAAGAGAATGAACGGGATATGTTCGTGCTCATGAAGATGGTCAAGGAAAACCTGGAGAGAAAAAAGGCAGCAGCCGACGGAGGCCTCGAGTGAGTACCCCAAGAAAGATCCTCGTCTATGTTGATGGGACCGAACAATCGATCACGGCCGCTCAGTATGCGATCTGCATGGCCTCCTACTTCAAGGCCGATCTGATCGCGCTGTACGTGATCAACACCAAGGCCATGGAAGACCTGCTCAAGGCCCGGATCTTCCTCCAGGACGAGCAAATCGAGTACGAACACGACATGGAAGCCGATGCCCAACGGTATCTGAACTATGTCAACGAACTGGCCATCAAGAAAGGCGTTTCCCTGATCCAGAGGAGCAGTCGTGGGAGCGTCCACAAGGAAATCGTGAATCTGGTCGACGAACAGAACGTGGACCTTCTGGTCATCGGCGAGCTGGCCCGGATTCGAAGCCGGCGCGACGAGCTGTACGACGAGACCGAGCGCGCCATGCGAATGGTCTCGTGCTCGGTGCTGATCGCCAAGGATGAAGACAAGGTCTGGCAAATGTACGAATCGCTGGTCTGATACGGCGATGGGTGTTGTGGGATCCCACAAGGTATTCAGGAGAAGCAGGGCATGTCGTTGATTGACTTGGTACAAGAGAAGATTGTTAAAATTCCGCTCGTCTCGACCGATAAGGCGGACGTTCTGCGAGAACTCGTTCAGATACTCAAAGACGCCGGTGAGATCGAAGATTACGATGCCGTGCTTCGGGCCATTTGCGAGCGGGAAGAGAAACTGAGTACCGGACTGGAGAGTGGGATCGCGGTCCCGCACGGAAAGACCGAGGCCGTGTCCACACTGAAGCTGGCGCTGGGCATCGCACCGCAGGGGATTGACTTCGCCTCGATCGACCGAAAACCGTCCCAGTTGTTCTTCATGCTGGTGGCACCGCCCAACCAGTCGGGGCCTCACGTGGAAGCCCTGGCCGAGATCGTCAAGCTGGTCCAGTCGAAGGCGTTCTGCCGGGCCGTCACCGCCGCCAAAGACGCCCACGAGGTCGTCGAGTTGATCAAGGGAGAATGAGAAGAAACACGCCCTGCGCAGGAGCGTTCACAGCCTTCGGATTTGTAGCATTCGGGTTTGTTTCGGATTCCGTGCTTCGTGCTTCGGACTTGCACCCGCTAAGGGTGAATGGCAGTCTGGAAGCTCTCGCGGGCGGCCTGGATCGTCCGTTCGATGTCCGAATCGGTGTGCGCCAGCGAGACGAACATCGCCTCATAGGCGCTGGGGGCCAGATACACGCCGCGTTCGAGCATCCCGGCGAAAAACCGCTTGAAGCAGGCAATGTCCGTCGTCTGCACGTCGGCGAAGTTGCGCACGGGCCGGTCGCAGAAGAACCCGCTGAGGATAGATCCGACACGGTTGATAGTCAGGGGCACGCCGGCCCGGGCCGCAGCATCGGCCAGGCCCGTTTCCAGCGCCGCCGACAACGATTCCAGCCGCTCGTAACAGCGCGGCCTCGCCAGCAGATCGAGCGTCGCGACCGCCGCGGCCGTCGCAATGGGGTTGCCGCTGAGGGTCCCAGCCTGGTAGACCTTCCCCGCCGGAGCCAACCGGTCCATGATCCCGGCCCTGCCTCCGAACGCCGCCAGCGGCAGTCCCCCGCCGATGATCTTGCCCAGGCAAGTCAGGTCGGCATGCACACCGTAGAGTTCCTGCGCGCCGCCGAAGGCGACGCGGAAGCCGGTGATCACCTCGTCAAAGATCAGCAGGGCGCCGTTCTCGTCACAGAGCCGCCGCAGCGCTGCGAGATAGCCTTCCGCCGGGGAGACTACCCCCATATTGGCGGCGACCGGCTCGACCAGCACAGCGGCGATCCGGTCTGGATGGTTCTCGAAGGCGGCGGCCACCGCCGCAGCGTCGTTGTATGGCACCACCACGGTCAATTTCGCCAGCGCCTGCGGCACACCCGGACTGGAGGCCGTGCCGTGCTCGGCCACACCCGAGCCGGCCGCAACCAGAAAGGAATCGCTGTGGCCGTGATAGCAGCCGGCCATCTTGACGATCGTGTCCCGCCCGGTGAACGCCCGAGCCAGGCGCACGGCGCTCATCACCGCCTCGGTCCCGCTGCTGACGAGCCGGACTTTCTCGATGGAAGCCATCGCATCGACGATCCGCTCGGCCAGCGCCGTCTCCGCCAGCGTGGGCGCGCCGAAGGAGGTCCCCCTGTCGACCGCCTTGTGAATCGCGGCGATTACGTCTGGATGGGCGTGCCCCAGAATCATCGGACCCCAGGAGCCCACATAGTCGATATACTCGCGGCCGTCGACGTCAAAGACCCTGGCGCCCCTGGCGGAGGCGATGAAGACCGGTCCGATATCCACGCCGCCAAAGGCGCGGACGGGGGAATTGACCCCTCCGGGCAGGAGCCGGCACGCCGCGGCGTAGGCTGCCTGCGACCGGGCATGTCTGTCGTGCGTGTCTTTCATGAGCGTGCATGGTACGCCGATCGCTCGGCGGATGCAACCGGCGCGCCGTAATTCGCAGACCGAGCCCCGTTTCCGTGCGTTCGGGAGGAACCTGGTGCACATTTTTCTTGCAATGAGTGCCCGGTTGCCGTATCTTTAAGCCCTTTGTGTTTCAATGGATAACAGGCGTATGCGTCCCTAAACCCGGAGCCGGAATATGAACTTGGTCAAATGGTTCAGAAAGAATAACAAGAAGGTCATGGCGGTCGTGGTCATCGTGCTGATGGTCGGATTCATCGGCGGCTCGTCGATCAACTACATCTTTCAAGGCCATGGCGGTCGGGACAAGGCGGTCGCCTTCTACGGCAAGAACAAGATCAACTACTATGACCGCGAAGAGGCCCGCCAGGAACTCGAGGTCCTCATGCGATTGGGCGCCTCCCAGGTCTTGCAGGCCCAGGACCTGCGCGGGATCGTCTTGAGCGAGTTGCTGTTTTCCCAGGATCGCGCCTCGGCCGAGGTGCTCGACTACGCCCGACAGATGATCCAGCGGAACCGCTACCGCGTCGGCGACAAGCAGCTCAGCGAGATCTACGCACGGACGGCGCCGACGGACATCTACTGGATTCTGCTGCGAGAAGAAGCCCGAATGGCGGGCATGCACGTCAGCAACGAGGATGTCGGCCGGCTGCTGGCCCAGGTCATTCCGCAGTTGTTCAACGGTCAGACCTACGCGACGGTGATGCAGGGCATGGTCAACCAGTACGGCAGGCCCGAAAGCTACATCCTGGCCACGTTCGGGAAAGTGCTGGCCGTGCTCCAGTACGCCGAGACCATCTGCTCGGTCCAGGCAGTCACGGATGCCGAGGTCCGTCATCTGGCCAGCTACGAAAACGAAACAATGAACGCCGAGTGCGTGCAGATGAAGGCCGCCTACTTCGCCGACAAGAGCGTCACACCGTCGGAGGCCGAACTAACCGCGCAATTCAACCGCTATAAGTCGGTCCTCCCTGGCGACGCCAACGAGACCAATCCCTATGGCTTCGGGTACAAGCTGCCCGACCGGCTGCAACTGGAGTACATCGCCGTGAAACTGGCGGACGTCTCATCCATCGTTCCGGCCCCCGCCCAGGAGGAGATCGAGACGTTCTACCGGGACAATCGAACCCGTCTCTTCACCGAGCAGGTCCGGACCGATCCCAACGACCCGAATTCCGCGACGGTGAACCGGACCAGGGACTTCTCGGAGGTGGCGGTTGAGATCCGTGAGCAGTTGATGCGGCAGAAGATCACGACAAAGGCCGAGCAGATCCTGATCGACGTTCGTAACGTGGCGGACGAGAAGCTGACGCCGCTCAACGCGAGGGAGGAGAAACCCAGCGTAGAGGAGTTGAAGAAAGGGGCCGCGGATTATCAGAAGATCGCAGAGGACTTCGGCGTCAAATACGGCGTACCCTTGTACTACGGGCGAACCGGGCTGCTCAGCGCGGTGGACCTCCAGAGCGACAAGTACCTGGGCAGATTGTTCCTGACGGGATACGGAGCAAATCCGGTCCGGCTGGGACAGATCCTGTTTTCCGCAGAGGATTTCGGCGAGCGCGCCGTAACGTTGATGTCCATTCCGAAAGCCCAGCGGTTCCGGAGCATCGGTCCGGCCCACGACCTCTCGGCCGCCAGCAGTCCAAACCTGTCCGATCAGATCATGACGCTGGTCCGCATCGTGGAGATCCAGCCGATGGCTTCGCCGGAGAACCTCGACGTAACCTACAGCACTCGGACCCTTCGGGCCGGTGACGCATCGACCGACGACGATGACGTCTTCTCTGTGCGGGAAAAGGTGGTGGAGGACCTCAGAAAGCTGGCCGCCTGGGATGCGACCAAGGCCAAGGCCCAGGAGTTCGTCGCGATGGCCACGAAGGACGGCTGGGACAGCGCCGTGGCCAAGTACAACGAGCTGTACGGAGCCCAGGCCACGGAAGACCCGAACGACCCGAACGTGTTTGAGGTGCAGTACCTGACGGGCCTGCGGAGGATCTCGGCCGGGCAATTGCAGGTGATCGCGACTCAGGCCGCGAGCAATCCGGCAGCGCCCGAGTACCTCAGACGGCTGGGGATCGAACGCCGCTTCATGGATCGACTTCACGCCCTTCTGCCGGCCGACAAGGACACCCTCGCCGAGACGCCGCTGGTCATGGAGTTCAAGCCCGACCAGAGCCTCTACTGCCTCCGCAGCCTGTCGATTCAGCGGCTGAACCAGCAGCAATTCCAGAGCCTGAGGCCCATGCTGCTCAGCCGTCAGGAACATGTGGAATCCCAGTCGCTGGCCGTGGTCCATTTCAATCCCGAGAACATTCTCAAACGCATGGACTTCCGGTATGCCGAACAACTCACCCCTGTGATCGACAGTGGGCCCAGAGAGATGCCGCAGGACCCCGTGTGATGCCCAGGACCTGGAAAGACAACCACGCTTTGTTCTTGATCGTGATCGGCCTGCTGGCTTGGATCGTTCCCGGCGGCGGGCACTTCGCGCTGAACCAGCGACGTCGCGCGATCGTCATTCTCGTCACGGTGGTCCTGACGTTTCTCGTCGGGCTGTACGCCGGCTCGATCGGAGTGATCGACCCGGTGAACGCCAAACCCTGGTACGTGGCCCAACTGATGAATTCGCCGGCGGTCTTCTTCCTTGGACAGATCAGCGCCTCGGGGCAGTTCCCGGTCTTCGGACGGGCCGGTGAGATCGGCCAGATCTACACAAGCATCGCCGGACTGCTCAATCTGCTGTGCATCGTGAACGCGATCTATACGGCGCATCTGGAAGGTCTCAAGGGGGCGCGTGCGTGAGATGACGGCACTGACTTGCACTTTGCTGGCCAGCTTCACCACGCCGATGCGGATCGACACGAATGCCGCGTCGATGCTTTGGCTGATCCCGCTGGTGGTGGCGATCGCGGTCGTGTACAAGGCGACCAAAGTGCATCAGATCCGAGCCCGAGCCTTCGCGAAGGAAACAGCCCTGCTGATCGGCTCGATCATGGTGTTCGTCACGGTCGCGGCGTTGATTCTCTATGGCGTGGCCTGGCTGGTCACCGAGCAGCTTCCCGCCATGGCCGGCGGATCGGCCTTTTAGCCGCCGACCTGCTCGGCCGACCGCTGCAACACACCCAGCTCCACCAGCGCGTTGTACGCCGCCTTCTGCTCGGCTTCTTTCTTGTTGGCCCCCCAGGCACTGGGGAAATGACGCTGGTCGATCACCACTTCCGATTCGAAGCACTTGTTGTGATCCGGCCCTTTCTCGTCGAGCAACACGTACAACGGCGCGGCGCCGAACTGCTCCTGCGAGCATTGCTGCAGGAGGCTCTTGAAATTGCCGTGGGCCTCTTCGGAATCCACCTGCTCGATGAGAGTCAGGAAGTTGCGCACGATCAGGTCGCGCGCCGCGTCGAATCCGCCGTCGATGTAGACGGCCGCGATAACCGCCTCCAGCAGGCCGGCCGCCAGCGATGTGGGCAGCGCCTTGTTCGAGATCATACCCTTGCCGACGGTAAGGAACTTGGGCAATCCCAGGCGTTTCGCCACGCGGGCACACGTCCCGCGGGAGACGAGCATGCTCTTCATCTTCGTCAGCTCGCCCTCGGCGTAGCGGCCGTACTTGTCGAACAGTGTCTCGCAGATTACGGTCGAAAGGATGGCGTCGCCGAGGAATTCCAAACGCTCGTTGCTGTCGAGACGGCTGTCAACCGCGGAAGAGTGCATGAAGGCCCTCTGGATCAGGGCTTCGTTGGAGAACTCGTACCCGAGAATCTGCTCGATCTGGTGCAGAACGTCTTTGTCCATGTGGCATCATCCCGCCGCATGGCGCATGCCGCCACGGCGGGCGCAAGTGCCCTTCTATGAGCATCCTGCGAGCAGATGACGAATACCGTTCACGTGAACGGCCTTCGTGACCCGCTCCACAGGGCAGCAAACCTGTCGGTCTTCTGCGATGGTCGCACGCGGCGCCCTATGGCTCGGTGGTCACTGATCCGGGGCTACCCGACCATTTGCAGGCTGGCCAGAGCCACGAATTTATCGTCCACGATTTCAAAGATGCCGTCAAGCCCTGTGATCGTGAAAATGCCCTTCGTCGCCGGCGCCACGCTGCAGAAAACCAGCCGGTGCCCGCAGTCGCCGACGAGCTTCCGCAGCTTGAGCAGCTTGGACAGGCTGGAAGACGTGATGATGTCGACCTCGGAAAAATCGATAACCACTTCGCAGTCCCCACGATCGCGGACCGCTTCGGTAACTGTCTTGAGTTCGTCACCCAGCTCAGGCTCCTGAGGCAGATCGACGAGAATGATTTCCTCCGACCAGTTCTGAATCCCCATGTTCAATCTCCTTTAGTGTTACGGTGCCTTCGATACTCACCCGTATTATCGGCGCACAGACAGGGGGCATTAACGAAAAACTCAGGCATTCGGCTCGCCGGCGGCAGCACCCGATAATAGGCCCGGCGCCGTGGGGCGGCGTTCAAGGCGGGGCGATTTCCCAGGAATTTCGCAGTGCGCCGGCGAGGCCGTCTGGCCGGTGGCAGCAGCCGGGAGGCGGTCAGAGCTTTCGGTCCAGCTTCCGATAACTGATGGCTTCACTGATGTGTTCGGCCCGGATGTCGGGGACGCCGTCGAGATCGGCGATGGTCCGGGCCACCTTGCAGATCTTGTCGTGGGCCCGGGCGCTGAGGCCCAGCTCGACCATGGCGACCTTGAGCATCATCTCGCCGGCCTCATCGAGCCTGCAGAACGCCTCCAGTTGCTTGTGGTTCATTCGGGCGTTGGTCATGGCGCGTCCGTCGCCAAACCGTCGTGTCTGGATTTCCCGGGCGGCGATCACGCGACTTCGCAGGGCCTGCGAGTCGATCTGCCTGGCCCTGGAACGGAGCTTGCCGAAGGCCACCGCCGGAACGTCGATGTGAATGTCGATCCGGTCGACCAAAGGTCCGGAAACCTTGGCCAGATATTTGACGATCTGGCTCGGCGTGCACTTGCAGGCCCTCAGTGTGCTGCCGAAATAGCCGCACGGGCATGGATTCATCGCCGCGACCAGCATGAACTGGGCCGGGAACTGGATCGTCCGCTTGGCCCGCGAGACGATCACGAAGCCGTCCTCCAGCGGCTGGCGGATCATTTCGAGCACGTGCCGGGGGAACTCGACGAATTCGTCGAGAAAGAGGATTCCATAGTGGGCCAGCGACAGTTCGCCCGCGCGGGGCGAGGAACCCCCGCCGATCAGGGCTGGACCGCTCGCCGAGTGGTGCGGCGTCCGGACCGGACGCGTCGCCATCAGCGCCTGGTCCTTCCTCAGCAGACCGACCGCCGAGTAGATGCGTGTGGTCTCCAGGCTCTCGGTCAGGCTCAGCGCAGGCAGGATCGTCGCCAGACGCTGCGAGAGCATGGTCTTACCGGCGCCGGGCGGGCCGATCATCATGATGTTGTGGGCCCCTGCCGCGGCAACGGTCAAAGCCCGCTTGACGGTTTCCTGCCCTTTGACGTCGGAGAAATCGACTTCGTAGTGAGATGCGACGTCGAACAGTGCGTCGATGTCGGTGACCGTCGGCTCCAGGGGCAGTTGCTCGGACAGGAACCCGACCGCCTGGGAGAGCGAGCCGACGCCGAAGACCTCGATCTCCTGCACGACGCCGGCCTCCTGGGCGTTCTCAATGGGCACAATCATACGTCGGAAACCGTGAGCCGCCGACGTCATGGCCATGCTCAGGACCCCGTTGACCGGGCGGACCCGGCCGTCCAGGGCCAGCTCCCCCACGACGACCGCATCTCGAATGACCGGGCCGGGAAGAACCCCCTCGCCGATGAGCATGCCCAAGGCGATGGGTAGATCGAAGGCGGGTCCGGCCTTCTTCACGTCGGCCGGAGCCAGATTCACGATCGACTGCGTCTTGGGGTACGGGTAGCCGCAGTTGACGATCGCGCTACGAACCCGCTCGGCGCTCTCCTTCACGGCCGCATCGGGAAGACCGACGATGATCGGCTTCTCCAAGCTGCGACGGGCGATGTCCACCTCCACCTCGCAGAGAACCCCCTCGATCCCTTCGAGGGTCACACTGTGCAGCCTCGCCAGCATCGGCTTCCTTCAATCGATTCCGCACTGAAAACGTTGATTTTACGCCATCCTGCCCATTTTGACAAGGGGAATCTATTCCCCCTCTGACGGTCGAGAGAAGATGACATATCGCGAGCGCCACGCGGGCCTTGCCAGTCGGATACTAAGGGATCAAATAGGAGCCGTCCCCAACACCCGAATTGATCCCGCCGCGCATCTTGTCTATCCTATGGGGACGGTGCCTGTGAGGAAGACATGATTGGAGACGTTTCGACAACTCCGCGAACGAGTTCGGTGCACCTATGTCACAGCGGTCCATAAAAGAGACGGCTATCGGATGATTCCACGCAGCAACCCTACAGCAATGGAGGTTTTCATGCTTCCCGTCAATCTCAAAGGAACTCGGCTTCCAGCGTTGGAACGAAATGTGCTCAAATACCGGGCACTTGAGATGGTGATGGTCCTGTTCCGAGTTGAGGAACTGAAGCGCTTTGTGCTCGATACGATTCGCACGACAGATAGATCGCGCAAGAGATTCGACACGACGACCAAGGAGAGAATCCCGCTGAACGCCGCGAAGGTGTACAAGAAGGCATGGGCAGCGCTTGTGGCTGATGGGATCCTTACTCAGAGTGAGAGCAACGAGGTCCAAAGTCTTGTTGACTACAGGAACACTATCGCACACCGAATCCAATTGCTCACTGTCGATATCAACGGCGATCGTTCTGCGCGCGATCTCCAAAAGTTCTGGGGGGGCAAGTACGACTATGAAGCACTGAAGAAGCTCAGACACTATCACGCCAAGATAGAACGAGGGTTTCTATCCAAAGCCTATGTCTTCCTGGCGACACTCGAGGGTATTGGTTTTGAGGCAGCAGAGAAAACGTATGAAGACGAATTGCGTCGCCTGGGCCGGAAGATCGATCGGCAGCTTGCAGTGCGCAGGGGAGAGATAGAGAAGTTCAATGCTGAAATGTCTGGAGAAGATCGCGAATTCCTGGAACATGTGGAACCTTACCATCCTGAGAATATTGCCCCGAATGGAACGCTTACCGAACGTGGAGTGGAAACATGCTATCGTCTTTTTGACCATAACAAGAGCATCTCGGCGGTCGCGCATCTGATGAGGATCTCGTATCGTGCCGCCGCAAGACGCCATCGAGCTTGGGAGAAGGAGGGTGGGCACGCAAGGCACCGTGAAGAACGCTGAACCAAGCGGGTATAGACGACCCCGCCAATGCCAGTTCTCAATCGACACGGCGGGCGAGGGTGCGGGAGAGGGCGGCGAGGGCGAAGAGGAGGGTGCTGGTCAGGACGATGCAGGCGCCGGTGGGGAGGTTGAGGTAGTAGGAGGCGATGAAGCCGCCGACGGCGCTGAGGACGCCGAAGAGGGTGGATGCCACAACGACGGCGCGGTGGCCTCGGCAGATCTGATAGGCCGCAGCAGCAGGGTTCGTGATCAGGCTGAAGATCATCAGTCCCCCCACCAGCGGGAGATTGACCGCCAGGACGATTCCCGCCAGACCCAGGAACAGGGCGTAGACGAAGGTCTCGTGCACGCCGGTGGCCGACGCGATGGTCCGGCTGAACAGCAGAACCTTCAGCTCCTTGTTGAAGACCAGCGCGAAGACTGCGAACACGACCGCCGCGACAGCGATCACTACGACGCTACCGGCGCGAACAAACAGGATGCTGCCCCAGAGCAAGCCGAGAATCTCGGAGCGGCTGCCCTGCACCAAGCCGATGCCGAGGAACGTCAGGCCCAGCATCAGCGAGAACAGGATGGCCAGCGCCACGTTCGGATCGAGCCGCGAGCGTCCCGGCCGAATGCCGGCCAGACACATCGAGGCCAGAGACGAGACCACCACCGGCCCGACCGTCGGGTCCAGGCCCACCAGATGGGCATACACCGAGCCCGCCATCGCGGTGTGCGAGATGAAGATGCCGATGAAAGCCAGGCGCAGCGCGACGAGATAGACGCCAAGCAAGCCGCAACTGGCGCCGGCAATCGCCCCCGCCACTATCACTAAGTAGAAGAATGGGTCCATATCCGATTCCATCGCATCATATCTGGCCTGTTGGAGAGAATCCCCCCGCCGAAACAAGCTTGTCACCCCGAGCGAAACGAAGTGCAGTCGAGGGGTCTGGCCATAGGCGATACACGCCGCTCGTTCGCAGCCAGAT
Source organism: Phycisphaerae bacterium (assembly GCA_012744475.1). Taxonomy (GTDB): domain Bacteria; phylum Planctomycetota; class Phycisphaerae; order Sedimentisphaerales; family Anaerobacaceae; genus Anaerobaca. The sequence goes on from JAAYBV010000065.1 coordinate 51,568, forward strand.
TCCTCCGCTACGGCCTGCCTTCAGCAGTCCTCCGGTCGGAATGACAAGCCTGTGGTGATGGCAGGATGCAACGCATGAATCAGTCGGCACTCGCATCACCATTCAAACTCCACCGACCGTGTATCGGCGTCCGCCGATCAACACAGTCTGGAAATCGCCGGGGTAGGCCTTCCGCAGCACCTGTGGCGAGAGAACCTCATCGGCACCTCCATCGGCGACGATGCGTCCGTCGGCCATCAGCACGATCCGCTCGCACGCCGGCGGCAGCACGCTCGTCTCGTGTGAGACCATCAACACCGTGACGTGCGTTTCACGATAGAGTTGTTCGATCATCCCGGAAATCTGCTGTTTCCAGTAGAAATCGAGATTCGCGCAGGGTTCGTCCAACATGAGCAGTTCGGGGTCCTGCGTCATCGCGCGGGCGATCAGGGCCTTCTGCTGTTGCCCACCCGAGAGACTGCGGAACGTCTGGTTCCGCCGGTCCGACAGGCCCAGTCTGTCGATCCACTCGTCGACGATCGCGTAATCCTGTCTGCTCAGGCGACTCAACAGCGAACGGACGCTGGTCCGCCCCATCGCAATGATTTCGCGCAGCGTGAACGGCAGCTCGGCGTTGTACTCGGTCGATTGCGGAATGTAGCCGATGCGCTGGCGGAGACCACACTTTCGCCAGGAACTCAACCGGACCAGGTCCACATCGTCGATGCGCACCTGCCCTCGGGTCGGCCCGATCAGTCCGGCACAGATCTTCAACAGAGTGGTCTTTCCGGCACCGTTGGTCCCCAGGATGCCGACGAAGGAGCCCGCCGGGATGGTGAGGCCGTCGATCTGTAAGATCGTCCGCCCCGCCCGGCGTACGTCGATGCCGGAAAGACCCACCGAACCGGCCGTCATGGCGTGACCGCCGCGATCAGACCTTGCACGTTGTCACGCAACAGCCGGTCGAAACCCATCGCCTTATCCGCCTGCGACGGGAAATTGCTGAACACCACGGCCTTGGCTCCCAGGCGGTCCGCCAAGGCTCCGGCCAACGCGGTTCCCTCCTGCTGATTGGCGACGACGAAACGAATCTGCTGGCCAGCCGCCTGCCTGAGGCAGTGGTCGATATTGGAGACCATCTCGATGTCGCTGCCGACAAAGGTCGCGACGACTTCCAGACCAAGCCACTCGGCGAACTTGGCCTGATGGTTCGACGCGAGCACCTTCGCGCCGGTCGCCGCCGCCGATGCGATGGATGTCCGCAACTCATCGCCTAAGGCCGCCAAATGGTGCTCGACAGCACCGAGGCGTGTTTGGAACTCAGCCGCTCGATCGGGGTACGCGTTCGAGAGCAGCGCTTCCACCTCGCGGCAGGTCGAGAGGTAGGCATCGGGGACGCATAGTCCAGGCAGTCCCGTGACCATGTGCGTCTGGAGACCGTTGGTCTTAAGACGCGTCAGATTCGCCTCGACCTTCTGCTGAAAATCGAACAACAGCAACACGCGACAGCGGCCAAGCTCGCGGACCTGGGCGGGCGAAATGTCGAAGTGCCCCGGGCACATCCCTGGCGGCGCCAGAGACATGACAGGTGCATCGGGCCCGCAGAGGTCTCGCACCACTGCCTCCAAATAGGAGTTCGTCACCGCGATTTGGGGCGTCTCGACCGCCGCGGAGCCCTCCCGGCACCCCCCTGCCGTCAACAGCATCGGAAGAAGAACCGCCAACAAAACCGCAAGGCCGAATGCTTTCATCTGTCGTCTATCTCTCGAACGAACCGATCTGATTGCCGGTGCGGAGGCGCAGCCGCGTGATGACGCCCTGGCCCGTCTGCGGGCCGAACCACGTCGCGCGAGGCACCGGGTAGTTCAGCTTCCGCATCCGCGCATCGTCGAAGTTCGGACCCTGGCTGTACAACACCCAACTGACCGGCGAGGTCTTCGGATCGCTGTAGGTCCGTCCCTCTTCCTGCTCGTTGTCGGCGAAGCCGTCGGGGACCCAGAGATACGCGCCGTCATCCACGACGTAGGTGCGGTTGTAGATCAGGGTCCCGACGGATCGGTACTTGTAGGTGTAGCCCCGGTTGAAACGGTCCTCGATGCCCGTCGAAAGAAACGTCTCCGGCGGCGGCGCCGGCAGATAGCCCGCCTGCGTCAATTCGAGCGGAAGCTGGTAGAAATGCTCGCCCAGCATGCAGTCCACCCGCGTGGGCGGATACTTGCTGTCGTGGTCGAACGAATAGGCTTCGAGCGCCAGGCCGATGTCACGCAATTCCGCGTTGACGGTGAGCACCTTCGCCTGGAGACGGGCCCGCCCCGTCACGGGCAGCAGAATCCCCATCAGCGTCGCGGTGACGGCGACAACCACCAGCACTTCAATCAGCGTGAAAGCCCGTTTCAATGCATTCCCTTCACCAACTCACTGCTCCAGTACCGGTTGTTCTTCGACGGGTTCCTCGACAACCTCGTCGGCCCGCCGATGATCCGGAGCGGCCAGAACCTCGCCGTTGCCGTCATAGTTCAACACGAGAAGGCGATAGCCATCGACCAGCGCGGTACTCTCCTGATCGAGGATACCGATGACATCGATGACCTCGTTCAGATTGTATGAACCAGCGTAGATCCCCGTGCCACGTCCGAGCCAGACCGGCAGCGTCTTTACGCCGTCGGTGATCGTCAGTTCGCCATACGGGCCCCAGCCGTTCGGATCCGCGATGCTGACGCCTTCGATCTTGATCAGACGGGACTGATAGCGCTCACCACCGACCAGACGCGCCGGATCGAAGATGAACTGGTCTTGATCGTCCTTGAGATCGTCCAGCGTCACTACCTCTGGCTTGGGCAGTCCGACGCCCTTCTGGATAAGCTCGATCGTGAAATCGTGGTCGGGATTGTCATTGTGCTGTTCGTTGATGTTGGTCTTGCCCTTGTACGACAGGAAGTAGCCGGTGGCGCGGATACGGTCACCGACGCTGAACTGGGCGGCGTTGAGCCGTGTCAGTTCCGCCACCCACTCTTCGTTTGAGTAGCCCCCGTCCGGCGAGATCCAGGGCAGATTGCTGTACATCTGACCCATGTAGAGCGCGGTTCCAGCAAGGTCGTCGCCCTCCCCCTGGAAGAAGAGCTGCCACTGGCCGACAATGTTGTACATCTGTACGTTGGCGTCATCCGGCGTCGGGTCCAGCATGTCGGCCGGATTGTTCAGTACGATACCTTCGAGCGTCACCGTTTGTGCAGCCGTATACGTCGACTCCCCCGCCGCGTTGACGGCCTGGAACTCCGTGTGCGTTGCCGCCCACAGTGAACCCGCCAGAGCCAATCCGATCAGCGCGCCAACCACCCATGCATTTCTCATGTTCCGTCCTCCAACTCTCAAGCCCCGAAACGCAGCGCATACGAAACGCTTCTTCGTGTTATCGTGCATAAGAATACCGCATTCGTGCTACCACCGGCAAGCCGAAAGTACCGATTCGGGAGATTTTTTCGGCCACCTGATCTTAACGTGGCGTTGAGGACATCAAAGGCCGAGGAACTGGATGGCGAGGCCGCAGAGCAGAATGGTTGCCCCGGCCAGGGCATGGCTGTACCGCTGGATGGCCCTGAACGGAAGGGAGTTGAACCCGGCCCGCCCGAGCATCACGGCCGCCAGCATGGTCCCCAGGGTGGCGGTTCCAAAGACCGCCGTGACGACGATCAGGTCGAGCAGACCGCTGCTGGCCGCCGGATACATCAGCAACGGGATGAGAGGCTCGCATGGGCCGAAGACGAAGATCACGAACAGGACCCAGGGGGTAATGGTCTTGCCGCCGTCGAGGTCGTGGACGTGCGAATGCTCACCCAGATGCGCGTGTGAGTGCAAATGTGGCGGGACGGCGTCGGTCAGATGCGCGTGAGGCTCAGGGTGTGGATGCACATGCTGGTGCGGATGGTGGCGATACACCAGCCTGATTCCCCAGACGAGATAGGCCAGACCAAAGGCAATCAACAGCCAGGCCGCCACGTTCCCGCGGAGCGACTCGGCGCCCACCAGACCTTTGAGGGCCAGCCCGAACGCGACGCCGACGAACCCGAGGACGACAGAGCTGCCGATGTGACCGACGGCACAGATGGAGGTGATCAGCAAAGTCCTGGCGGCGGACCACTTGCGCGCCCATGCCATCATGATAAACGGAAGGTAGTGGTCCGGCCCCAGCAGCGTGTGCAAAAAGCCGATGGAGGCAGCCGTCACCACAAGGGTTCTGAGTTCCTGTGTCAAAGTAGTTGTTCCCGTCCTTCTGCGGGACCGAATGACCGATGGCTGAGGGCACCCGATTCAGCGGTTGACAACCGACCCTGCACGCCATATTAACGTCGAGGAAAACCGGTTCAAGCAATTCTTTCATAAGGAGAGCTAATGGCATCATCACAAAAAGCCCTCACTATCAACCTGGACAACAAACCCGAGTACCAGAGGCTGCTCGAAGGCGAGCCACAGACGTGCGGGATGCGATCGGGACGCGTCTACCTCGAAGCAGGGAAATCCTGCGGCCAGCACAGCACCAAGGACCACGAGGAACTCCTGGTCTTCCTGGCGGGCCAGGGCGTGGTCCACATCGGCGGAGGCGAGGACCTCCGGGTAGGACTGGGAAAGGTCGCCTACATTCCCCCAAGGACCTTGCACGACGTCGAGAACACGGGTGCCAAGCCGCTCGCGTACATCTACTGCGTCGCCCCCGCACGCATCGAGTGATTCCGTGCCAAGCCGGCCCGACAAGGCGGATTCTCGGAATCGGCGCTTGCCAATTCGCGCCGGCGTGGTATAATGGAGAATGTAGGTATACGCTCTTTTCTTCTATATCTTGGTTTTGTTTCTGGGACGGCTGTATAGATCATACCTTTGCTCTATATTCGGTAATGCACAAGCCGTCTCCAAAGAGCCGAAGTCTCACCGCTTCGGTTCTTTTTTTTGGCCCGGCCCAGAGTGATTGCGCCGGCTGATCCCGAAAGAACCCCGAAGACCCGAGAAGCGGCTGCGTTGGACCTCAGCCCGGCAAATCGTCTCCCCCCAGAATAAAATCGCGACCGCGAGCGTCTGTTGTCTTGATCGCTATCCAGATTGACGGTTCGTTGCGTCCAGGGAAGACCGCGATGCGCCACACGACGACAGGTCCGGTCCCACCAGAGGAGCTGTGCCGGCCGCAGTGCTGCAATTGGGGCCCGGGGCTTCCAATCGAAGAGGCGAATCTACGCTCGGTTGACCGGACGCCGACCGATGGGTATACTGAAGCGGGTTGGCTGTAATACGGTTCCTTGCTCTGTTGGAGAAAAGCTCATGGACCCTGAAAAAGACAGCCACGTGCAGCAATTCAAATGGCACATCGTTGTCGTCGGCATCACCTTGGCCGCAGTCATCGCTCTGGCGCTGTTCACTCGGCTCTTCGAGAACACCGAGACGTTGCGCAATCTTGTGTTTCTGCTGGGCTCGCTGATCTTCCTCGGGGCGCTTCTGGCGATGCTGGCGCGCGTCTCCGGGATCGTCGAGACGCTTCGCGACAACAGCGCCAAGATGGCGGAAGCCGCCAAGGCTCTGGAGGACATCCGCAGCGATCTGATCCGGATCAATCACAGCACCCGCGTCAGCGACACGGTCAAAGCGATCGCGTTCCGCGAAGAAGACCGGCAGTCGTTGCGTGAAGCCGTCTTCGAAAAGCTCAAACAGCGGGACTTCGACGGCGCCTACGAGATCATCGACGAGATCGGCATCCACTCGGGCTACCGGACGCTGGCGGTCGAGTTGCGTCAGCAGGTGGACGGCTACCGCAATGCCACCGAGGACGAGCGAATCGACCAGGCCATCGAGCACATCAAGACGCATTTCCGCAACGCCCAGTGGGCCCGGGCCAGCATCCAGATCGAGGCGCTGATCAAAGAGTATCCTTCGTCGGAGAAGGCCAAGGCCATGCGCCAGCAGTTGCTCGACCACAAGGAGGAGCGGAAGCGGATTCTCATGGCCGCCTGGGACGACGCCGTCCAGCAAGGGGAAACAGACCGCAGTTTGGAGATCCTTCGCGAGCTGGACATGTACCTGACGCCGAACGAAGGACTGGCGTTGCAGGAGGCGGCCAAGGACGTCTTCAAGACCAAACTGCACAACTTGGGCGTGCAGTTCGCGATGGCGATTTCCAACAAGGAATGGGACGAGGCGCTGGAGGTCGGTCAGCAGATCATTCGCGACTTCCCGAACAGCCGCATGTCCACCGAGATCAAGGAGAAGCTCGACGTCCTTCGCCAGAACGTCGAGGTGCAGCACGCGTGAAGGCCGCTCCTACTGGAAGTCGAAGAGTGACTGCGTTTTGATCATCGTCACCTGATCGGGGTAGGCGGCGAACGTGTGAATGTGCAACTCGCTCCGCCGCGCCTCGAAATCCACGTAGCAGAACGGCTGCAATCCATCGAGCTCCAACTCCGGGAACTTGACGAAAACCCCGCGATTGCGGGCAAACCGCTCCAGATCGGTGTAGCTCTGCCGGTACAGATTGGGGCTCATCTTCTCGACCTGGAAATCGGTCATGTAGCTTACCCCGCGACTGAGCGTGCACTTGTGCGTGCGCGGGCCGCGGAACTGGAACCGCTCCACCAGACCCCGATGCGGAAGCAACTGCCCCGGCGTGCTGACCACCTCGCTGAGACAGACGTCGCCCGAAAAGACGCTCACCACGTGCGTACAGCCGGTCACCCAGATCTGGGCTTCGTATTTCTCCGTCTTGAGCTGCCGGCAGGCGTATAACTGAAAGAGTTCCGGGTGGAGAGGCCTCTGAAACAGGCTGAACGTCAGTTGGTCAACCGCAACGTTGGTTTGTGGCGATTCCATTACGAAAAACCCCAAAAACACGGCCATCTATTTCCGGGTATTATAACAGAATCGAAAAGGCCGTTCAAGCGCAATATCAGTACTGGCAGGCCGTTAGCGGCCCCTTATGGGACGATGATCTCGCAAGCCCATGGCAGAGCGAGACTAATAAACATAGTGATTTTTCCGGCCGCCGGTTCAAAAAAAAGCGGGACTCCTCGGGGGGTCAACGGTCGAAGAAAAACGCGTTGATCAGTGTAGCGATGATATCGTAGAAAGCGTGTGTGCCGGCTGTGATCCCGAATCCTCGCAGGGCGAAAAGAGCGGCGAAGTAGACCCCTGCCATCGTCCGAAAACTGAATTCCGTCCAGTTGAACGCCGCACTGCGACCGAACTGCCCGTCCAGAAAGATGATGTGGTGATGGGCGCTGAACAGGGCCGCGGAGATCAACACGCTGGAGACGATCGCGTTGGAATGACTCAGGCCGATCAGGTCCTGAAAAAACACCATCAGCAGGCAGATGAGAATCAGGCGAAAGACCAGCTCCTCGTAGATTCCCGCTCCGACGCCGGTGACGATGTTGGCCATCAGCGAGCGCGAGGCCGCCGCGGAACCGGCCACCAGTCGCACGACCGGAGCAGCCGCGGCGCCGGCGGGTTCTTCCGCGACGCAAGCGGCCGCGACAGGCGCGTTGCTGTCCGGCCCCGGAGCCGGGGGCGCCGCCACAGGCCGATTGAAGAACAGGCTCAGGACAATCAGTGGAATCGCCAGCAGCACGCATTCGACAACCATCGGAATGTAATCGCCCGCGCGAAAGTACCAGGCCTTGCGCGACGCCAATTGTAGACCGATAAGAATGAGGATGACAACCAAGGGCGGGGCGATCCACGCGATCCGGCTGCTGGTGCCCAGATACTGAAGCAGTTGCTGGAGCCAGACGAAGGCCACCACGCGGACCTGGGAGCGGTTCAGCACGTCAGTGTTGATCAAGATCGTGCCAATCTCATAGAAGACGATGAACGGCAACAGGAACACGATCGCGTACACCGGCCGGCTGGTGCGCTCCAGATAGGAGTTGCTCGCATAGTTGAGCAACTGACTCGTCGAGTAGTCCTGCTTGTTCTTTTTTCGGCCGGCCATCCGTGACACGCCGCATATCCGGTACTCTCTCGGCCTCCGGCCCGGCGTCCGATCGCGAGCCTCCGAGCGATGAGATTTGGGCAGTGTACTCCAAGGCCGATCGGATTACAATAGCGTGGGCCGTCACTTTATATGACCTGACGCGCGGCGGTAGAAGACGATCGGACGAGATGCCATCATGGGCCAGTGGAGAACCTCACCGAATGGCGACGACACGACAGCAGTTGATGGAAATCTACGAACACCTCTTCCGTGCGTTCGGGCCGCAGGACTGGTGGCCGGGCGAGACGCGCTTCGAGATCATCGTCGGCGCGATCTTGACGCAGAACACGAACTGGGCCAACGTCGCGAAGGCGATCGCCAATCTCAAAGGAGCCAAGTGCCTGGAGCCGGACACGCTGCACGCGATGGACACGGCCGAACTGGAGCGACTGATCCGTCCGGCCGGCTATTTCCGCCTCAAGGCCAAGCGACTGCGCAACTTCACCCAATGGCTTCTCGACAACTACCAGGGAAGACTTGACGCCATCGACGCCATCGAGACGCGCCGGCTGCGAGAAGAACTGCTGGGCATCTCGGGCATCGGCCCAGAGACCGCCGACTCGGTACTGCTGTACGCACTGGACCGGCCGGTCTTCGTGGTGGACACATACACCGCTCGCGTCGCCGTCCGCCACGGCCTCATCGAGCCGGACATCGACTACACCCAGTTGCAGTACCTCTTCGAATCCAACCTCGAGCCGGATGTGCGACTGTTCAACGAGTTCCACGCCCTGGTCGTCCGCGTCGGCAAGGACTTCTGCAAGCCCACGCCCCGGTGCGAAGCCTGCCCTCTCAACGACTTGCCCCACACCGTCGAGAACTCGTGCGATCCATAGGTCACACAGGGCCCGTGCCGAACGTCTACGAGGCTCGGCGTTCTTTTCTTGAACGGAGGGACCGTCGGTGCTATAGTCGCATCCGTTCGTTGACACCAGAGACCCAATCGTTCTGTTGTTCGGAGGCATGGCCATGTGTGAACACTGCACGCGACGGGAGTTCTTGGGAACGGGAGTGGCGGGTGGATTATTGCTGGCCGGCGCGACATGGACGCACGCCTGGGCTTCGCAGGCGTCGGCGCCGCAGCCGCGAGGCAAGTCGCGAATCTGCGTGGTCTTCAGCGGCGAACCGGCGCCGGGGGACCGCGACTGGGGGGCCGACAACAGGCAGGTGGAGGCGGCCAAGGCCCGCCTGGCCAAGGCCGAGAAGGATCTGGGCAACGTCGAGCTGGTCATCGGCGAGTCCAGGAGCGCCGAGCAGACGGCCGCCCTGCTGGCAAAGGCGGGTCCCGGCGTTCCCGTCCTGGCGATCAACACACGGAACTTCGCCCTGACCGCCGTCGTGAAACCGATTCTGGACGGGGCGCATCCGATGCTCGTCTTCTCGCTGCCCGCCAGCGGCCACGACTGGATGTATGCTCCGCGCTGGCACCGCCAGGGCCATCGCGTCAGCCTACTGGCCAGCAGCGACTACGATGAACTCGAACGGGCCCTGCGGCTGCTGCGAATCGTGCCCATGATGAAGCAGACCCGCATCCTGCTCTTCCCGCCCGCTCGCGGCACCGCGGCCGCGCAGTCTCCCGACGAGGTCAAGAAGCGGCTGGGCGCCGACGTGGTCGCGGTGGAAGAGAAGCTCTTCGACGAGATGACGGCTTCCGTGGACGACCGCGCCGCCAAAGAGGAGGCCCGCTGGTGGACGCAGAACGCCAAGGAGATCGTCGAACCCAACGAGGAGGATATCCTCAAGGCCGCCCGCATCAGCATCGCCCTCCAGAACCTCATGGAGCAGCAACGGGCCCAGGGGCTGGCCGTCGGCACCTGCATGGGCTGGCTGGCCAAGGGGTTCCCCTGCCTGGGCTTCGCCCGTCTGCGCGACAAGGGGATTCCCGCCGCATGTGAGGGCGACATGGACTCGGTGCTGACGATGATCCTGTTCCAGTACATGATCGGCAAGCCGGGCTTCCAGGGCAACGCGACGTTCGACACCGCCCGCAACGCGCTGTGGACTGCGCATTGCACCGCGCCGCTGAAGATGGACGGACCCGACGGCAAGAATGCTCCGTACCTGCTGCGTGGCCATTCCGAGGTCGCCGGCAGCGGCTGCGTCCCCGAGGTGCAGTACCGCCTGGGCGAGACCATTACCCGCACGAAACTGGTCAATCTGGACACGCTGCTGATCTCGACGGGCAAGATCATCGAGGTCCCCAAGCGCGCGGTTCACGGCTGCCGCACACAGATCGTCACCGAAGTGCGCGACGCTGGGAAGATGGCCGCCAACTGGAGCAGCGTTCTGGAGACCGAGGACGCCATGACACTGCTGCACCGCGTGGTGTTCTACGGCGACCACATGACCGACGCCCGCCACCTCGCGCCGCTGATGGGCATGAAAATCGTCGAAGAAGGCTGACAAGTTCGTAGTGACGCCGTCAGGCGTTGCGTTCTCCATGAGAGATGTGTGCCCTCACGGACACATCGCCAATGGGGGTGTGCCAGCAGGGATTGGACATATGATGGAGTTTTGCCTCAGTTCTCGCGACGGCGGATAGGCAGTAGCCTCACCCTCTCCGTGGATGGGTCGAGACAGATCAAGGCGCCCGCCTCCAGATGCCTGCGACACCGGTGCAGCAGCGCGATCATGGTCTCGCCCAGCGACGCAGGGTCGACGTCCTGCATGCGAACCTGAATGACGCTGGGAGTCTCTGCGCCAGTGGCCGCCAGCATCGCTCCAAAATCCAGATCGTGAGTGAAGACCACGTAGCCGTGGGCTCTCGCATAGTCCATGACGGTTGCGTCGGTGGCGCACGGGTCGCCTACGCGAGACCAGTCGACTGACTCGAACCCGGCTTCGGACAGCAAACCGGCCCAGTCGGGCGAGAGGTTCATGTCGATCAAAAGCTTCATGCGGGCAGTGATCCAAGAGGAAGATCGACCTCTTCGACCCGCCAGGCCGCATAGGCCAGCGATTCATCGATGTCCTGTGGTTCGAGGTAGGGATACATCTCGACGATGCGCTCCCGCGAGTGGCCGGACGCAAGCATCCCGAGGATCATGCCCACGGTTACGCGCATCCCGCGAATGCAAGGCTTGCCGCCCATAACGTTTGGATCGAATGTGATTCGGGTCAGCTTCATCATGCAGCCTATTGTATCCGATTACCCCGCTGACAGCAAGCCAACTTGCTCGTTCGTAGTGGCGTCGTGAGACGCTATGTGCAGGTTCGCAGTGCCTCGTCCAGACGTATGTATGCCCTTACGGGCACACTACAAGCGCGTTCCCTACCGGACCAGGGGGCGTCTGTGGGCGATGCGAGACAGGACCAGGATGAACGCGAGCCAGCAGAGGGCCGCCAACGTTGCGGCAGCGGGGGCATTGACCAGTGGTCTGAGGTCGTGGGACAATAGCTCGGCGGCCAGAACCACAGCGTACATCAGGGCTATCAGCAGAATCATGGACAGGATCGGTCGGCGGTAGAACACCAGGTGGATCATCGCCGCGATGGGCAGCAGAACCCAGGGCCCGTAGAAGACCCGGGCGCTGATGACGCGATAGGTGAGCCGCTGGCCGTAGATGTGAAGCTCGGGCAGCAAATGCGACAGCGGGACTGACAGCACCGCCACGAGGGCCATGAACACCGTCACCAGAATCGCGCCGGTCGCCGCGACCGCCAGCGTCGCAGTGAACCGCTCGCGCCGGCCGCCGGCGGTAAGCATGCTGGAATACAGGGCGCCGTGGGACAGACCCATCGCCCCGGCCACAATCGGCAGCGCGGCGAACAGAATCACCATCAGATGCCCGCTGAGGTAGCCGAGGAAGACCGTCATCACGACCACCAGGAACAAGGCATTCCTCCATTGCGAGAGCACCAGGGCAAATGAACTGTAGACCGCCCCCCACATGCAGCGCGCCACGCTCAAGGGACGGCACTTCACTATACAGCCGAGGAACAGCTTCTCCACCCACGGACGCGGGTGGTCTTTGAGCCGCGTCCAGGGCGCGGCGCTGCGATAATGAGGCGAACGCCGTAGCTTGTCGCGGTCGAACACCTCGGCAAAACCGATCCACGGACACAGGCAGTTGCGCCGGGCCAGGTCCGCTCGCGTCAGATACAGCCACATCGCCAGAGCCGCCAGGACTCCGGCCGCCATGACCGCCACCGGGTGTGCGACCACGATCCGTTCGAGGCGGACGTGCAGGCCAAGCCGCTGGCCGAAGAAAAAAATGACGACCAGGAAACCTATCAGTGCCATCGGCTGCCGGGCGAAGAACCCCCACCACGCTCCGGCCAAGTAGAGCACCAGACCGGCCGCAAACGCCGAACCCAACACCAGCAATCGCCACACCAGCGGCAGGCCCGGATAGAACAGAAACAGCATCGCCCCGAGGGCGTTTGTCGCGATCCCAATCGTCACGATGAACCGCGCGACGGTCCGCCTGTGTTGCGGCAGACAGAACGCCATCGGCTTGGTCAGAATCTCCGTCTGGAGCACCGCCGCCATCATGCCGACCATGAACGCCAGCAGAATCAGGCCGATGAACGTGCCCTTCCCGGCCCTCGGATCGTCCAACGCCACCTTCAGACTGGCACAGACGTAGAACGCGAACATCAAATACGCCAGCCAAAGCCCCCGCCGCTGGTACAACTGCCGCAGATTCATCGTCAGAATACTCATGGCTGTCCTCCTGCGTGCGTCTTCTGCTCTATCAGGCAGCCTCGCTTGCAGACGTTTCTCAAGCCCAGCAGGAAGACCGCCCAGCCGCACAGGGCGATGGCCGCGAAGAGCAGCAGACGCGCTTGAGCGGGCCACTCGTATAGGCCGAGAAGCATGCGGAAGGTCATCAACCCGAGGAATCCAGACTCGGCAACCAAAGCTCTGTTTTCAGTTCGGAGCCATCCGTAACGGCGCAGTTGCAGGGCGCCCATCCACGGGACGAGCACGCAGGCCAGCCAGACGTTGCGCAGCCGAAGACCAAGACCGCCGGCGTCGGCACCAAACACTACGACAATGATCTCCGACAGACCCACCATGCCGATGGCCAGTGCGATGAGAAGCAGAGACGTGGCGAGGACGGTGATCAGTGTCGCACTGAACCGCTCGCGCCGACCGCCGGGCAGCAGCAGATTGGAGATGGCAGGCAAACCCACCTGCGCCGCCAGAAGCCCTGTGGAAAGGAACGCGATCTCGACTCCCATTTGAAAGGGTGCCGCCAGCACCGCTGACAACACAAGAACCACCACCAGGGTCCATTTCCAACAGCATAAGAACGCACCGAACGTCCGATAGAGGCTGGCCCAGGTGTACCGGCCGATCCCAAGAAACGGATGCCGCTCGGCCCTTGCCAGAAGCAGCTCGTCGGTCCATGACGGCACCGTCGTCTTGACATCGGTCTGGGAGCGCTTGTCCATAGCGTCCTGGATGATCGAACGGTGTCCGCGCGCGACGTACTGCATGTTACCCAGCCGCAGCCAGAAGAAGACGAAGACCACCATGGCGATCACGCCGGCAATCACTCTGGACGCCGTCACGTGCGTATCGATACTGAGCCACATGGCCACCGCCACGATGCCCAGTGGGAAGGAAGCCAGCGCCAGAAACCCCCATTGCAGCTTCGAGAGAACCAGACGAGAAGCACGCACGCCCACACACGTTGCCACCCCTACGACAAATGCGCTGCCGAATCGCAGGCAGATGTCGAGAAGTTCGGGACTCGCCCCTCGCCTGAAGTACGCCGCATTCCAGAGCAGCGGCGCTTCGAGGAGAGCCGCAAACACGCCCCAAGGCAGCGCTCCCAGGAGAATCAGCCCGCGAAGAGATTGCCCGTACCGCGGCAAGCAGAACGATAGAGGCTTGGCTGTCATTACCCGCTCAAGGAAGACAGCATGAAGCGTGCCTGAACCCACGAATGAAAACAGGAGAAAATCGAACCAAGGGAAGTCATGGAGACTTGTCACCTCCGTGTCAAGATCGACCGGATTCGATGCATCCCTCATGGCCATACTTAGAGCAAAGGAAATGGTGACGGCCGCTGGCCCGATGAACCGATACCGCCAAACCGCCACCTTCCAATTGGTCCAGATGATGTTCATAGTCTCCCTCTGCGATGTCAGGCGACGACGAGGCGGTAGATGTCTTCGAGGGGCAGGGGCTGGACGTCGGCCTGGCAGTGGATGCGGGCGGCGGCCGCTTCGATCAGGTCCGGCGACAGGTCGCGTACGATCAGGGTCGCTTCGGACTGATTGCGGCGGCATTCGAGGATGTTGGCGAAGTCCAGCGGCTCGGGCAAGGGACCCGCCAGCGAGGTCAGACGCACGCGGCTGTACTTTTCGCGCAGCTCGTCGAAGCTCGCATCGGCGACGATCCGGCCGGCCTTCATGATGACGGCGTGGTCGATCACCTTCTCGACGTCGCTGAGGATGTGCGAGGAGATCACGATCGTGCGCTTCTGGTCCTGGATCAGTTGCAGCAGCAGGTCGAGGAACTGCGCGCGGGCCAGCGGGTCGAGCGCCGCGGCCGGCTCATCGAGGATCAGCAACTCCGGCTCGAAGCAGATCGCGATCAGGATCGCCAGGCGCTGCCTCTGGCCGGGCGAGAGCGAGCCGACGCGGGCCTTGAGCGAAATCTCGTACTCGCCGACGAGCCGCTGCTCCAGCTCCTTGTTCCAGTTCGGGTAATAGACGCTGACGTAGCGGATCAGTTGGGCAGCGGTCATCCAGTCGATCAGCTCGCCTTCCTGGTGGACGTAGCCGATGCGTGCCAGTTCCGCCGGACCGAGCCGGCTCGCGTCGCAGCCCAGGGTGGTGCACCAGCCGCCGTCGGGCAGGTACAGCCCGATGATGTGGCGCAGCAGCGTGCTCTTGCCCGCCCCGTTGGCGCCGAGCAGGCCGATGATCCGACCGCACTCGATGTCGAGGTCGACGCCGTCGAGGGCCTGGGTGCGGCCGAACCGCTTGCTCAGGCCGCGAATCTTCACCATGATCGTCTCGTCACTCATGCTCTTGCCTCCGCATCGTGGAACCGTATCGTTCGAAGAGCCGTTCGATCGACTCGTGAACTTCGCTCTCGGGGATGTCCAACTGCACCGCCGTGGCGACCGCCCTGGCGAGGACCTGTTCGAGCATCTCGCCCTTGGAGCGGGATTTCTGATCCCGGCGGATGCGGGCGACGAACAGGCCCACGCCGCGACGACGCTCCAGCAGGCCCTCGATCTCCAGCAGGCTGTACGCTTTGCTGATCGTCATGGGATTGACGTTGAGCTGGCCTGCCAGCTCGCGGACACTGGCGAGCTGCTCGCCTTCGCCCAGGTGCCCGGCAAGAATCTGCCGGCGGATCTGCTCCATCACCTGCCGGTAGATGGGCTGGCCGCTATGATGGTCGATCTGCAACAGCATACCGCCTCAACGCTCCTGTGTTCCGCACACTGTATTACTGCACTAATACAGTATACGACGTTGCATGAGCCTTGTCATTACAGAAAATCTCCATTTTTCTGAAAAATCGTCTTGGGACGTGCTGCCGGGCGTTTGCTTGACAGGGCCGACGGGCAGCCGGACAATAGCCCGCGGTATGGGGCGAATCATCATTCGCCCCTGCGGACACGTTCCAAACAGCGAAAGGATCGAATCATGCGGCGAAGGGGCATTTCTCTGGCAGTTGTTCTCATGGCGTCGGTGACTGTGGCCGGTGCGGCCTCGCAGGATTATCTCAACGAACAATATGGCGAGCTGCTGCCCGGCTCGACGCTGGTAGGGGCGAATGATGATTCGCCCGTACTGTGGTGGGCGTCGTCGGGTTGGAAGATCGGCCGCGATCGGGCTTTGCCCGCCGCGACCGGCGAAGCGATCCTCATTGCCGCCGCGAAGAATGAGGCCGAGGCGGCACAGCTCGTCGTGCGACCGAGCAGAACCCTGAAGGGTCTGCGGATCGCCGTCGGACCGCTGGCCGGGCCGAACGGGGCCTCGATCGCGGCCGGGAGTATCGAGGTGCTCGAAGTCCGCTACGTCAACGTCACGATACCGACGGACAAGACCGCCGTCGCGGGATACTGGCCCGACCCGCTGCCGCCGCTGACCGGCCCGATCGATCTGGAGGCCGGCAAGAATCAACCCTTCTGGGTGCGCGTGAAGGTCCCGGCCGACGCCCGCGCCGGACTCTATTCAGGCGCGCTGAACCTGACGGCCGACGGCTACACAGCCCGCGTCCGGCTGCGCGTCGAGGTGTACGACTTCACCCTGCCCGAGAAGATGACCTGCTCGACCGCCTTCGGCTTCAGTCCGGGCGAAGTCTTTCGCTACCACAAGTTGACCACGGAGGCCCAGAGGCGCGAGGTGCTCGACAAGTATTGGGCCACCTTCAGCGACCACCATATCTCGCCATACGACCCGGCGCCGCTCGATCCGGTCCGCGTGACGTGGCCTGACATCCGGCCTCCCGAGCGCAAATGGCAAGGCGGGCAGGAGGTGACGAACGAGAAGCACGGCGGCACGCGCTGCCTGCTGATCTTCGACGACCGCGCCGACCTGAACGTCGACGCCTCTTACGGCCCGCTCGTGCCGATCCCCGCGGGCGGCCTGCGCTTTTCGTTCTGGTACCGCACCGCGGTCCCGAACCAGGTCTTCATGGTGACATTGAACCATCACGACGCGGACGGCCAATGGATCTGGGGCGGCAACAACGACATCGGCGTCGACGGCAACGGGCAGTGGCAGCAGTTCGATCGCGTCATCACCAAGTTCCCGTCGGGCGCCAAGAGCGTCCGTCTGATCCTGCGGGCCGCGCCCTGGACCGACGAGGGCGACCGCACCGGCCTGGTGTGGTTCGACGACATCTCCCTTCGCGACGCGACGACGGGCGCCGAACTGATCGAGGGCGGCGACTTCGAGCCGCCGGCGCTGCCCGAGGTGAGCGCCGACAAGTTGCGCGTGGCGTTCGATTTCTCTGCCTGGGACCGCGCGATGGAGAAGGCCATCGACCGCCTGCACTTCAGCTCGTTCCGGCTGGGCATCCCCGGTATGGGTGGCGGGACGTTCCACTCGCGGAGCGAGCCGGAACTGCTCGGCTTCGGTGAACAAACGTCCCACTACCAGGCCCTCTTCAAGGACTATTGCACGCAGATGGAGCGGCACCTTCGCGCCAAGGGCTGGCTCGACGAGGCGTTCGTCTACTGGTTCGACGAGCCCGACCCGAAGGACTACGCGTTCGTCATGAACGGCTTCGCCAAGCTCAAGGCCAATGCCCCGGACATCCGCCGCATGCTGACCGAACAGGTCGAGCCGGCCTTGATCGGCGGACCCAACATCTGGTGCCCGGTCTCCGAGCAGTATGAGCACGAGTCCGCCGAGCAGCGGCGTGCGCAAGGCGAGCAGTTCTGGTGGTATGTCTGTACCGGCCCGAAGGCCCCCTACTGCACGCTGTTCATCGACCATCCCGGCACGGAGCTGCGCATCTGGCTCTGGCAGACCTGGCAACGCAAGATTGTGGGCACCCTCGTCTGGGAGACGAACTACTGGACCAGTTCGGCTGCCTATCCGAATGAGCCGCAGAACCCCTATGAGGACCCGATGGGCTGGACGAGCGGCTACAGCACGCCTGCGGGCGCCAAGCGGCCCTGGGGCAACGGCGATGGGCGATTCATCTACCCGCCAGTGGCGGCGGCCGACGCCAACCCCAGCGCCCCGGTCCTCGAAGGCCCGGTCGACAGCATCCGATGGGAGATGCTCCGCGACGGGATCGAGGACTACGAGTACCTTGCGGTGCTGAGCCGCCTGATCGAGGCCAAACGCAGCCGGCTGTCGGCATCCCAGCGAGCGAGCTACGCCGCCCTGCTGGAGGTCCCGGCCGAGATCACGAAGAGCATGACTACCTTCACGACGGACCCGGCCCCGATCGAACAACATCGCACCCGCGTCGCCCGCGCCATTGCCGAACTGAGCAAGCTCCAGTAGTCAGAGAAGAGCTTCATCGCGAGAGTCGTTCCCAGTCTTCGCGGCGGGTGCCCTGGTAGGTGGTCAGTGTGTACTCGAATCGCCTCTGCGAGCCGGCCGGCAGCAGGAGCGTGAACTCGACGGTATCGACGTCCACCTTCTCGTATTCATCCACGTCGCCGGTCCGAGCCAGCGTCCAGTATGTCGTGTCGAAGTTCCGGCGGATCTCCACCTTGACGGGAATCCTCCGCGTATTCTTGACCGTCACCGCGAACGTGCGCACCTCGTCCCAGCCGGCGACGTTGCCGTTGCGGTCGAACCGGTAGTTGTCCGTGCGGTACTCCATCGCCTTGGGCTCGACCACCACGTCCTCGACCGCGCCGAGATTCAGCTCGACCTCATCACCCACGGGAATGTACTTGAACGACGATTGCCCCTCGTACGACAAGTGTTTGGCGTCGTCGACGCCGCGATAGACCTTCAGCGTGCCGTCGGGAATCGGCGTCTGGCCCAGTTTGTGCTCGGCGTCGTTCGCGAAACTCAGGAAGCGAACGGCCTTCGGTCCATACCTGTCTTCCTCATACTTGTAGAGGCTCACCACAGGAACCGCGTCGACGTCGAAACTCAGCAGCCTCTTCGACCAGCCGTTGGGAATCGTCTCGGTCCCTTCGATCGTGTAGAGGAAGTACTCGCTGAGCCCTTCCTTGATAACTTCCTTGGCGGAGGTTGGGGCCGAGTCCGCCATGACGGCGCCGAGGTAGCGTACCACGGATTTCTCCATCTCCTGTTTGAGACCCAGGTCCATCTCGAGCCTCTCCTCGACAACCGGCCCGGCCGGCCGGCCATAGGGATACTGCCGGCGGGCCAGTTCCGCGATCTCGTCGAGCAAATGGACCTTGCCCACGATCACACGGACTTGGGCGTTCTCGTAGTCCTCGCCGCTGTTGTTGGTCACGCGGACGTAGCCTTGGAGCCGCATCGTCTTCTCGTCGGCCGACAGCGTGCCCATGTAGAATGCCCGCCAGGACAGACCGCTGGTAAGGTACGAAATCTCGACGGGGACCTTGCCACTGACCTCGCTGGCGACGTTCCATAGGCCGAGGCCCGTCACGCGGGGCGGATACACCAGCTCCGCGATGTCGATGGCATCGGCGTTCGCCTTGGGCTGCATCTCCAGGCTGGTCGGATCGATCAGTGTGTCGGCCCACGAGAATTGCAGCGCGTTGGCACCTTCCTTGAGCGTCAGCGCCCGGCTCTCGCGGGCGAGCGTCAGGTCGGCCGAGTTGTAGATCGTCAACTGCACCGCATCCCGCGGAGGCAACGTCACCAGGTCCACCTCGGCCCACGCCACGGCCGTCATCAACAGAGCAGCGACCAACGTATATCGATGTCTCGTCATCAGAGCCTGTTCTCCCACTCGTAGGGTGTGCATCGCACACCGTCTCCGGTACATGGTGGGCATTGCCCACCCTACCCCGTTCAAGGATGTTATCGCGAGCGGCGCTGCCAGTCTTCGGTGCGGACGCCCTGGTACATGGTCGTGGTATACTCGAACGTCTTCTGCGAGCGTGCGGCCAGTTCGATGGTGAACTTGACCGTGTCGAGGTCCACTTTCTCATAGCCGTCGCTCGATCCGCTGCGGGCGATGTCCCAGTACGGCGAATCGAAGTTCCGCCGGATCTCGACCTTCACCGGAACATCCCGCGTGTTGCGGACCTCGACCTTCCACGTCTCGATATCATCCCAGCCGGCGACGTTGCGGTTGCGGTCGAACCGATAGTTGTCGGTCTTGACCTCCATCCGCTTCGGCTCGACTACGACGTCCGCGACCGCGCCGAGGTTCAGCTCGGCCTCATCGCCCACCGGGATGTACTTGAACGACGACTGGCCTTCGTACGACAGGTGTTTGGCGTCATCCACGCCTCGATAGACCTTCAGCGTGCCGTCGGGGATCGGCGTCTCGCCCAGTTTGTGCTCGGTGTCGTTCTTGAAGCTCAGGAAACGCATCACCTGGTCGCCGTATCGCTCGGCCTCGTACTTGTACAGGTTCACGACGGGCACGCCTCCGACATCGAAGCTCTGGAGCCTCTTGGAGAAGCCGTTGGGGATCGTCTCAGTGCCCTCGATCGTGTAAAGGAAGTACTCGCTGAGCCCTTCCTTGACGATCTCCTTGGGCGCGGCCATCTCGGCCATCGCCATGACTTCGCGCCCGCGCGCCGCTTTACGCAGCATCGCGGCAGCAGGGGCCGCCGGCAACTGGGGCATCGGTCCGACGACTCCCGGCCGGCCGTAGGGGTACTCGCGCCGGGCCAGCTCGGCGATCTCATCGAGCAGGTGGACCTTGCCTACGATCACGCGGACCTGGGCGTTTTCGTAGTCTTCGCCGCTGTTGTTGGTCACGCGGACGTAGCCTTGCAGCCGCATCGTCTTCTCGTCGGCCGACAGCGTGCCCATGTAGAACGCCCGCCAGGTCAGTCCGCTGGTCAGGTACGTGATCTCGACGGGGACCTTGCCGCTGACTTCGCTGGCGATGTTCCACAGACCCACGTTGCGCACGCGAGGTGGATAGACCAACTCGGCAATGTCGATGGCGTCGGCGTTTGCCTTGGGCAGCATCTCCAGGCTCGTCGGATCGATCAGTGTGTTCTCCCACGAGAATTGCAGCGCGTTGGCGCCTTCTTTGAGCGTCAGCGACCGGCTCTCGCGGGCGAGCGTCATGTCGGCCGAGTTGTAGATCGTCAGTTGCACGGTGTCGCGCGTCGGCAGCGTGGTCAGGTCGACCTTGGCCTGCAAGGCGCCGTTGATCGCGAATATCAGCAAGAATGTCGTAACACGTTTCATCAGAGTGCTCCTTTAGTTCTCCAAAGGACATGGCGGAATCGTCAGTTGCGGATGTTGCGCCGGTGGTAGTGCATGGTCAGCTCCTTGACCGCCGGTCCGGCGTCCGTCCGCGCGGGAAGTTCGATCTCAAACTCCAGCGTGCCCGCGTCCTTCTTTACGTACTTCAGATTGCACTCTTCCATGTCCCACTGCCCTTCGATGTGCTGGATCATCGTCAGCATCGCGGGGCTGTCCTTGAAGTTCTCAATCTTCGCGGTGATGATCTCATCGGTGTCGTACAGCACGACGCGATCCGAGTCGTTCTTGCGCAGGTTGATCTGGGCATCGCGCATTTTCCGCTGCGTGACCACGATGTCGCGGCTGTCTCCGATGTACAGCTCCATCTTCTCGCCCACGGGCACCAGCGGCGCGTTGTCTTCGCCCAGGAAGATCGTGCTGCCGTGGCCGTCGTCCTGAAAGAGGCGCGCCTTTCCCCCCCACATCGCGAACTGGCCCAGGCCGCTGGCGGCGTCGTTGAGGATGCGGTAGCTGACCGGGACGCCGACGTTCTGGTTCTCCAGTTGCTCCGGGTCCCAGGGCAACCTGGCGGCGTCGAAGGTCCAGATCTTGCGGATCGGGACGGTCGGGCTTTTCAGGAACAACACCTGCTTGGTCTCTTCGTGGTCGATGCCCTGCTCGAAGGCTTCGCCGTAATCGAGCAGGATGCGGGCCTTGTCAAAATCCTCGCCCGAGAAGTTGCGCAGCACAACATAACTCTTCAGATCGACCTTCGTCTCGGCCTTGTCCGCAACGGCCTTGTAGGTGATCAGGCGGTCGATGTTGCTCAGCAGGTAACTGATCCGCACCGTCTCGGCGTAGTCGCCCCCGCTGCTGATCTCCCAGACCAGGGCCGCCTCGCCCGGCGGGTAGCTGACGCTCAGCAGGTTCACGCCGTCGGGATGGTCGAGAATCTCCAGGCGGATCGAATCCTCGTCGATCTGCACACCCTTCCAGGAGAAGTCCACGCTGTTATGTCCCTTCTGCAATGTCAGGACGCGCTCCTCTTCAATCAACGTGGCGTTGGGGTTGTCCAGGCGAATGATGGTGGCCGCTCGTTCGGGCAGCGCCACCAGCTTGATCCGCGCCTGGGTCATCGAGCCGGCCAGCAGCAAGGCGATCGTCGCCGACAGAATCAGTCTTTTCGCATTCATGTTTCGATCTCCCAAAGAAATCAACGTTGTGCGCTTTGCTCTTTCTGAATCAACACCTGTTCTCTCGCGCCGTGATACGTCGTCACGGTGTACGTCAACATCTCTCTACTTCGCGGCCCGACCTTGAGTTTGAATCGGGCGTGGGTCACGTCATGTTTCTCATACGTCGCCGTCGGATTCTCCGTCTTCAATTCCCATCGCGGCGTGTCGAAGCCGCGCGTGATCTCGATGTCCACCGGCAGCGTCCGCGCGTTGGCGATCTCGATCTTCCAGGAGCGGACCTCGTCCCAGCCGGCCACGTTGCCCTTGCTGTCGAACGTATGGTTCTCGGTTCGCAACTCCAGTAGCACCGGCTCGACCTTGACCAGCCGGGCCGGACCGAGATTCAGCTCGACTTCCTCACCCACCGGGATGTACTTCGTCTCCGTGCCGCCGATGTAAGCGAGGTGCTTTTCCGCATCGGTCTGCGCATAGATTCTCACCGACCCGTCCGGCAGCGGCGTCTCGCCCAGCTTGTGCTCGGTGTCATTGGCGAACGAGACGAATCGAATTGGGTCGGTCCCCCACCGCTCTTCGTCGTATTTGTACAGGCTGGTTACGGGAACATCGTCGGCCTCAAACGACAGCAGACGCTTGCCCCACTCGTTCGGAATCGTCTCGGTCCCCCCAATTGTATAGAGGAAGTACTCGCTGAGCCCTTCTTTGACGATCTCCTTGCGATCCAACTCATCAAGGACCTGGCCCTTCCATTCGTATGAGAGTATGCGATTAGACGCCTCTTCATTCCGAAGCTCGGCGTCGTCCAGACCCAAGCCGCCGACCATTCCTCTGGATCGCGGGTCGTCGTAGGCATACTGCCTCTGGGCGAGATCGCGGATCTGGTCGAGCAGGTGGACTTTGCCGACGAGCAGGCGGGTTTGGGCGTCGTCGTAGTCTTCGCCGCTGGCATTGTCGACGCGGACGTAGGCTTCCAGCCGCATCGAGCGCTCGTCGAGCGAGAGCGTGCCCATGTAGAAGGCCCGCCAGGCCAGGCCGCTCGTCATGTACGTCAATTCGAACGGGACCTGGCCCTCGACCTCCGACCGAATCAGCCAGCGGCCCAGTTCCCGCAATCGCGGCGGGAAGACAAGCTGCTGGACCTGCACATGGTCTTTGTGCTCGGTCGGTTCAAGGCTCAGGCTGGTCGGATCGATCAGCGTATTGGCCCACATGAACTGGAGCCAGTTCCAGCCTTTCTTCAGCGTCAGGTGGCGTTGTTCGCGGACCAGCGTCAGGTCGGCGCCGTTGTAGATCGTCAGTTGGACGTTCTCTCGACGCGGCAGCACAACCAGCTCGATCGCGCTGGCCGGCGCGAACGGAGGCTTCTCATCAATCTCTGTGCGTGCCAGCGTCAATCCCGCACCGGCGTCGGTCGGGATAGGGGATGATTTCGAGACAGCGCCATCCCCAAGCTTCGCTTGAGGCTGCCACCCAGCCGTTGGTGCTGCGGCGTCGCTGCGCAGCGATCTGTCCGCAGCAACGAGCTTTTCCGGTTCGGCTGCGGCCGGTACGTCGAGAGTGCGTTGACTGAGGTTTTCCTGAGAGAACGACTTCTCGGTCACAGGCTGCGGCGCCTTGCGGCCCGGCCCGAACGTTGAAACGACCAGCAACGCGACGCCCACGATGACCACCGCCGCAACGGCGCCAAGCCACGGCCGCGCCCACAGCCGCAAGATCGCCGGACGCTTCGCCCCGGTCGCGGCCTCGATGGTGCTCGCAATCAGCGCAGGCGAGGCCCCCATCTCTTCGCGAAGCAGGTCCAGCGTGGAGAATTTGGCCTTCAAGCCATCGAGCTTGGCTCGGCAAGCCTCACAGCCGTCCAGATGCGCGCGAATCTCGTGCATCTGGGCCTCCGAGGCCAGCTCGAACGCGTAGTCGATGAGTTGTTGTTCCGTGCAATGTCCATTCATTTCGTCACACTAATCGACTCGGGCAGCCTGCGTGCCAACGTCGCAAGGGCCCGGGACATCTGGGTCTTGACCGTGCCGAGCGAGCAGCCCATCACGTCGGCCACCTCGCGGTAGCTGAGCTGCTGATAGTAGGCCAGCACGAGGGCGGCCCGCTGCTTGACGGGAAGGCTCGCGACGGCCTCTCTGACCTGTTGTTTGCGTTCTTCTCGGACCAGCTCGTCGGCCGGGTCAGGTGCGTCTTCGGACGCAAGGGTCTCCGCCAGCGACGAGCCACTGTCCTGTCCGCAGTCAGCCTCCTGATCCAACGAGAGCATCGCCGAGCGTTTGCGACGTCGCAGGTGGTCGATCGTCGCCCGCGTGGCAATGGTAAAAAGCCAGCTCTTGAAGACCGGGCCGCGATACGTGTGGGCCTTTTCGTGGACCTTCTTGAAGGTCTCCTGAAAAAGGTCTTCGGCCTGGTCTCGGTTTGCGGTCATATGAACTAAGTACCTCAGCAGGCCGTCGGCATACCGCTCGACAAGCTCGCGAAACGCCGCCCTGTCTCCACGCAAATGGGCGGCCATGAGGCTCTCGTCTGTCACTGGTGTCAAGGCTACGACTCCAACTACCTCCTCCAGACGATTATCGTAGCCCATCGGTTGACAGGGTATGAAGCAAATTCCGCGCAGAAAGTGCAATGGGTCCTATAGGTCCTCTGCGTCCTATGGGTCCCATGCAGCTCACTCAGGGCGTGTCGAGCGCCCAGACGACCGCGTTGCGAAGCAGCTTGCGGAATTGCGGATTCCGGAAGTCGTCGGGGTGACCGAGCGAGGTGTAGAAGATGCGTGACTGCTTGTAGCGGTTGGTCCAGGCGACCGGCTCGGGCTCCTGGCCCGGGATGACGCCGACGAGAAGCGGCGTTGCGGTCTGCGCCAGCGGACTGGTCCTGTAGAGCGATCCGTTGCTGACCAGCGGCAACCTGACATCGGCAAGGATGGGATGGTTCCCCACGCCGGCAGCGCGAGTCACCGTGCAGACGGGGCCGGCGCCGTAGTGATTGTGGTAGTTGCCCCCAAGCACATCGGCGTCGAACGCGGGCCAGTCGGCGTGGCCGGCCGGGCCGCTGCCGCGCGAATCGAAGGCGTGGCTGGCGGTCCGCAGACCGATCAACGGGCCGCCTCGATCGAGATAGTCGCGCAGGTGCTTCATCTGCTCGACGGGAAAGGCTCTTCGACGCGCGTAGACAATCGCAAGGTCGGCCTGGGCAAGGATTTCCATGCCCGAGATCTCGTGCCGGTCGGGGCCGCTCTTTTCGGTGCTGCCCTGGATGATCTGGCAGGCGAGATCGTGTTCGAGCTCCAGTTCACGGGCGAACCCGGGCAAGGTCTCGGCGGCCAAGTATTCGTCTTCGGCCGAGAGGAAAACCACCAGGGGCCGCTGGTCTTCTACGAATCGAAACGGCGGCCGGCCCGTGAGGTCCGTCGAGGCGATCGTCGGACAGACGTACCGCTCGACGTGGCCCACCACGAGATCGACTCCCGTGAAATGATTCACCTCGGGCGGCATGGCCGAATTGTACATCGCATCGGTCAGGTCGCGCATCAGCACGACGTTCTTGCCGAACCGCGAGAGGTTGCGCAGCCCGAAGGGTCGGCCCAGGATGCACATGTTGGTGTGCACGCCCATCAGGACAACGTTCTTGACCTTCCGCTGTTCGAGCAGGTTCCAGATTTCGACGCCCGAGTCGCTGATGGCGTCTCTGTTCCTGATCTCGATCGCATCGATCTGCCTGGTCCAGGGCAGCGACGATGGGCACTTCGGTTCGCAGTCGCACCCGCCGTCGGAATGATCTATCGGATAGCCCGCCTGCTCCTCGGCCTTGTCCTTCCAGTTGCACCATTTGGCGATACCGTCCGGCAGATTGGCCGCCCTCGGCGCGTCCCTGGCGATCCTGCGTCCCGGATGGTTCCGGTAGAAGTCCATCGTGTCACTCGGGGCGTGGATGACCAGAACGCCCTTCTGTCTGGCGATGGACACGACACGGTTCATCACCGGCGCCAGCTCGGCGACACGCCGCGATGCACCTTGGCACCAGTGGCGGTCCCACATGTCGCAGACGATGATCGCGGTCTCGGCAGGATTCCACTGTGCCGTCTGGCATTCAAAGCGATATCCGTCGGGCGTATCGGGTAGCGCGACACGCTTGCGGAGATGCACCTGAAGTATCGCGTCCTTTGCCTGTGCCGCTGCCCGGCCGCAGAACAGTTGGCCGGCAATGAGAATCCAGAGAAACAGCATGCTGGCCGAGGCTTTGAGCTTGAGCGGCTTCATAAAAGGCACTCCCGTGGTCCTGTCGTCATAGTGGAGGAGTCTATATCAGGGCGGTCCAGCCGCCATCGACGTAGAAGATCTGGCCCGTGATGAAGTCGCCGGCTTTCGAGGCGAGCAGGATCGCCACGCCGACGAGGTCCTCCGGCGTACCCCATCGGCCCAGAGGCGTCTTGGCCAGCACCCACCGATCAAATTCGGGGTCCTTCCGGAGAGGGACCGTCAGCTCGGTGGCGATGTAGCCGGGACCGATGGCGTTGACGTTGATCCCGTAGGGAGCCCATTCGACCGCCAGCGTCTTCGTCAGGCCCAGCAGACCCATCTTGCTGCACGTGTAGGGCGCGATCGTCGGGCGGGCCGCATGGCAGGCCAACGAACCGATGTTGATGATGCCTCCGGGCTTGCCTGCGCTGCGGCAATGCCGGCAAAAGGCCTGCGACAGCACCAGCGCAGACGTCAGGTTCACATCCATCACCCGACGGAAGTCCTCCAGCGAGAGGTCCTCGGTCGGCTTGCGGACGGTCGTGCCCGCGCAATTGACGAGGATATCTACCCCACCGGCAGCCTCGACGGCGTCGGAGAACAGATGCTCCACGCCGTTGGTCTTGCTGAGATCGAAGGCAAGTGTCCACGCATGGCGGCCTATCCCGGCCTCGATTTCCCGGGCAGCGATCTGGAGCTGATCGGCACTGCGCGCCACCAGTATCACGTCGGCACCATGCTCAGCCAGAGCTCGCGCTATCGCCAAGCCAATCCCGCGTCCGGCGCCTGTGATCAGCGCTGTCTTGCCCGTCAGATCGAATCGTTGGCTCTCCATGCGCGATAGTAGACCAGAACTCGTCGCCGCTGACAAGCGGTCGACTTCAGCGGCTTTTCAGGAGGTCCGGCAGGAAGGAGATTTCCGCTTTACACGGTTGAACCGTCCAGGTAGCATGGGGTAAACTCAGGCGGGGTTTTGACCACGAGATAGGCCCCTCGACACACGGGCATGTGGATAGAAGGACAGACGGCATGGCAGGCAAGATCGTCATCGACACCGAACGTTGCAAGGGTTGCGGGTTGTGTGTGGTGGTCTGCCCCAAGAAGAGTATCGTGATCTCCAAGGAGTCGAACAAGAACGGCTATTTCCCGGCGCAGAAGACGGACGGCGACTGCATCGGCTGCGCCCAGTGCGCGATCATCTGCCCTGAGGGGATCATCCAGGTCTGCCGGGACCAGATGGAGCGAATCCGGATCGTGGCCGCGCCCGAGAAGCACAGCGCGTCACATCTGATCGAGGAGAAAGCGTGAGTGAGCGGATTCTGATGTGCGGCAACGAGGCGCTGGCCGAGGCGGCCATCGTTGCCGGGTGCGACGCCTATTTCGGCTACCCGATCACGCCGCAGAACGAGATCACCGCCTACATGTCCGAACGGATGCCCCAGGAGGGCCGCGTCTTCGTACAAAGCGAGAGCGAGCTGGCGGCAATCAACATGGTCTTCGGCGCCGCCGCAACCGGCAAACGGGCGATGACCAGCTCCTCCAGCCCGGGCATCAGCCTGATGCAGGAAGGGATCAGCTATCTCGCCGGGGCGGAGCTGCCCGCGGTCGTGGTCAACGTCATGCGAGGCGGGCCCGGCCTGGGAAACATCGCCCCTTCGCAGGGGGATTACTTCCAGGCCACGCGGGGGGGCGGCCACGGCGACTACTGCACGATCGTGCTGGGCCCGGCGAGCGTGCAGGAGCTGGCCGATTGCATGCCTCTGGCCTTCGACCTGGCCGATCAGTATCGCATGACCGTGATGGTGCTGGCCGACGGGATCCTGGGCCAGATGATGGAGCCGGTAACGCTCGATCCGAAACCCCGGCGCGAATTGCCGCCCAAACCGTGGGCGTTGACCGGCATGAAGGACAGAAAACAGAACATCGTGCGATCCTTGTACCTGGCCGACGGGGCGCTGGAGGAGCTGAACAACCGGTTCATGGCCAAGTATCGGCAGATCCAGGACAACGAGGTTCTTTGCGAGCAGTACCGGATCGAGGACGCCGAGATCATCATCGTCGCCTACGGCATCGTCGCGCGGATCGCCCGGGCGGCGGTAGATCAGGCTCGCGAAGAAGGGATCCGCGCCGGAATGATCCGTCCGATCACGCTGTGGCCCTTTCCCTCCGAACAGATCGGCAGCGCCGCGGACACGTTCCGGATGTTCCTGGCGGTCGAGATGAGTTGCGGACAGATGGTCGAGGACGTCCGCTTGGCGGTGGCGGGCAAGTGTCCCGTCCTGCTGCACGGACGACCCGGCGGCGGCGTACCGACCGCCGAAGAAGTCCTGGAGAAGATTCGACAACTGACGATTCCAGCCGGCGCGGCATAGCTTGCCTGCTTCCCGATGTTCATCGGGATTCGACTGCTTGCACGACGCCGCAAGGCAGAGAGACATGAACACCGTGTTCCAGCGAACATCTGTTTTGAAGAATTGCTCGACACACTACTGTCCCGGCTGCGGCCATGGGATCGCGCATCGGCTCCTGGCCGAGGTCGTCGACGAGCTCAACATCCAGGACCGCACGATCGGAATCGCGCCGGTGGGCTGCGCGGTGCTGGCGTACAACTACCTCGACGTGGATATGATCGAGGTGGCCCACGGTCGGGCGCCTGCCGTCGCGACGGGAATGAAGCGGACCAATCCCGACAAGATTATCTTCTCGTATCAGGGCGACGGCGACCTGGCCGCCATCGGCACAGCGGAGATCATCCACGCGGCCCATCGCGCCGAGCGCATCACCGTGATCTTCATCAACAACGCGGTCTTCGGCATGACGGGCGGGCAGATGGCGCCGACCACCATGCTCGGCCAGATCACCGCCACCACGCAGCAGGGTCGCAATCCGAGCAACGGCCAGGGCTATCCGCTTCAGGTCTCCGAGATCCTGGCCCTTCTGCCCGGCACGGTCTACGTCGAGCGATGCGCCCTGAGCGGCGTGCCCGGCATCAAACGCACCAAGGCGGCCATGAAGCACGCCTTCGGGCTCCAGATGGACGATGCGCCGGGTCTGTCGCTCGTGGAGATCCTCTCGCCGTGCCCGACGTACTGGCGCATGTCACCGGCGAAGGCCATGAAGTGGATCGAAGAGGAGATGTGCAAGGCCTTTCCGATCGCGCGGTTGAAGGGTTGACGATGGCATCGACGAATGGATTGTACGAAGAGATCGTCATCGCCGGCTTCGGCGGTCAGGGGATCATCCTGGCGGGCAAGCTGCTGGCCCAGGCGGCGATGAAGGCCGGCCTGGAAGTGACCTACATGCCCTCCTACGGCGCCGAAGTTCGCGGCGGGACCGCCAACTGCATGGTGATCCTGTCGAACAGGCCCATCGCCTGTCCCATCGTCAGCGCGCCAACGGCCCTGGTCATCTGCAACAAGGCGTCGCTGAGCAAGTTCGCGCCGCGACTGCGACCTGGAGGGCAACTGATCTTCAACAGCTCGCTGATCGAAGAGGTTCATTCCGTCCCGGACGGCGTGCAGGTCATCGGCGTGCCGGCCGAGGAGATCGCCATCCAGGCGGGCAGCCCCAAAAGCACCAATATGGTCATGCTCGGCGCCTACCTGGGCGTTCGAGGCCCGTTGACGGCCCAGCAGGCCGCCGCGGCGCTGGCCGACGTGCTGGCCGAGCGGCATCACAAGACGATCCCCGCCAACAGCGAAGCCCTGCGGCGAGGGGCCGAGTTCGCCGCCTCTCACGTGTAACGTCCAGACAGGAGACGATTCGGCCGGCCAGCCGCCGGAGATCGCGCATCGTCCCTGCGCGAGAGGCCAGGCGCACGCCGGGTCAGAAACCAGTTGACACGCGCGGAAAACGCGAAACAATGACCACAGGATTCCCAGTTGCACAATGGTGAGGAGACAGCATGATCGGCAAGCACGGCAAATCAATCGACTGGAACACAATCGCCATCATCCTGACACTGTACGCGGCGGTCGCCCTTTTCCAGACGGACACGACGGACGCCCGGGAGGCACGGTCGCTGGCCGGAACGTGGCGGTTCCGTGCAGATTTCGACAACGAAGGCCTGACCGAGCGATGCTTTGAGCAGGTGCCCTCGCAGAAGATCGATCTGCCCGGGTCAATGCGGGAGAACGGCTACGGCAACGAAGTGACCGTCGAGACGGCGTGGACCGGCCAGATCGTGGACCAGTCCTGGTTCACAGCCGAAAAGTATGAGCCTTACCGCCAGCCGGGCAACATCAAAGTGCCCTTCTGGCTGACTCCAGTCAAACACTATGTTGGACCCGCCTGGTACCAGAAGGAAATCCACATCCCCGGCAAGTGGAACGCCAAACGGATCGTGCTGTTCCTCGAACGATGTCACTGGGAGACTCAGGTCTGGGTCGACGGCCAGTCGGTCGGCTCGAACAACGGCCTCAGCGTGCCCCACGAATATGATCTCGGCGTGCTCGGCAAGGGCCGGCACACCCTGACGATCTGCGTGGACAACACGGTCAAGATCGGCGTCGGTGTCAACGCGCACAGCGTCTCCGACCACACGCAGACCAACTGGAACGGCATCATCGGCGACATCGAACTGCGAGCGTATGACGATGTTCAAATTGCCGACGTGCAGGTCTATCCGGACATCGAGCACCGGGACGCCAAGGTTCGCGTCACCATCGCCAGCCATAGCGGCCAGAGGAGCGCGGGGACGCTGACGCTTCAGGCAACGAGCTTCAATTCGGGCCGAAGGCACAAGGTGGCCGAGAGGTCCGAGCTGTTTGCGATGGAGGACGCGAATCAGATCGTGGAGGTCGATTATGCGATGGGCGACGACGTGCGGCCGTGGGACGAGTTCTCGCCGAACCTGTATCGCCTGAGGGTGTCGATCCAGGGGAAGGATTTCGCAGACGAACGGACAGTCGTCTTCGGCATGCGGGAATTCGCCGCGCAGGGGACGCAGTTCACGCTCAACGGGCGCAAGACCTTCCTTCGCGGCACGCTCGAATGCTGCATCTTCCCGCTGACCGGCTATCCGCCGACGGACGTAGGAGCATGGCGCAAGGTCCTCGCCGCCGCCAAGGCCCATGGCCTCAACCATCTGCGTTTTCATTCGTGGTGTCCGCCGGAAGCAGCGTTCCTCGCGGCCGATGAGATGGGTGTGATGTACCACATCGAGTGCGCCGCCTGGACCAACAGCGGACCGACGATCGGGGATGGCGCACCCATTGACGAGTGGATCTACGCCGAGTCGGACCGCATCCTGAAGACCTACGGCAATCATCCGTCGTTCTGCATGCTCGCCTATGGCAACGAACCGGCGGGCGACCGCCAGAAGGAATACCTCGGAAAGCTCGTGGAGCATTGGAAGGGCAAGGACCCGCGGCGCGTCTACACCAGCGGCGCGGGCTGGCCGATCATCCCACAGAACGACTACCATTCAACGCCCGGCCCCCGAGGCCACCAGTGGGGCGCCGGCCTGGCGAGCCGCTTCAACGCCGAGGACCTGACCACCGACCTCGACTACGCCGATTTCGTCAAGGACTACCCGGTCCCCATCATTTCTCACGAAATTGGACAGTGGTGCGTCTATCCCAACTTCGACGAGATCAAGAAGTACAAGGGCGTGCTGAGGGCGAAGAACTTCGAGATCTTCCGCGATTCGCTCGACGCACACGGCATGCTTGACCAGGCCCGCGACTTTCTGATCGCGTCGGGCAAACTCCAGACCATCCTGTACAAGGAGGAGATCGAGGCCGCTCTGCGAACGCCCGGCTTCGGCGGATTCCAGTTGCTCGACCTGCACGATTTCCCCGGACAGGGCACGGCGCTGGTCGGCGTGCTCGATCCGTTCTGGGAGTGCAAGGGCTATGTCAAACCTGAGGAATACCGTCGCTTCTGCAGCGAGACCGTGCCATTGCTGAGGATGCCCAAGTGCGTATGGACCAGCCACGAAACGTTCGAGGGGCAGGTCCAGATCGCCCACTTCGGACCAGCGCCGATCAAGGACGCGGTTGTGCGTTGGCAGGTGCGGTGTGCAGACGGGCGCCCCATGGTTTCGGGCCGGTTTCCTGTCCAGGATATTCTCCTCGGCAACGACAATCGCGTCGGCGCGATCGAGCTCGATCTGTCGCAGGCTCAGGCGCCGGCGAAGCTGGTCATCGCGGTGGACATCGAGGGAACCGGCTACGGCAACTCGTGGGACATATGGGTCTACCCCGGCCGCGTCGATCCACCGGCCGCCCGGAACGTCCTGATCGTGGAGCACTTGGACGTCAATGCCTTGCGTGCCCTGCGGGAAGGGCGAAACGTGCTGCTGATGCCGAATCCGGAAAACGTCGCGAGCGATGTGCCCGCAGGATTCACGACGATCTTCTGGAACACGCAATGGACCAACGGCCAGCCCCCGCATACGCTGGGCGTTCTTTGCGATCCAGAACACCCGGCGCTGTCAGGCTTTCCGACGGAATTCCACAGCAACTGGCAATGGCAGGACCTCATCCGGAACTCGAAGGCGATGGTGCTCGACGCGTTCAGCGCAGAGCTGGAGCCGATCGTCCAGGTGATCGACGACTGGAATCGCAACCGCAAGCTGGGCCTGGTCTTTGAAGGAGCCGTCGGAGACGGCAAGCTGCTGGTCTGCAGCATCGACTTGCGGACCGATCTCGAGAAACGTCCGGCGGCTCGCCAAATGTTACGCAGCCTGCTGAGCTACATGGACAGTGCGGCCTTCCAGCCGGAATTGACGCTCCAGGTCGAGACGCTCGACGGGCTGCTCAAGAAGCAGTCCTGGCAGTAGAAACCCGGCCGACAACCGAAGCTGATCGTGGAACCTGACTTTCTCAGGGGCAAAGGGCAGACAAGACGCCGGCTTGGCAGTAGAATAGGGCCTTCACTGAAAATGGACCGACAAACAGGACAGGGAACATGACGAAACAATCTGGAACCAGAAAGTCACGTGCGATATGCAGCTTCTGCGGACGGGCGGGCAGCCAGACCGACACCCTCATCGAAGGCCCGGACAATGTGTTCATCTGCCCCGAATGCGTGGAGCTGTGCCACAACATCATCAAGCAGAACCGCCGCCAGGGGACCGTCCCGCGACGGAGGACGAAAGAAACGCCCAAGCCCAGAGAGATCAAAGAGTATCTCGACCAGTACGTGATCGGCCAGGACAACGCCAAGAGATACCTGTCGGTGGCCGTCCACAATCACTACAAGCGGCTCCTGCACAGCGACATCGGCGACAGCGACGTCGAGATCGACAAATCCAACGTCCTGCTGATCGGCCCGACCGGCTGCGGCAAGACGCTGCTGGCCCGGACGTTGGCCAAGAAGCTCGAAGTACCCTTCGCGATCTGCGACGCCACGACCGTTACGGAAGCCGGATATGTCGGCGAGGACGTCGAGAACTTCCTGCTCAGGCTGCTCCAGGCGGCGGACTTCGATATCGAGGAGGCCCAGCGCGGCATCGTCTACATCGACGAAATCGACAAGATCGGCAAGACCTATCAGAACGTCTCGATCACGCGCGACGTCTCGGGCGAGGGGGTCCAGCAGGCCCTTCTGAAGATGCTCGAAGGAACCACCGCGAACATTCCGCCCCAGGGCGGCCGCAAACATCCCGAGCAGTCGTACATCCAGATGGACACGACGGAGATCCTCTTCATCTGCGGCGGGACCTTCGTCGGCCTGGAAAACATCATCAAGAAACGGCTCGGCCGCAAGATGATTGGCTTCGGCTCCGAGCTGTCGGGCAAGTCCGATGAAAAGGCCGATCTGAGCAGCGTGCTACAGCAGGTGATCCCCGAGGACGTCATCGAGTTCGGGATGATCCCGGAGATGGTCGGACGTCTGCCGGTGATCGCGACGCTGGACGCCCTCGACGAGGAGGCCCTCATCGATATCCTCACCCGGCCCAAGAACGCCCTGGTTCGGCAGTACAAGCGGTTCTTCGAGATGGAGGACGCCGAGCTGGAGTTCACCGAAGACGGCCTCCAGGCCCTGGCCCAAAAGGCCCTCAAACGCGACACCGGCGCCCGAGCCTTGCGGTCGATTGCCGAGGAGATGATGGTGGACCTGATGTATCAACTGCCCGAGGAGCCCAAGCCGGCCCGATACGTGATCACGCGGGACATCGTCGAAGGCAAGGCCCCCCTCGTGGCGGCAAAGCAGCAGGTCCGCAAGGAATCCGCCTGACGCAGGACTGGCCTGCTTCTCAGGCCGAACGATGCATTCCGAGAGATGGCAGCAATGCCATCTCTTTGCTTTTGCATGCGGACGGCGGCTCGCTGGACGAACGGGCTAATCCAGAACCTCGACCTTGGAGTAGAGCGGGAAGAGCATGTTGTAGACGAGGATCGCCTCTCCGTTGAACATGCGGATGCATCCCCGGGAGCCGGCAGTGCCGATCTGCTCCGGCTCCTTGGTGCCGTGGATGGCGAATCCGGTGCGTCCCTTGGCCTCGCCGTCGATGCCGTCCAGGGCGATCCACCGCGAACCTAACGGATAGTCGGGATCGGTGGACTTGTATACCCGTTGCGTGTCCGGATCAGTCCAGGTCGGCGCGATGAGCTTGCCGCCCTCCTGTACGCGCCACAGGCCGGTGGGCGTTTCGTAGCCGGTCCGGCCCAGGCCCACCTTGAAGCTGCGAACGTACATGTCCTGCAAGTACAGATCGAGAGTGAACGTGGAACGATACACCTTGGCGTGAAACGGTCCCTTGATGACCTTGATCGTCTTGCCTGCCTGAAGACTCTGCGGGCGGGAGATGTTGTTGATCTGCATCAGCATCTCGTAGGGAACCTTGTTCCGCCGTCCGATGACCTCCAGAAGATCGCCGGGTTGGACCGTATAGCTGTCACAAAGGGGGTCGCCGGCAAAAGCGGCCGGACCGAACAGCCACTCCTTCGAGAGCTTCGCCATCTCGTCTTTCACCGCCAGACGCTGGTTCGGCGGCATCGGCAGGGAAAGCGCCTCGTTGAGCTTGTTCCGGGCGGCAATAACCTGCCTTGGATGGGAATTCAGCATCGACATCGCTTCCGCTACCACAGCCGTTACCTTCTCGTCGGCCGGGGGTGCGGCAGGCATCGGCAGATCGGTCGCAACCGGTTCAGGCTGAACGACCTCCTGGGGCGCCGATTCTTGCCTCTGGGGCTCGGCAGGCGCGGACTCCGGCGTGTTGGCGGCAGGCGCCGGCGTGGGCGCCGGACGCGCCGCAGCCGCAGAAGCCCCACCAGCGCCGACAGCCGCCAGCGTTGGAGCCGAGCGAGCCGGCTCCGACGTCGCACCGGCAGGGTTCGTCACCTCTCCTGCGCCCGTCTCCTGGGGAGCCGATGAGTTGCCTCGAAACATCAGGAATACCACAATCGCGAACACCGCCACCGCCGCGATGAGGTAGAGGGTGTTGTTTCTTTGTCCGCGCTTCCGCCTTGGACTGGAGAACCAGCGAGCCATCCTAAGCTCCTTTCTGTTGGTCGCAACCAATTATTCCCTCGTCCGTCACCAGGAAATCGACGGGCTCGTCGGTCTCGGTAACGGGAATGGAATCCACCACCTGTTCGATAAAGGCAAAGCCGCAACGTGCGGCAGTCAGTTTCTCGTTGGCAAAGAACCGGTCGTAGAATGCCGCCCCGCGCCCCAGGCGATTGCCCCGGCGGTCATAGCCCAGCGCCGGCGAAACCACCAGGTCGATCTGGTCAAAAGGAATCGGCACACCGTCCACAGGGTTTCGCAAACCCAATGCCCCCGTCGAGAACCCGGTCTCCAGCGAGCAGATGCCCACCGGAATCATGTGCCGCTGTTGCCAGGAAATCTTGGGCACCGCCACCGTCTTTCCAAGCTGCCAGGCATGGAGTATCGCCTCGGAGGTATCCACCTCGTGGGGCAGCGACAGAAACATCATGATGGTCGAGGCCTGCTGAAATCGCTCCGTGGCGATCAGGTTTCGACAGGCCCTCCTGCTCTTGTCCTGACGCTGTTGATCCGGTATGGCGAGCAGGCGGTTCTGCAACTGGCGGCGCAGCTCAACCTTGTCCATCCCTCGGCCCCTGATCCTCGTGCGATTCTGCACGCTCGACCGTTCTGCTACTATCTATCAACCTTCGCAATTCCTGTAAACAACGGCCTATCGTTTTTTCGTATCCCGCGTTCTTCGGTGCGTAGTACTGTTTGGGCAAGCCGGAAAGGTACTGCTGCACCACGAAACCGTCGGGATAGTCGTGCGGGTACTTGTATTCTGCTCCAATGCCGGCCTTCTTCGCCGCCGCGTAGTGCGAATCCTTCAGGTGGCGTGGCACCGGCCGCGTCGGCTCGGTCTTCACGTCGCTCATCGCCTGCCAGATCGCCGAGGCGCCGGCGTTCGACTTCGGCGCGCAGGCGATGTAAATGGCTGCCTGGGCCAGGACCAACTGGGCCTCCGGCAGGCCGACAAACTCGGAAATCTGCACCGCCGCACCGGCCAGAACCGTCGCCATGGGGTCGGCGTTTCCCACGTCCTCGGCCGCACAAACCGCGATTCGTCGAGCGATGAAACGCACATCCTCGCCCCCGGCCAGCATGCGCGCCAGCCAGTAAACCGTCGCGTCCGGATCCGAGCCACGCATGCTCTTCTGGAAGGCGCTGGCCAGGTCGTAATGCGTATCCCCTGTGTCGTCGTAGAGGATGGCCTTCTCCTGGATCGACTCTCTCGCCACTTCCAGGTCGAATCTTATCGGCCCGCCCTCGGCGCCGGCCGCCTGCGAGCGGACGCCGACTTCCAAAGCGGTGAGAGCCTTCCGCCCGTCGCCGTCGGCCATCTGGGCCAGAAAACGCAACGCCGCCGGGTCCGCCTCGATCGCCAGCGCGCCCAGACCCCGCTCGACATCGCACAGAGCCCACTGAAGCAACTGAACGACATCCTCGACGGACAACGGTTCGAAACGAAACACGGTGCTGCGCGAAATCAGCGGCCCGTTGACCGAGAAGTACGGGTTCTCCGTGGTCGCGCCGATCAGCACGATTACGCCCGATTCGACGTCATCGAGCAGCACGTCCTGCTGGGCGCGATTGAAGCGGTGAATTTCGTCGACGAAAAGAACCGTTCGACCGGCGCCCGTGGCCAGCCGATCCCGGGCCTCCGCCAGCACGTCGCGGATGTCTTTGACCGTTGCGGCCGGGGCGCTCAGATAGCGAAACCTGGCGCGCGTGTGGCGCGCGATCACCGCCGCCAGAGACGTCTTGCCCACGCCGGGTGGTCCGTGAAAGATCAGACTGCTGAGTCGGTCGGCCGCCAGCATGCGCGTCAGGAGTTTGCCCGGCGCAAGAAAATGCCTCTGGCCGACGAACTCCGAGAGGATTCTCGGACGCATCCGCGCCGCCAACGGCGCGGCGGAATTCACGTTGGCCTTTTCGGAAGAGGCGAACAGGTTTTTATCGGCACTGTCATTACGCATCGTCGTCATTATACGAAGAGCCAATGCGAATGTCGAACAGATTCCTCTTCCGGTCTGTCAACCGCGCAAGATTCGCGTTCTCCTCGCGGGGGAGCTGGGGGACATGCACAGACTCTCGAAACTGTGACCGTCGCTGTTTCACAAACTGCGCGTCACTCCTTGCGTGGTCCGGTACGCGCTTCAGCTCCGCTGGCGATCGTAAAGCAATGTCACGGAGTCCGTCGCAGGAGGAAGACGGCGTCATTCAAAACAGGAATTTCAAGAGCACTTTTCTTAGGTATCCAAAGCATCCATGCTTCCCATGTAACCACACAACCCTCTCGCAAGAACCGCCAAGACTTCACGCCGCCGGGACACGTCCGCTCGGCGAGGGAAAGAAACCCGGCCCGACAAGACCATAAGCTGTTTCGATCTCGAATTTTGCTGCAATCCTGCACGTCACAACCTGCGACACAACGTCAGGAAAAGGGGTTGACTCCACGCACGAATCTGTGACAATGGAAAGCGCATCGACGACTTCGTGCGGCAAAAAAAGTCGGGGGGCGATGGTTTTTTTTATTTGATTTTCAGCGATCTGCCGATAAACTTCTACGGGTACCGACGGATACGGTACGGAGTCTGTAGGCAGGAGATGTGTTGAGATGAGAGTGAGAGACAGGCCAATGAACACCGGGCTTGATTGTTCTTTTTGTCGTGTGGTTGTAGTTGGCTGACCAGAAAGCCAGTGTGAGTGCAGTTTTTGAAAGGGAAGTATCATGAAGCGTTGGTTGATTCTGTTTGTGGTAGGTTGTTTGGCTCTCGCAGGTGCGGCAAATGCCGCCGTGCAGCAAGGGGACACGGAACTCGATGCGCTCGGCGCCTGGATGACCCAGAACGGGGAAGATGACTATCCCGATACCGACGTCCTGTTCCTGTCGGTGGGCGTCGGCTACTTCGTGACGGACAATGTTCAGGTTCAAGGCGCGGCGTTGGGCGCGTGGACTGAGTTCGCCAACGAAGACACGGACATCTGGGCGATCGGTGGCCGCGTCAAGTACCACTTCATGCCGACGAATCAGTGGGTGCCGTACGTCGGCGCTCAGGTCATGTGGGCGAATGCTGACAGTGACGCTTACGACGAAGACGTCGACGGCGTTCTGTGGGGTCCGGTGGCAGGTCTGCGGTATGAGTTGAACGCCTACAATGATTTCTTCGTCGAGTATCAGTACCACATGTGGAGTGGTGACATCAACGACTACATGGACGATGGGCATGCCTTTTTCGTCGGTCTGATCCATCAGTTCAAGTAGGATCGGAGGACGGAGAACCGAACTATCGGCATCTCTCGAATTCTGAATGCAGAGCTGCGAGTCCCTGAGACTCGCAGCTTTTTTTTGCGCACGGGACGATACGTCACAGGACCGGAACACTCTGCGAGGCATCGCAACAACGGCTTGACGACGGAAGCAGCGCGTTGTAGACTGCCCATGCAGCCGTCGAACGTCATGGGTCGGCCGTACATGCGGCTTCGAGGAAGTGCGATCCAACGCTCGCTGTGCAGATGAACGGACGCTTCTCTTACGGGAAAGGACTCGCCGATGAAGACGGACCTGGACATTCTGTGCGTCGTCCTGTGTCTCATCGCCTGGCCGGGATCGGCCGCGCGCAGCGCTGCGCCGCTGGGCCCGCCGATTGCCACCTTGGAGGAAGGCCAGTGGACCGTCGGCCTTGAGTACGGCTACGCGGAAACTGATCTGAGAGCCCACGGCACATGTCTGACCATGCCCGAAGGCGAAGACGCAGTCTACAGTGCGGAGCGTATCGATATCGGCGGGCTGACGACCCGCATGGTCTTCGGCAACCTCGCCTACGGCGTCGTGGATACCTGGGATCTCTTCCTCCGAGTCGGCACAACCGATGCGCAGGACCACGTGAACGTGCGCACCGCTCCTTTCAGCGGCAGCGCACGGCGATTCCATTACGACGGCGGTTACGGTCTGGCCTGCGGGCTCGGCACCCGCGCGACCTTCTGTCACTGGGGTCCCTGGCAATTCGGCGGAACCATGCAGGTGACCTGGCTGGACCCGGGCGAGAGCGACCTCGTCTGGTCCGACCCCGAAGCGCCCGCTTCCACGGCGGTTGGCTCCATGGACATCGACCTCTGGCAGGCGCAGATAGCCCTGGCGGCCACCTATCAGATCGACACCTTTCGCTTCTGGGCAGGGCCCTTCCTGCAATTCGTGCAGGGAGACTTCGATCGTCGAGGAGAGACCTTCACGGACGGACTGAGCACGGGGCATGTCACGTGCTCCAGTGACATCGCGGAGACTTCCCAGGTGGGTATTCACTTTGGAATGATCTGGGAGGCGTCCAATCGAACGAGCTGTTGGGTGGAAGGTCAGTACACGAGTGACTCGTGGGTGTTCGGCCTCGGCGCCGCCATTCGGCCGGAGCAGTTCCTGCCCGGCCGGTGATACATCGCTCGCGGAGTCTCAGGCCTTCCGATCGGCCATGAAATGGGCCGTCGCAATCAGAGCGTCTTTTCCATCACCCTCCGGTACGGCGACCAGAGCCTTGATCGCCCTGTCCACGTAGTGACGGGCTTGCGCGCACGCGTACTCCAGACTGCCGTGAAGATCGAACATCCTTCTCAACGCATCCCGGGACCGGGAAGGGTCGTCCAGCAAGGCGTGTAC
Source organism: Phycisphaerae bacterium (assembly GCA_012744475.1). Taxonomy (GTDB): domain Bacteria; phylum Planctomycetota; class Phycisphaerae; order Sedimentisphaerales; family Anaerobacaceae; genus Anaerobaca. The sequence goes on from JAAYBV010000065.1 coordinate 91,831, forward strand.
GCCGGCCCGTTCCGATGCGCCGACCGCACCGAGCAGGTGAATGGTCGCCAGAGTCGGTTTGCTCTTGGTGACATCGCGCTGCGCGGTCTTGCCGGTTTCGAGTTCGTCACCCGTGATATCCAGCAGGTCGTCTTCGATCTGGAAGGCGATTCCCGCGTTCAGGCCGTACTTCGCCAGCGCGTCGGTCTGCTCGTCGGAGGCATGCGACAGCAGCGCGCCGATCCGGCAGCACCCGCTGAAGAAGGCGGCGCTCTTGTCCGTGATGATGCTGATGTACTCCGATTCGGTCAGTTCCCAGTTCCGCCTCTGGGCCACCTGCCGCAACTCTCCTTCGCAGACGCGAACGGCGGTTTCCGCCACAACCCTGGCTAGGGCCGGATCGAGATCGACCGTCATGTGGAAGACGCGGCTCAGCACGAAGTCCCCCAGCAGAACCGCCGATTCGTTGCCCCAGAGGGAGTTCACCGTGGGCGCCCCCCGTCGGGTCAGGCCGTCGTCCACCACGTCGTCATGGAGGAGCGTCGCATCGTGGACCATCTGCATCATGGCGGAGACATCGACATGTTTCTTCCCGATCGGCCCAAAACACCGGCCCGCCAGCAGCACCAGGGCCGGCCGGATCATCTTGCCGCTCCGCGCGATGAAGTGTTCGAGCAGCGGCGCGATCTCCTCGGACCATTCGGGCCCTGAGAGCGACCGGTGAATCAGCTCCGCCACCTGCCTCAGATCGGCGTCCACCAATCGAAATGACGGGATGTCCTGCCAGGGCATGTTTTCAGTTGCATTCATGTCGATCGGTGATTCCCACAGGCGGCATGCACGTCAGGGACGGCCAGCTACTGCCCTTTTCCGCGCGCGTAGTTGTCAAAGGTCTCTCGCAGGCGCCGCGTGGTCGGTCCCGGCTTGCCGTCCCCGATCCGACGCCCGTCGATCTCCACGATCCCGATGACTTCCGCCGCCGTGCCGGTGAGGAACAGCTCGTCGCACACATACAGATCGTATCGAGTCAGGTTCTTCTCCACGACCTCAATCCCCAACTGCCGGGCCAGACGGATCACGACTCCACGCGTGATCCCCCCCAGCCCGCCGGACTCGACCGGCGGAGTCAGAACCGTGCCGTTCTGGACGATGAAGACGTTGTCGCCGGTTGCCTCGGCGACGTAGCCTTCGTGATTGTACATGATCGCTTCGGGCACACCCCGGTCCAGGGCCTCGATCTTGGCCATGATGTTGTTCAGGTAGTTGAGGCTCTTGACCTGTGCGGGAAAGGCCAAAGGATGCGTGCGAATCGTCGTGGCGCTGACGACCTTCATGCCCTTTTCGTACAGTTCCTCGGGATAGAGCTGAATCGTGTCGGCGATGATGATGATATTGCTGTTCTTGCAGACGAAAGGGTTCAATCCCAGCGTGCCGACGCCCCGCGTCACGACGAGACGCACGTACCCGTCGCGGATGCCGTTGGCCTTGACGGTGGTTTCGACGGCGTTGGAGAGCTCTTCCCGGCTCATCACAATGGGCAGGCGAATCACGTGGGCGGAATCGAACAGCCTCTTGATGTGGGCGGCCAACTCGAAGACCTTCTCGTGGTATACGCGGATGCCCTCGAAGACCCCGTCGCCGTAGAGCAGACCATGGTCGAAGACAGAAACTCTGGCCTCGGCTTCATCGACCAAACCGGTGTTCATCCAAATCTTCAACGCCATACGCCAACCTTATGCCTCCAAGTTCACCGCCGTCCGACCCGACCGCGCCGGCCGTGCACACACCGCTCTGCATCCTCTTACCCTGCCTGGGAACGAGCCGACAACTGCAACGGAGATTCTCACCCCCCGGCTCACCGACGGGTCAGGTCTTCACTTTGCCGTCGGCCAGAGTGATGACGCGCTGAGCCCTGCGAGCGACCCGCTCATCATGGGTGACCATCACGATGGTCTGCCCGGCCTGGTGGAGCCGCTCCAGAACCTTCAGGATACCATTTCCCGTCGTTGAGTCAAGGTTCCCGGTCGGCTCGTCGGCCAGCAGCAACCGGGGCTCGTTCATCAGCGCCCGGCCGATCGCCACCCGCTGCCGCTCTCCACCGGAGAGCTGGTAGGGCTTGTGACGGGCACGGTCCTGCAAACCCAGTTGCTCCAGCAATTTCAGGGCCCGCTCGCGGGCCGCCTTACGGGTCGCCAGCCAGCCAACGATCCCACGCGAGACCATCGTCGGCAGAAACACGTTCTCCAGTACATCTAATTCGTCCAACAGGTGGTAGAACTGAAAGACGAATCCGACCATTTCGTTGCGGAACCGGTTCAGCTCCCAGGACCGCATCCGGTTCAGATCCTGCCCGTCAAAACTGACCGTTCCTTCGTTGGGTCGATCCAGGCCGCCCAACAGGTGCAGCAGCGTGCTCTTGCCACTTCCGGAGGCGCCGATCACCGCGACGAACTGCCCCTGCTCGACCGCCAAGTCCACGCCTTTCAGGACGCTGACACGGGTGGCGCCCATCCGATAGGACTTGTGCAGGCGTTCCGCTTTCAATATTACAGGTCGTTCACCCATACAGGTTTCCACTGACGCCCGGCAAGCCCGATCCCATCCGAGGACACAGTCGACACCGCGGCAACCGCGACCGCCGGCGGGCCGCCCTTCTATAGCGGATTTCTCCCACCGCCACAAGGAAAACCGGAAATCCCGCCCCGGTCTGGAGTTATCTGCCCTTATGACCGACTGCCGTGGAGGGTCTCGACCGGCCGCAGACGCGCCGCCCCCCAGGCAGGAACCAGCGCACCGATCAGGCACGCCACTATTGCACAGAACGCGATCACCGCCAGCACGTGGAATTCCACCTCGTGCGGGATTTCGCCGATCGCATAGATGGTCCGGTCCCAGAGTTGAAAACCGAACCGGCTGTAGAGCCAGTCCTCGATGCGGTTGATGTAGGCCAGGAACAGCCACCCGGCTGCAATGCCCGCAACGGAGCCCAGCAGGCCTACGACAAAGGCGAATCCCGAGAACAGCCCCATGACGCTGGCGCTGGAGGCGCCGACGCTCTTGAGCACCCCGATGTCCTTGGTCTTGTGGCTGACGATCACATAAAAGACGACGAAAACGATGAAGACCGTCGTGATCCCGACAAGGCTGAACATGACGCTCATCAGCGTTTCTTCCTTCTCCATGGGCGCGATATAGGCCCGGCGGTGTTCTTTCCAGCTCTCGACCGTGACCGTGTCAAGAAGACGGCCGTCGGGAGCATCGGCCCGGGCCTGGCGGAACTGACTCCACAACCGTCGCACCTGCTCACAACCTCCGTACAGCTCGGCGCCGGCGCGGAACCGAATATGGACCGCGGTGATCCTCTTGCGCTCACCGGCCATGCAGAGCGATTGCGCCTGATCCAATGGGATGTAGACTGTGGAATCGTCCACGCGGGCAATGCCGCTGTGCGAGTTGTCGCTGTAGTAGAACTGCTGACTGCTGACGACGGTGGTTCCGGCCATGGCGGGCGCGCCGCGGGCGTTGAGCGGAAAGCACGTCAGCGAGAAGGCCGCCCGCTGCGGCGTCGCATCGAAAGTGTACTCGCTGCGGGCGTCTCGCCACAGGGCCAAGTCGATCCCCAGCACGCATCCCAAAGCGTTCGGCTCGTAGACGGGCACGAAGGCTTTGGCCGGGTCGGCGGCGCGGTAGTACAGCGTCTGGGCGAAATTCGTGACCCGACTGTGCCGGACCGGATCGATGCCGAGGAGTTCCACGTAGCGGTCGCCGCCGTATTGCGGACGGAGCAATGCGTAGTTCTTGACCACGGGTGAGACAGCTTCCACGCAGGCCGTCGCTTCGAGGGCCTGCATCAGTTCCTCGTAATAGGGAAACCCGACGAGCGACTTGGTCCCGACGACGCAATCGCCGACGAAGTCATGGTTCTTCTGTTTGAACTCCTCGACCAGGCCGTTCATCACCGTCATGACCACAACGACGATGAACACGCACAGCGCGACAGTCAGCACCGCGAAATGCGTGATCCGCCGTCTGACCAAATACCGGATTATCAGCTTCAGTTTGTACATTCACGCAGACAGTCGTATCAGTCGTATTGCAGCACTTCCACCGGTCGCGTTCTCGCCGCGACGATGGCCGGCGTCAGGGCCCCGACCGCCGCGGCCGCGATCGCCAACGCGACGATCGGCAGAGCCGACGCCCAATCCACCTCGTTTGGAATCCGGGTGAACATGTACACACTGCTGCTCCACAGCTTCAGGCCGAACACGACGCGGATTCCGCCTTCGATGGCGTTGATGTTCTTCGTGATCGCGTAGCCGCCGGCGGCGCCAATGGCGGCGCCCACGACGCCCACCGTGATGCCAAACCCCAGAAAGATCCAGGCCACCGAGACGCTGGCGGCGCCGCAGCTCTTGAGGATGGCGATGTCGCGCTGCTTGAGCCGCACGATCATATAGAAGATGCAGAAGACCAGCACGACCACCGTGAAGCTGACCACGCCGAAGATCAGCAACAGCACGCCCATCTGCTTGCGAATCTCATCGACGTACTGGCGCTGCATTTCGCGTGCGGTGACAATCTCCGTCGCGACCCTCCGCTGGTACTCGCCCCAGCCCAGTTGCCTCTCGGCGAACACGTCCCACAGCCCTCGAATCTGCGCGACTGCCAGCACCGGATCGGTCCCGGGCTTGAGCTTGATGTTGATCGTCGTGGCCGGAGAGTCTTTGTCGGGATAGAGCACCTTCTGAAGGGTCTCGATCGGAACGTAAACGAATCCGGTGTCGAGGTTGTGAACCCCGGTGAAGACGATGTCGGCGATGTGAAACGGCACAAGCTTCCGCCTGGGTGTCTGGTCGGCGTCAGAGGCTTCGGCGGGCGCTCCCGTGGTGATGACCACCCGCTGACCCATCATCTGTTCGAGGACCGCAGTCTGATCGTACTCGTCGGTGTTCGGGTCGGCTTCGGCGACCACGCCGATGCCGACGAATCCCCCATCGGCATCCGGCAAACCGGGGACAGCAAAGGAAGGATCGTCCGGCAATTGGCTCTGGCGCAGCAGCACATCCGTGAAGCCCGTGACCCGGGCCCGAGGGCCGGCTTCGATCCCCCACAGGCTGACGGGCCGCACGTCGCCGAGCCGAACATTCAGCAGCCCCTGGGTGGACAGCGTGCCCGTCGCTGCCTCCACGATATCCGTCTGTTCGAGCCGCTCGATGAGGGAGGGATACTTCTCGATGGGCCGGCCCGGCGGCCCCGCAAGGACCACGTCGCCGAGCATTTCAACGGCGCTGCGCTCGAGGGCGTTGATAAAGCCGGTGAACAGGCTGGCGACGACGATCAGCAGCGCAACGGACAGCGCCACGGCCGCAATACTCAGAAGGACGATCCGCCGCTTGCGAAGGTACTTCAGCCACAAGAATAGTTTCAGCATCGAAGAACCAGGATCTCATGCCGCCGGCGCCATGACCTCGCGTCCGCTCGCGGCCCGGGAGGCCCCATGGACGAACTACGAGCCCGCCGTCGGCGCGTCCACCGGCTTCAGGAGCGGGAACAGGATCACGTCGCGAATCGTCGTCGCACCGGTCAGAATCATCACCAGCCGGTCGATCCCGATTCCGAGCCCGCCGGCCGGAGGCATGCCGTACTTCAGCGCCTTGATGAAATCGGTGTCCATGGTGGCCATCGTATCCTCCTGGCCCTTGAGCTGCACCAGGAAGTTCTCGTATTGCTGAGCCGGATCGTTCAGCTCCGTGTATGCGTTGGCCAGTTCCATGCCCGCAATGAACAGCTCGAAACGCTCGGCGTATCTCGGATCGGTCTTGCTGCGCTTCGTGAGCGGGCAGAGGACCGCTGGGTAGTCCAGGACGAACGTCGGATCGATCAGCACATCTTCCACCGTCGCCTCGAACACCTCGTTGACCACCACCGCATCGTCCATCGCCGACTCATCGAGTTCCAACGAACGGGCCTTTGCCCGAAGCGCCGCGACGTCGTCGATATCGCAGCCGCTGTGCTCCTTGAGCAGATCGGCATACCGGGCCCGCCGCCAGGGCCGCGCCAGACTGACGTCAAGATCGCCGAACTTGACGGTCGTGTCACTACAGTGGGCGGCCACGCAGGACGCGATCAACTCTTCGGTCAGGTCCATCATGACGTGGTAGTCGCCATACGCCTGGTAGACCTCGATCATGGTGAATTCGGGATTGTGCCGGCGGCTGAGCCCTTCGTTGCGGAAGCTGCGGTTGATCTCGAAGACCCGTTCCATGCCGCCGACGAGAAGACGCTTGAGGAACAGCTCGGGCGAAATCCTCAGGTACAGGTCGAGATCGAGGCTGTTGTGATGCGTGATGAACGGCTTGGCCGCCGCACCGCCGGCAATGGCCTGCATCATGGGGGTTTCCACTTCGAGGAAACCCCGGGCATCGAGAAACTGGCGGATCGTGGCGATGATGGCGCTTCGTTTCCTGAACCGCTCCATGACGTCCGGATTGGCCCAGAGGTCCACGTAGCGCTGACGGTATCGCTGGTCGATATCGGCCAGTCCGTGGAACTTCTCCGGCGGCTGCGACAGGCACTTGCTCAGGAACGTCAGCCCGTTCTCTTCGACCCAGATCGTGATCTCGCCGGTCCGGGTCCTGCCGAGCTGGCCGGCGGCGCCGATGATGTCGCCTAAGTCGAGAAGCTTGGCCAGAGGCCACTGGTCGTTCAGGAGATTCTTGCTGAGCCCGACCTGCATGGTGCCGCTGCGATCGCGCAGGGTGATGAAAATCAGTTTGCCGATATCACGAAACAGGACGATGCGGCCGGCGCACCGCGCCCGCTGGCCTTCCTGCCCATCCTGGAATCGGGCCTTGATCGATTCGGCCGGCTCGGGCTGCTCGTAACGCGACCCGTAGGGGTCGATCCCCAACGCCGCGAGCTTCTCGATCTTCTCCTGTCTCTGCTGCTCGAACTTGTCTGTCTCAGTCTGACTCGTCAACGTCCTGCCTTCCGCAATCGCTTCCCCTGTCAGTTCATCACCGGCGCATCGGCCTCGATCAGCTTGGCCTGGACGACCAGCAGGGCCACCGCCAACTGCGGATCGGATTCCAGCGTCTCGGCCAGCGTGCGCTTCTTGTATGAACCGCCGTGCTCATCGCGGGCCGCCTGAACGAGAACGTCATTGTCTCTCTGTGCGCTGAGCATCTTGTTCTGCTCGCTGCTGTTGAGCTTCACTTCCACGTCGGGACCGACCCCCCAGTCCTTTGCCCCTTCCTTCTCCACCGCGTCTCGGCTCTTGACGCGCTGTCCGGAGGGCAGGTGGTAGTAGGCCATCGTATACTTCAGTTGGGCGCCGCCGCCGGGATAGTGCGTGATCCCCTGGACGCTCCCCTTGCCATGGGTGCGGTCGCCCACGAGAACCGCCCGTTCGTGCTTGGGGTCGGCCAAGGCGCCGGCCACAATTTCCGAGGCGCTGGCGGAGTCGGAGTTGATCAGAATCACCAGCGGATAGTCCGGGTGTGTCCCACGGCGATGGGCATACTCATAGCTGGGGATCATGCCGATCTTCGGCTGCGTGCGAACGATCAGTCCTTCTCGGATGAACTTGTCGACGATGTTGACGGCGCTGTCCAGCAGCCCGCCGGTGTTGAATCGCAAGTCCACGATCAGGCCCCGGAGCCCCTGCGATTCCAATTCGCGCAGAACGGTTTCAAAATCGCCGCTCGTCTCGCTGGAGAAACTGGTGATCCGCACATAGCCGATGCGACTGGCCTCGTCGACCATGTACAGCCACGTTCCAGCCTCGGTCCTCTGCCAACCTCGAATCGTCGGGACGATGATCCGATCTCGCGTGATCGTGATCTCCTCGGCCTTCTCCTCTCGCGGCCGCTTGACCGCCAGAACAACGCTCGTCCCCTTGGGACCGGTGATCTTCTTGACGGCGCAGATCAGACTCATGTCCTTGGTCGGAACTCCGTCAACCGCCTCGATCACGTCGCCGGCATCCAGGCCCGCACGATAGGCGGGCGTGTCCGGCAGCAGACTGGCGACGGTCAGCAGGCCTCGCGGCTTGGAGATCTCAATCCCGATGCCCGAGAACTCGTTCATCATCATCTTCTCGAAGTCCTGGACCTGTCGGGGCCAGACCATCACGGTGTACGGATCGAGCACCTTCAGTGACGCTTCGGCAAAATGGGCGATCAGCGGCTGACGGGGCAGTTGTACCGTGGCGTCGTTCAGAGACAGGACCTTGTCCAGGACCCCCAGGAACTCATCCTTGCCGAAGCTCTGCGTGCGAACCTCAATCTCATCCCGCAGACCGGCAAGAGCCACCGACCAGGCGGTCACCTTTTCCGGCACAGGGGCCGGGAAAGGACTGCTGCCCCCGGGGTTGGGATCCTGCACACCGGCAATCATCAGAACCTGGGCCAACTGATCGCAACGGTCAATCGCCTTGGTCGCCATTTCGAAGTAGTCGATGCTATTGACGTAGTGCAGGCTGAGCGCATCCATGGCCCGCTCGAACATCCGCTTCTCCACCCCTTCAAAACGCTCTTTTCGGGTTTCACAGGGGCTATCCTGAAAGGAACCGGCGATGCTGGCCTTGTCCACCAGTTCGTCGGCGTGATCGGAATACCCGGTGTTGTCCGGGTCGATGGCCGACAGCCAGTAGAAGTAGCCCGTATACGCCTCGAGCCACTTGCCCTGGGCCTCCAGGATCACGCTGCGATCGGCACTGATCTGAAGGACCTTCTGCACAAACGGATCGGCCAGAAGCGCCACCTTCTGCTGGTCATTGGCGTACTCCGTCGCCTTGACGAGGACCACCAGAACATCCGTCACGTCGTTGGGCTCATTCGGCTCAGCGCTGCCGGACTCGGCATCCGGGTCGGCGTCTTCCCTCGCCTTGACCGGAGGATCGACCTTCGACAAATCCACCACCGCCCGGAGCTTGTCGAGCTCCTTCAGTTGCTCGGCGTAGGCTTCGGCGCGGTCTGCTTGTCGGCGCTGAGCGATCTGCTCATGCTGCTGGATGATCCGCTCCAACTGCTCCGCCCGTTCACCCTGCGAGGCCTTCGCCGCCCGCGCCAGGTCCGCCGCCGCACTGAAATGGCCCTGGTAAATCAGCCGGCACGCCTCGATCAGCGGGTCGACCAGCACCGGCTGTTCTGTTGGGGCTGTGGTCTGGCCGCCAACCGTCGCCGTCGCGCTCGCAGCGGAGGCGCTCGACCGGCCTGCCTGAGCAGAGCAACTATAGCCTCCGAACCAGGTGGACAGAACTACGGTCCACGTGCACGAAAGCAGGATCAGATAGGAAATCTTCGCCTTCCAGCTCTTGTGCCGGCCCTGTCCGGAATCAGACAGCGGCCTTCTTGGATCTTGGGTAGGCAATGAACCGCTCCTTTCAGCTATTGAAGGCCCCGGCCGCATAGATCGACGGGTTACATGAACGTCAGCGATCACAGGCCGCCAGACCTGTGATCGCTGAGCAAGTGCATATTCTGCCGCCTTCTGCGTCTACAGACATTCCTGCGCTTTTCCGGCGCAGCCGAGGACATGCAGTTTGTGACGAACCATCTCTCGAATGGCATCGCGGCCCGGCCCCAGGTACTTGCGCGGGTCGAACTCCGCGGGTTTCTCCGCGAAAACCTGGCGAATCTTGGCCGTCAGGGCCATCCGCAAATCGGTGTCGATATTAACCTTGCACATGGCCATCTTGGAGGCTTTCGTCACCATCTCCTCCGGCACCCCCATGGCGTCGGGCATCTTGCCGCCATACTTGTTGATCAGATCCTTGAACTCCTTCAGCACGCTGCTGGAACCGTGCATCACCAGCGGAAAGCCGGGAAGCCTGCGCCCGATCTCTTCTATTACGTCGAACGCCAGGACTGGTGCGGTCTTGAACTTGTAAGCGCCGTGGCTGGTTCCGCAGGCGATGGCCAGTGAGTCACAGCCGCTTCGCTCGACGAATTCCACTGCCTGGTCCGGATCGGCGATGTGCTTGCTGACGTCATCGACGCCGACAACATCTTCCTCAATCCCCCCAAGCTGCCCAAGTTCCGCCTCGACAACAACGCCGCGAGGATGGGCGTATTCGACCACCTTCTTGGTGATCGCTATGTTCTCTTCGAAAGGCAGGTGCGAGCCATCGATCATCACCGAGGTGAAGCCGTCATCCACAAACTCCTTGCACGTCTCAAAAGTATCGCCGTGGTCGAGGTTTATGGCAACGGGGATGCCCGGGTTCTCTTTGACCACGACATCAATGATGGCCTTGAGGTAGCTGTTTTTGGCGTATTCCCTGGCGCCTCTGGAGATCTGGAGAATCAGCGGCGCCTTCTCCTCGGCGATCGCCTGAACGATCCCCTGCGTGATCTCCATGTTGTTGACGTTGAACGCGCCGATGGCATAGCCATTCTTATAGGCCATCTCAAACATCTTCCTAGTGTTGACTAGCGGCATAGTCTGCTCCTAATAAAGTGTCCAGCCCAATCCAAAGTCATCCCGATTCAGTCTCTGGCGATCTCGACAAGGGTCCGCAAGGCCCGCGATCCCCATTGAATCGCTCGGGTTTGCCTTCGGGCGTCGAGCTCAATACGGCTCCGAAGCTCCCAATTCCATGTACCGGCGCAAACCAAAGGCCAGCTCCGGCACTCCCTGGGGCCAGAGGCTGATTACGAAGCTCTGTTCGTCGAGCGACTCATCAGCACTGAGCGTCATCGCCAGATTCATCCGATGATATCTGCGAATCAACGTTATATCACTTCGGATGCCCTCGCCATAGTCAAAATCGTATTGCTGCGAGAAAACTGCGGTGTATCTCGGGTCGATGACATACGTGGCAGCAAATGTGACCGCGTTGGAGCCCTTCTCCTCTCCACGGACGACCCGGCGGAGATAACGGCTGCCAATATAGTAACTTAGGTTGGGCCAGCAAAGGCGCGAGAACCCCACGTCGATCTGTCCGAACACCCCGCTCTGCATGTCATAGTGCATGTCCGCAAGGATGGAGGTCGTGTCCGTAAGCCTCAGGGCCGCATCAGCTCCGATGTAGTTGCGGCGAGGACCGAACAAGCCCGTCGCGCGTCGGTCGTGGGGCAGCAGCACGCTTCCCAAGGGGTTCACCAAAGGGATATAGGGCTGATTCCAGAGTATCTGATCGGGACCGGTATTGGGGTCCGCCGAATCCCGCACCCACACGAAGTCCAGGTTCAGCTTGAGCCAATCGACCGTTCGCTGGCCCTCCGATCCCGCAGGACCGCGCTTGGTCTGCCATCGCTGGTAGATGCCTACATCTAGGACGTCCCGCTGCTCGGCGACCTCGTCGTCGTGGGTGTAGGCCACCGCGGTGATCTGAGGACTGATCACGTGCCGCAGTTGGTTCAGGTCCCACAGCCGCGATTGCACACCCGGATAGACCCGCCAGTACGGCTGCATCGCCATCCTCACGCCGCCCTCGCCAATCCAGACGGTGTCCTGCGGCTCGGCCGGCGAATCGTCGAGGGCCGACTGGAATCCCCCTCCGTCCTCGTAGCCGAACGTACCGGCCACGAACGGCACAATCCGCGACCTGCCCACCGTCAGCGGCAGATCGACTTCGTTGCGGGTCATGGTGTACATGAAGAACTCCTCTGAACCCCTCGAAGCCTCCTCCTCGTTGTAGAGATAGCGATACCGACTGACCTGGTTGTCGCTGTAGAACGTCAGACGATCCTGGAGGAAGGATTGGCCTGTCCAGTGAAACTGCCCCGTAGGGATCTCTTCGACCTTGTCGAGGAAGTCGTTCATCCTCGCCTTGCCCAAAAGAGAGAGGCCCCAGTTGTTCTCAATCCGTTTGAGGTGTAGCACGGTTTCCTGCTCTTTGCCGACGTTGAACTCGCTGCGATAGTATTGTTCAAGAAAGTTCCTGTCGGACAGATAGCTGGTCTCGGCGGTCAGTTGCCAGCCAAAGGGCAGAAAATGGCGATGCTGCCATCGCAGGCGGCCACGCGTGTCCTTGGACACCTCGACTTCCTTCTGGGACCGGCTGAGTCGATCCGTGCCATCGTCGTCGATCACGTACCCCAGGAGACTGCCGAAGTAGGTCTCGCGCTCATACTCGATGTCGACGCCGCCTCCGACGCCGCGTTTGCCATAGTAGTCCACCGACAGCGTGCTGTCGGTCCCCTGCGGCTCGCGAAGTCCGAGGATACGGCTGAGGAACCACTGCGTTTCGATCGAGGGCCCGTATGTCCTGCTGCTTCCGACTCGGGCAGACCGAATCGGGATGTCCGGCCTCTGGAGGTTGGGCCGGAGCGACGGAAGGCCGAACACGGTGGCGTTGTAGTACTTGAACCGAACGCCGTCCATCTGGACATCAAAGCCGGCGTCGGTCGATTCGCCGCCGTCCAAGACGGCTTGGGAAGAGGTGTCGGTGACGTGGACCTTCTCGGCGGTCACGGACAACTGGGGTGTATGGAACTCGCTCGTCGTCAGGGTCACACCGTGGGCTTCGAACTCATTGGCGGCCACCTGTCTCAGCCGGCCGGCGCGGATGTAGATGGGGATGTTCCGTCTGGAATCGAAAGCCCGCATGACCGCGTCGTCGATCAGCCCGCGTTCGTTGCGGAAATCGTAGTACAGCTCACTGGCACGGATGGTCCGCTGGCCCTGCCGGAGATGGACGTCACCGCTGACGTAGATCTCACCGACGCCTCGCCGCTGTCCCGGCGACAAATCAGTCCCGGGCCGATTCGCGTCGGCGGCATGCCGCCAGAGAACGAGGTTGTCCGCCTCCAACTCGTATACCGTCGCGTCGGCCCCCTGCGCCGCTTGTTGCCACCACGCATAGAGCCGCCCCATGATAGTGGTCACCTCCACCCCATCCTCCCGTGTGATCTCGACGGTCAGAGGGACATCGGTCATCGGCGACCAACTGAGCGTCTGCCCGACTTCGGGTTTGGCGGCACGAGGGCCGGCGGATGCGGTCCGTTTGGCAGACGGCATCGAGCCAGGCTCTGCGGAGTCGAAGGCCTCAATAGCCTGCCGGTACAGCAGAAGCCCCTGCGGGCTTCCGATTTCGCTCTTGTCGGCGGTGACGAAAACCTCACCTTCGAGGGCGAACACCAGCACGACCGCCCTGCCCTCCTCGACCGCCGCAACTTCCAGACCGGCATCTGTCAGTGCGGCCGTCTGCGTTCGCGAAATCGAGCCTTCCAGGTAGATCTGGACCCGATACCGGGTAGTCGCAGCCTCGGCAGCCTCAGCACCGATCGGTTCGATCCGCGCTACACCACGGTCGGCGGCGACGTGCACACCCGCAACCGTTGTATCGAACCCTTCGCGGCAAATCAGAAGATGCTGTCCGGCTTCATTCTTCTGACCCAGCACATCCTTGCTGGTGATGTGAAGGTCCTGAACGATCCATCGCCGATCGGACGACGGGAGAACGGCATTGGACGACTCACTCAAAAGGGTCGCCTGACTGCCCAAGGCAACGAGCGGCAGCGTCCAGAACAGTATGCTGGCGATCAGCAACGGATATCGCATCCTGCGACGGTCTCACAAACAACAACCTGGGCATCCTGCCCGACTTATGTTTGGACGAGATTATAGTCGGCCACCGCGGCAAAGCCAGCAAAAACCCCACTTGCATCGAAGACCGCTTGATCCGGCTGACAGACGGCGATAGAAAAGGCCGCTGGAACACGACAGACCTTACGGAAACGCCTGGACACGGATAACGGATATGGCTCGACAGGACTATACGCCGCATCAGCAGAACATCATCTCTCAGTACTACCGTAACCTCGACACGATCATGCTCGCCAAGCTCCAGGATCTGGTCACCGAGCTGTATCTGGCCGACAGCGAAACCAAGCGAGACCGCCTCTGGAAACGAGTCCAGCAGGCCATCGCCAAGCTGGGCGTCCCGGGGCCGCTCGCGGAGCACATCCTGGCGACCCGAAACGTCGAGGTCCTGGCGGCCAATCTTCAGGACTGGCTCAAGAAGGGCAACGCCGGCGCCGCCAAACGATAGCACCGTCCTTCCTCGTTGCCGACGTTGCCCGCAGCTCGGCCTTCCCCTGAGGCTGCCGATGCGGTATACTACAGTCATCCCCCGTGGAAAGGCGCTGGGACGGGTTCGGGACTTGAGATTCTGGACCGCAGATTGCGGAGTGGCGCCTGGGGATGAACCCGCAATCGGCAATCGGCGATTCACCAGACGGAGAACGATATGACCGAAGAGTACTCGCCTGCCGCCAAGGTTTACCCCACCGAGAACCTGGGCAAGTACAGCATCCTGGACATGCTCAAGTACTTCGAGGAGCACGGCGCCATGCGGGTCTCCGACCTGCACATCAAGGTCAACGCGCCGCCGGCCTATCGCATCGACGGCAACCTCGTCAAGCTCAAGGGTCCCAACGTGACGCCGGAACTGGCCAAGCAGCTCATCTTCCCGCTCCTCCGCCAGCAGAACATCACCAAGCTCCAGACCCAGCACAGCGTGGACTGTTCCTACCGGCTCGGCTCGCTTCAGTTCCGGATCAACGTCTTCCGCGAGAACGACGGGATCGCCGCCGCCATCCGGGCCTTGTCGCTCGATGTGCCCCCCGTCGAGCAGATCGGCTTTCCCAACGACGTCTGGCACGACATCATCAATCTCAAGCAGGGACTGGTCCTGCTGACCGGGATCACCGGCGCGGGCAAGTCCACCACGATCGCCTCGCTGATCGGACGCATCAGCGACAAGAATGCCTATCGCATCTTCTCCGTGGAAGACCCGATCGAGTACATCTTCCAGCAGAAATACTCGATCGTCTCGCAGCGCGAGGTCGGCCGCGACGTGCGATCTTTCCAGGACGGTCTTAAAGAGATGATGCGGGAAGACCCCGACGTCATCTTCGTGGGCGAGATGCGCGACGCCGAGACCATCGCGATGACCCTGATGGCCGCCGAGACGGGGCACCTGGTCTTCTCCACGCTGCACACGCGCGACGTCACCGGCTCGGTGACGCGCATCCTCGACTACTTCCCGGAGGGCCGGCAGTCGGAGGTCCGCAACCAGCTCTCGCTCGGCCTGGCCTACATCATCTGCCAGAAGCTCGTGCCGCGCAAGAACGGCCAGGGACGCGTCGTCGCGATGGAGATTCTCAACAACAACTACGCCTGCGCCAACCTGATCCGGACGGGCAAGATCGAGCAGCTCTACTCGCAGCTCCAGACCAAGACGCGCGACCGCCAGGATGAGAAGATGATCACGATGGAGAAGCACCTGTCCATGCTGGTCAAGGATGAAGTCATCGACTTGCTCGAAGCCCAGAAATGGGCCAACGACCTGAAAGCCTTCGTAGACTGCATGCAGCGAGGGTAATCACTGCGGCTCGCTTGCGTCGGACGGGCAGCCGCCTGGGTTCGTGTGAGAATGACCATCGAGTTCAACTGTCCGAAGTGCGGCGCGCTGATCGCGTTCGACAGCAAACACGCCGGCCGACGCGCGCGATGCCTGACGTGCGGCCAGAAGCTCATCATCCCGTCGGAGAGTTTCAAGAAACCCGAAAAGGTCGCGCCCGAACCCGAGCGACCGGCCGAACCGGTCCCCGGATTCTATCGCGCCGTCTTCGTCGACAACTCCAAGCTGTTCGTAGATCCCAAGAATGCGACAACACTGGTCTTTGTCGTCGCGGTGGTCTGTTTCCGGTTCTTCCTCGCCCGAGGCGCCTGCTGTCTGAACCATGTGACGACGATCGTCACGTGGGGATGGCTGTTCGGATTCTACCTCAACGTGATCTACCAGACCGCCTTCGATGATGATGTACTGCCCGAGATCTATATCGGCACGCTCGGCACATCCGTCTGGTACGCCGCCTATCCGCTGCTGATTTTCGGTCTGACGCTGGCCTTCGTCGAGCTGCCCTTCTTCATCGCGCTGTGGCTGGTCCAGGATTGGGGAGTCACCATGAGCAATTTCTTCTCCTCCGTCGGTCCCGTGTATCTGCTCCTGCAATTCTGCTTCTTGCTGGGCCTGTTCCTGTTTCCCTCCGCCATCCTGACCACCGCCGTGGGCAAGGACATCGCGCTGTTGCGCCCGGATTATCTGCTCGCCCCGGTGATGCACGCCTTCGCGCCACACGTGACGTGCGTCGTGCTGCTGGCCGCCGCGTGCTTCCTCCAGACGCAGGCCGGGCAATACACCGGCGCACACCCGATCGCCACCGCCCTGTACCTGGCCCTGAACCTACTGGTCCAGGTCGTCGCAATCTTCGCTATGCGCGCCATCGGCCTGCTCTACCGCCATTACGCCTGCTGCTTCAAGTGGTAGCCCCGGCCCACTGGCGCCTCAGTGCGAGCCGTGCAGGACACTCGCAAGCAACTGCTGGAGCAGTTCCATGGGCAGGCCCATGACGTTGGTGAAGCTGCCCTCGATGCGCGCGACGAACTCGTCGCCGGTTTCCTGGATGCCGTAGGCGCCCGCCTTGCCCTCCCACGTGCGGCCGGCGATATGGCCGGCGATCTGCTCGTCGCTGAGCTTGCGCGGATAGACCGTGGTGACATCCGAGCGGACGATCTCGAGGCCATCGGCCAGCCGGACCAGAGCCAGCCCGGTGATGACCTCGTGGGGCCGGCTGAAGAGCTTCCGGGTGATACGTTCGGCGTCCCGTTCGTCGACGGGCTTGCCGATGATCTCGCCTTCGCAATTGACGATCGTGTCGGCCCCAAGAACAAGGTGGTCGGGATACTTCGGCGCAACGTACCGGGCCTTGGCCAAGGCCAGAAGCTCGGCATACCGGGTGGAGCTGTACCCGTCGGGGGAAAACGTCTCCTCATCGATCTCGGAAGGGACGACGTCGAAGACGTAGCCGGCCTGCGTGAGAAGATCCTTGCGGCGCGGGGAAGCCGAGGCCAGGACTATCCTTGTCGTCGAGTCATCCATGCCGCCGCCATCCTGTTCAAAGCGTGCTACTGCGTGACCTTGGATGCGTCTGCCTCATCGGCCCGGACAAACGCCATGCCTCCGACAATCCGACGGCAGAAGAGCGAGTACTCCTGCTCCAGACGGTCGAAGTCGCTGCCGACGTAGCGTTCGAAGAGCTGCGGCCCGACGATTCGGTTCCACTGGATCGTCCGGGACAGATTGCGATCCTCAGCGGTCCGGCTCGCTTCCTGGTCCAGGGGCCACTCTCCGAGCAAGCCATCCCACAGAAGCCGATGATAGCGGGTCGCCCGCTTGCCGCGATCCGCCTCCCGCAGAAAGCGCACCAGCGCGTACGACTGGCTGTAGAACGCCAGGACCGTCTCGTTCTCGTCCGTCGCGAGAACCTCGCCCGGGCTGGTCGCGATCAACTCCTTCAGAAGCATCTGCTTGCCGTTGACCAGGGTCTCACTGAGGGTCCCGAGCCTCTGATAGTTTCGAGCCGCGTCAAAAGAGTACATTCCGTTCTCGTACGCACAAGTCTCGAAGAGCATGGCGATGCCTTCGTCCAGCCAGCTCGGCAGGCGGTACTTGAAATGGCGGCTGTTGAACTGATGCCATCCTTCGTGCCCGATCGCCGAAAGCGTTCTCTTGCGACCGATATCATACACGACACAGGCCCCGTTGAGATAGTAGGCGCCGGTCTTGATCTTGCAGAAGACCGTGGCCTGGTTGCCCGCGAAGGCATGCGTGAACCTCTCCCATTCGTCCCGTTGGGCGAACAGGTAGATATCGAACTTCGCGACCGTCTCAATCGGCTGCGGCAACTGATCGTTGTAGCCCCAATAGGCCGATTCGACGTAACCGGGAAGGGTGCGAAGCAGCAACGGCTCCAGGAGTGTGGTGAGGATGCAGTAGTGATCGGTGGTCAGCTTCAGGCCGGGGCCATAGGGATTGTCCCAGAGTTCCACCGACTGGAGGGCCGGGAGGTTCTCGCTCCGCAGACGCTCCATCGCCATGATGTGCGTGTCCTTGGCGCGCGCCTCGTCCACGGGCGCCACATGCGCACGCTTGGACGACGAGCACCCGGCCAAGCAGGCGATCACCAAGAGGGGAACCATGGTGAGCTTCCGAGCCATACCTTCCTCCTCCATGTCAGAGTACTTCTATCACCCCAGAAGAAACGACCTCCGTCCAGCCGACCGCGATGAATCGCGTCACAGGATTCGGCGGCAGGCCGGTCCCGGAGGCCACCGGTTCAACACCACAATCTATCAAAGTATACCAAATCCACCACCATCTTCCGACCAAAATGAAGCCGGCAAGCCCAGGAAAGACCCATAAGAACACGGATCAGGACCCAGTCAACGACGATCTGCACGCCGCATGCTCTCACAGATCCCGGAATGCGGCCCCAAACACCTCGGCGGTGAAGAGGAAGACCTGGGTCTTCGGGTCCTTCCAGGCATCGGGCGACAGCCCGGCCTTGTGGGAGCAGCAGTACGAAAGGAACTCTTCCTGGCTCCAGCCAGTCTCCGTAGCCACCTGGGGAAGAAAACACCCCGACGAGCAGCCGCTCCTGATGTAGATTCCATCGGTCCCAAGACGCAGACTGAGTGGATCGTCCGTCTTCTCCAGTGGCGACAGGACCGAAATCTCCACATCCAGCTTGTCCAACTCGCCCGGCGTGATCGGGTCGCCCAGGAAGCGGGGATCGCTGCTGGCCGAGGCCTTGGCCATGTCCACGGTCAGCTCGATCAGAGGCTTGTCCGAGGTGAACTGACCGATGCAGCCGCGAAGTCGCCGGCGGTTCTTGAGCGTGACGAAGCACCCGCACGGGGCGGTCAGTACCGGATCGTCCGACTGCGGCTTCGGTAGCGGCTGGCCCGTCACCACCGCTCGCACCGTGTCGCGGGCAATCCGCAGCAGTTCGTTTTGTTGGACTTCATTCAGCACGTCGGATGTCCGTGTCAAAGAGGATGTGGGAAACCGTCAGTGCAGCCACTTGATCGCGAAGAAACCACCGACCAACAGAACCACGAAGGCCAGAGACAGCCAGTTGAAGTGCTTCTCGATGACAGGTCGGATTCGCTCGCCCTTCCACCCCATCAGGCCGGCTACGATGAAGAACCTGGCCGAGCGGCTGATGGCTGAGGCGAGAAAGAACCCCGGAAAGCTGATCTGGGCGACGCCGGCCGAGATCGTGCATACCTTGTACGGCAAAGGTGTGAATCCGCACGTGAATACAATCCAGAAGTCATATTTCGCGTACCAACCCTCGAATTTGGCGAAATTAGCCTCCGTAAGGCCGATGCCGCCCAGATGCGCGTAGGCCCAAGGCCCGATTGCCGACCAGAGAAACATCCCGATGGCGTAGCCCAGAATCCCCCCCAGGACCGAGGCAATCGAGCACGCCAAGGCGAACCGGAACCATCTTCGCGGGGCGCCCAGCGTCAGGGGCGCCAGAAGGACATCCGGCGGGATCGGGAAGAAGCTCGACTCGGCGAAGCTCAGGATAAACAGAGCCGTCGGCCCATGCCGAGTCTCGGCAAAATGGATCACCCAGTCATAGAGTCGTCGGTGCCAATGCCACCACGCGACGGTCTTTGCTCCCTGCGGTTGCATCACAACGCCTGCCATAGGAATCCACCAACTCGGGTCCGAACGCTCAACAAGATAGAACCGAGCGCGTATAATGTCAACCGACAGGTCCGGGGTCGGCTTTCCCAAAGGACACGGACCGATTCCCACACGGAAGACAAGAGCGAAAGGCATCGATGACACATCCGCCGCAGTTCGAGGCACTGGCAGAGGGCCTGCTCGTCAGAGCTCCGGCCAAGTTGAACCTCAGTCTCCTGATCGCCGGGAAGCGTCCGGACGGATTCCACGAGATCGAGACCGTCATGGCCAAGATCGACTGGTACGACGAGGTGAGACTCGAGCCGGGACCGCCCGGAATCGACCTGACTTGCAACGGTCTCCACTGGGCGCCGCAGGGCAAGGAGAACCTCGTCTACCGAGCGGCCGAAGAGGTCTTCCGTGAGGCGGGCCGGACGGCGGGCGTTCGATTGACCCTCACCAAGAACATCCCCGCCGGCTCGGGCTTGGGGGGAGCCAGCAGCGACGCCGCCGCGACCCTGATGGGCCTCAACAGGTACTTTGACCTCGGGTTGTCTCCGCACCACTTGACGGAGGTCGCCGGGCGGCTCGGCAGTGACGTCGCCTTCTTCTTCGGCGGCCCATTGGCCCTCTGCACCGGAAGAGGAGAAAAAATAACGCCGTTGGACGTCACGTTCGACTTTGCCGCCCTGCTCATCCTGCCCGATATAAATGTATCCACAGCAAAGGTTTACGCCAACTACACGCACGACGAAAGTAAATACCGCCAGTGGCGCCTGCGCGCAAACGAATACCTCAGCAAAAACAGGATTGATTTCGTGGCGCGGATGTGCGCAAATATGTTAGAGGCAAGTTGTTACCGTGTTCTTCCGGAACTCGGGCAACTGAAGGAGACCGTAGAGTCACTGGGCATCGGGTCCGTCTGTCTGAGCGGCAGCGGTTCGACCCTCTACGTGATGGTGCGCGACACGGATTCGGGACGCCTTGGTTCTCTGCGAGACCGGATAGCAGGCAAGACCGGCTGCCGCTGTATTGTTGTGGGGAACAATTCGTGGTAGAGCTTTGGGCGAGGCGAGAACATGGAAATCACCGAAGTCCGGGTCAAGTTGGTCAAGAACAAGGACGACCGCCTCAAGGCGTTCTGCTGCATCACTCTCGACAACGAGTTCGTGATTCGCGACATCAAGGTCATTGAGGGAACGGACGGCCATTTCGTCGCGATGCCCTCGCGCAAGATGAGCGATCACTGCCAGAAGTGCGGCGGCAAGAACCACCTGCGAGCCCGGTACTGCAACAACTGCGGCGCCCCCTTGCCCGAGAACCGCACCAGAAAGGACCCTCAGGGCCGAATGAAGCTGCACGCCGACATCGCACACCCGATCAACACGAAATGCCGCCAGCGGATTCAGAAGGCCGTCGTGGCGATGTTCGAGAAGGAAGTGGAGAAGTCGAAGCTTCCGGGCTATCAACCCGTTGATCTCGATGACGACGACGATGAGATCACGGAAACGGAAGGTTGAAGGCTGTGGCGGTCTCAGAAGATCGCCGGCGGGTGTGATAAGACAAGCATGGACATCGCTCCTCCGCCCAATCGGTCTACGCCGGACACACGAATCCGTCAGCCGAGCGGTAACAGACCGGGTCCGGCAGTTCTCGACTATGCCGTCAGGTCTTCCAGCACCCTGTCGAGCGCCAGATCGAGGCGTTCCGTCAGATCGTATCTGCCCTCGGTGATCTGCCGGCGAAGTTTCAGGATCTTCTCCCGGCGAATCTCCGGCAGACAGGCGATCTGTTTGAGCACCTGGCCGATCGGCGTATTGTGAATGTTGTCGAGGATTTGTTCCATGACCATGTCCTGGTCCCGGGTCAGATCCATCTCAAGAGGATCCACCCATTGCTCATTGTTGTGTGCGAACGTGCTGGAATCAAAGTCCGGCATGCTACTTACCTTGCCAATAACAAGCCTGAACGACCGAGCCCATCGCTACCGATGGAAACCCGCACCACTATATGTTGTAGGTCCCAAGAAACTCACTCAAACCTCAAATCAACATTGATATCGACATACCCGGTTTGAAAACTTTAGAGAAGTTTTGCCCGGAATCCACCCATTCGAGGCAGAAATCTCCGTCCAAATGCAGAAAAAGTGCCGCCTCTCAGTACAGGTCGAGGCAATCTTCGACATTCGGACGTCCGAGGAATGGTCCGTGGCCCCGACCGGGGAGCACAATCGTGTGAATCTGGGAAACGTACTATATGTAGTGATAGGCGACGAAATGAAGATATTCCGGTAAAAGGCTGGACAATGATACTGATCGGGCCTTTTCAGTAGTCGTACTGGAAGGTCATGTCCAGATCCCACTGGTCGGGCACGCCGGGCTTCTTCGTCAGCTTGAGCCGTTCGCAGTTGAGGTTCACCCACATCGACTGGATGGTCGAGAGGAATCTCGCGGCCTGAACGATGCTGACGCCGACAAGACCGACCCGGGCCTGTTGGCTTTCTTTCTTTCCAGTAGTGACAACCTGCCCCGAACTGAGCGTATACTGGCTCGACCGAATGCCACAGAGATTGACCACACGGTCCACCGCTTCGGCATAGGCGAACTTTCCAAGGCTTTTGGTGTCCTGGGCAAGCTTCACACGCTCGGGGTCCCTTTCGATGATGCTCAGGATGGTGTTCTTGGCTTCCGCGTACAGTTTCTCATCCTCATCCCAAGCCTTCTGGGCCCGCGGCAGATACATGCCCCACACCAGCAGCGGCCAAAGGCCCACGAGGATCGGGGCCAGCACATAGTAGAGGATCGGGTTCTTGTATATGTCGCGCATTGGCTCGTCTCCGGCCTTATTTCTTCGGCTCAACCGTTAGCGTAAACGTATCACGGCCGCCCTTCTCGACATACCCTTCTTTCTTTCGCGCCAGGCCGGCCTTCTCCATCGCGTCGAAGACCCTCAACGTGCTCGGGCGTCCGGATGTATCCCCGCTGATGACGATGTTCGCGGCGCTGAGCGTAACGGTGTCGATGTTCAGATCGGTCTGGGCCGCACAGGCGTTCAGGGCCTGCAGCACCAGCGTCAGTTTGGCGGATATGGTTCCCTGATCGGCGCCGACGCCGCTCTTGTGCGCGATGATGATCCTCAGAGCACTGGCCAGCTTCTGCGAGGCGCCCCTCATCGCGTCGGGGAGCTTCTCCTCGCCCGGCATCACCATCAGGTAATCGGGCTCCAGCTTCTCACGCAGAGCAGCCCTGTACCGATTCACCAGCATCAGCCGCGATTGCGCGTAGACCCCGCAGGCCAGCAACAGGAGCGTCAGGGAGATGCTCAGGGACCGCACCGACCTCTCCAAACGGAGCTTCTTGCCCAGGTAGGGCATATGATCGTTGCGGAAATTGGCGCCTTTGTCCCTCTCCGACTCGGGAAGCGCCGCCCCGTAGGCGATGGCGAAATCCACCGGATTGCTGCAATCGGTCAGTTCGCCTCGATCGATCACCCGAACGGCTGTGAGGTCGCAATCTTCGACATGGAAGGGGACCTTCTGACCGAGGTCCCGGGCCGTGAGGCCGTTCTGGACATCCAGGACGCATAGTCTGGGGCTCGAATCGCCCGCGCCGCTCACGGCAGCCGTGATCAGGGCCTCTCGAACCAGCAGGGCCTTGCGATCCTGCGACGGGCCGACGGGGAACGCCCGCATGAACGAGCCGCCGTCGGTGTTCTGTGGTCCGATCAGGTAGCCGCGTGTGTCCGAGAGCAATGCGTGGACGCGGCCGGCATCATCCGATGCATCGTGCATCTCAAGGTACTTCGACAGACACGAAACGTCGGGGCAGACCGCCACGGGATCGATCCCATTGCTTCGCAGGGACAGGAGGATGTCCGACAAGATGCTGCGCTGTGCGGTGAACACGTCGAGGCCGGCCCCGGTCTGGTCCTTCGAGGCAATCCGGAAGGCCACTGCCATGTCGCTGACATCTGTCGCGAGCGCTTCCTCTGTGTCGAACCTGACGGTGGCCGCGATCTTCTTGTAGTCGGCGAACTCGCTGTGAACCTTGTGCTGCATGAACAGGGCGCAATCCAACGCCACGGCCGACTCGGAGAATTTCAAGCCCCGCTCGGCACAGGTCTGTGCGATGCGGTCGGCCAGAACCTGCTGGCTCGGCGCGTCCTCGCCGGTCAGATCGAGCGAGAAACACCCCAGCAGCCTGGCCTGTCCCCCTTGCGGGGCCAGACAGACGACGGTCGCCCGGTCTTTCCTCAAATAGATGCCTAAACGCCTTCGCGACTCCATGCTCAAGAATCTCCCAAACTCAAGGCGGCCTTGCACCTGCCCCGACGGGGGCGCAGAAAGCGGCCCTTACTTAGTCGGATATCACGGCGATCCGCTTTACTTTGCGTCCTTCCTTGCTGACGCCCGCCACCGCTACCGCCCGGGCTGCGCCGCTGACCGCAGTGACCCGCACGGTGAAG
The DNA here is from genome assembly GCA_012744475.1 of Phycisphaerae bacterium. GTDB lineage: Bacteria > Planctomycetota > Phycisphaerae > Sedimentisphaerales > Anaerobacaceae > Anaerobaca. The sequence goes on from JAAYBV010000065.1 coordinate 115,766, forward strand.
ACTGTGCTGGTGGTTGTCAGGAACGACTGGCATTTCTCGATGGCGTCGCCATAGCGAAAAATGTCCTTCTTGGCTTCTTCAATGTCCGAGAATGGCTGGACGCGCCTCCGCTGGATGATGGCCTCGGCGATCTTCGGCGCATCGGCGACACTGCCGAAGGTCAGGGCCGCCTCCAGGACGTGGCGAGGCGCCGAGTTGATGTTGACCTGCCGGGTCGCCCAGAGCCCGAGGTACTTCATCGCGGATTCGTTGCGGCTGCTGCTGACTACGCTCGGTCTCGTGAATATCTCGGTGTCGATCAGAGAGCTATGGAAAAGGCGCGAGAACGCGGCGTTCTGCTGGTCCATCTGCTCGGTCACGGTAACGGTGGTGCGGGCCGTACGCTGCACCGTCGACTTCGTGTTCGCGGTCCGGGTCCGCGTCACCCGGCTTCGCAAACTCGCCGGCGGCGCCGCCGCCGCGACCGACATGGCCTTGAACTCGATGGTGAAGGGTCGGACCTTGGCCACCTCCCCCAGGTCTTCTCTGACGCCTTTGATCTCGTCGGGCAGGTATCCCATCCACTCGCAGAACGTGACGAAACCGGCGTTGGCCTGGGCTTGGAGCTTCTCGTCCTGGATCAGCGCCCAGCCCAGAGGGTACTTCGCATTCTCATCTTCGACCTCCACCGTCACCCTGGCCGAACCGATCTCGAACTCCAGCGGCGCCGTCACGAGCGGCCAGCGCGGACCGTAGGGACCCGGTATCGTCACGGATGCCGTTGAAGTTGTTGTGAGGGCATCGTCGGCGCCGTTGGCATCGTTGACGTCCGTCGAGACCACCCCTCTACTCCGATTCGTTTCGTTGAAGGATCTTTCTTCTCCGGTCAATCCGGCGGCGACCTCCGCCAGGAGTTCCTGGTACTGCGTCTCGGTCATGGCGAAGATATCGGAGAAGTCCGGCTCGTTGGGATGACTGACCAACTGGGGCTGAAGGTCGGTCAGCGAGGCCAATGCGTACTTCATCGCGGACGTACAGGCGTACTGCGACTGGGCGTAGTCAATGATGAAGCGGTCCCGATGTCGACGGGTAGCCACCTGGACACTGAGCGTGTACCCCAGTGTCGAGAGGATGACCAGAATCACCAGCGTGATCAGCAGGACCACGCCATGGCGGTTCCGGAGGCTATCGCTTTCTTGTCGGCTGGACCGATCGCACATCGACTTGTTCGCTTTCCGATTTCTCGGCTTCTGCTTCGCCATCTGTTGAAGTATCGTTGCCATCCTGTGTTTCAGCGCCCGAACCGGCCGTCGTGCCAAATCGGATCGTCCGCAACCTGTCGACCGCCATCGTCCGGCTGACCTTCTCCTCCTCGGCCACGTCCAGCGTCCCACGAACCGTCTCGTAGGGCTGGGCAAACGAAATCGTTACTCGGACCCCGGGCGGCGGTGAGGGGCTCGACCAGCGGTCCACGGCCCCGTCTCCCTTGGGGACCTCGATCCGGAAGTGCGTCACCCCTCGGCAGACGGGGACGAACGAGTAGTTGCTCTCCCACTGCTCCCGCTTGGCGTCGAGAAGCTTGTCTTCCAGCCCGATGCCGGTTCGGCTGCGGTAGATCACCAGGCCCGGGACGGCGCTGTCGTAGTCGTACCCCCCTCGCCAAGTGACTTCTTCGAGTGTCAGCTCTTTGTTCTCCGCATCCTTAAGAATCCGGCGCACGATCAGTTCGCCGGTGATGAACCCGTTGTCGAACCCGTTTCGGATCTGCACGGTGACGTTGCCGTCGGCGCCCACAATCCGGTCGAGGTCTTCGGCGATCCGTTGCAGTACCTCGGCCCCCAGCGCGGGCGTCTCGATCTTGTTGAGAACCGCTTCAGCCGCCCGGTTGGCCTGGCCGTAGACGCCCAGGATGGCGGTCAACACCATCGCGCCGATGACCAGGGCCGCCAGCATCTCTCCGAGAGAGTAGCCCCGGCGAAATCTCGATTGTCCGGCTCTCCTGTTCATAGCAAATTCAGGTCCTCAATCCCCGCGACCGCTACGGTCAATTCTGTCGCTTCCTGAGCAACTCCATAACCTCTCCGACCTCCATCTCTTCCAGTTGGTCGTAGGGCAATCCCGTGGCGGGGTCCACGCCATCGTTGCCCCGACGAACGTCCGACTCGCTGCCGGTTTCCTCGGCCGCTCCCCGCAGGGTCAGGGCCAGAGCCTCGATGGACTCAACCTGGAGGTCTTTTTCTTCTTCGGTCGGGCTTCCCTGGCTGCGAATGTAGATATCCAGATTGTGCTTGATGAACGCGCCGTCCTCGGTCACGAGCAACCCGTTCTCGATCCACTTCTCGATTGTCTCGGCGTCGACTCCGGCATAGCCGGCCGCGTCCTCGACCGTATCGAGAAGCTGCTCGGCCGCCAGCGTCTCCAGGTCCTCCTCTCCCAGAAGCTGCTCGGCCTGCTGGTCGGTCAGCGTGGTGATCCAGTGGACCAGCTCGACCGTTTGTGTCTCGCCCGACGGATCGACGTATTCAGCCGAGCAGACCGCGCGGAGCCACATCTGGCCCATCGCCGGTTCGGAGAAAGCTTCCACCACCGTCCGCCACGCGATGCCGGGATAGCGGTCGCTCGTACCGTATTCCACTTGCTCGCTGAGCGTGTCGGAGGCCAGGAGCGTTTCCAGATTCTCGCGGGCCGTCTGGAAAGCCGCCATCTGAAACGCCGAGTTGGCGGCAGTGCCCATGCACCGGTTCATCACGATCAGTACGCTCGAACTGGCGAACGCCAGAATCACCAGAGAAGTGACCACCTCCAGGAGCGTGAACGCCCCCCGTCGGGGACGCCCCGTCGCCCTGTCTGTCGTGTCCAACGTGCTGGTTCGGTTTTCGTACATGCTTGAGTCAAGGGCCGAAATCGGCCGGAATATCAGAAGGACGGCACCTCGTCCTTGGCCTTGGGACGCATCAATTCGGCGTCACCTTCGAGCACCTGAACAATCGGAACCAATCGTCCGACCGCGACCGTGTGGGCCTGCTCGCCTTCGTCGAGAAAGACCACTTTGCCGCCATACTGCCAGCCGGCGTGGCCCACGCGAAACTTGGCCTGCCCCTCGTTGGCGTAGGTGCCGTCGTCGAACTCGACGTAGGAGACGCGACAACTGTCTCCGAACTGCCCGTCGACGATGATCTCCTCATCGAGCACCTCGGCCAGGTTCGACGAGCTGATCTGACGGAGCAGGTAGGTCTGCTCGGTGACGTCCACGATCACTTCATAGCGACGTCCCGTCTCGGCGGCCGTCGAGGCCGCCATCTGCATGGCCGAGACGAAACTCTGCACCTGCGCCTTGAACGTACTGCGCCGCAGCGTCCCGAAAAGGTTCACCTGAGCCATCAACACGAACAGCGCCAGCATGGAAAGCACGACGATCAGCTCGATCAGGCTGAACGCTCCGATCCGCGGCCTGGTCAACCGTCTGACGACCGGCGAATCAGGTTCGGCCCGAGGTCGATCAGCGATCCGTGCTGAGCAGGTCCGCATTGTAGTCCTCGCCGCCGTCGAGACCATCGGCCCCCAAGCTCTTGATCACGAAGGGTTTGCCGCTCTCGGGATACAGCTCATAGATAAACTCGCGTCCCCAGCCATCTGTGGGCACCTCCGTGGTGTCCAGATAGCCGCCCGGCTGCACATTCGTCACGTCTGGCGGTGCTTCGATCAGCGCGTACAACCCTTCATCCTCGGTGGGATAGCGGTTGGTGTCCATGTAGAACTGATTGACGGCGCTGGCCAGTTGCCGCAGACTCGCCTTCGTGGTCGTGACCTTGGCCCGTTCGGTCTGCCCGACGAAGTTCTTGACCACGACGCCGGCCAGAAGCCCGAGAATGATCAGGACGGCCATCAGTTCGACCATCGTGAAACCGGTTCTGATTTGTCGCCTTTTACTCTCCTTCATAATCCATCGACTCCTTTTCCTGCTCAGAAGTTTGCCACGGAAATCCGCAGAATCGGCAGGATGGTCGCGTACGCGATGACGCCGACGACTCCCGCCATGACAATGATGATGACCGGCTCGACCGCCGCGCTGAGGCGCTCGATCACGACGTCGGTCGAAGACTCCAGGTTTTCGCTGATGCTCTTGAGCATCGTCTCCAGCTCGCCGCTTTTCTCGCCGACCGCCACCATGTGCGCGATGGCCGGATCGATCACCCCGCTGTCCCGCAGCGGCGTGGCGATATCCGCGCCGGCCAGGATGCGCTCGCGCGCGTGCTGGATCGCCCGCTTCATCAGACTGTTGCCGGTGGTCTCGGCGACGACGCGAAGCGATTCGGCCATCGCCAGACCCGAGCCGATCAGGGTCGAGAGCGTCGAAGCGAAACGAGCCACCACCCGCTGCTTGATCAAAGGTCCGAAGAACGGCAACGACAGGATGAATTTGTCCCGCAGATAGGCCCCGCGTTCGGTGCGGAAGATCTTCCGCAGAATCAGGACCACCGCCGCCAGGCCCGCGAGAATGACCAGAATCCACCAGCTCATGATCACGTGGCTGAAATTCATCAGTTGGGCGGTGATCCAGGGCAATTCCTGCCCGGCCCGCTCGATCTGCGCCCCGATCTTCGGAATGACCTTGGTCGTGAGAATCAGAACCGCCAGGACGCAGAAACAGATCAGAACGATCGGGTAGATCATCGCGGTGACGACCTTGGCCTCGACGCGCTGGCGTTTCTCCATGAAGTTGGCGATGGTCCGCAGACTGCCGCCCAGCGTGCCGGTGACTTCGCCGACTCGCACCATCGCCACGTAGATCACGTCGAAGTAGTCGCGATACTCATTCAGCGCGTCGGTGAACGATTCGCCGGTCACGACGCGATCGCGAATCTCCGTCAGCGCCGTCTTGAACCGGTGATCGGACGTCTGAAGCGTCAGAACGGACAGGGCCTCGGTCAGTTTGATGCCGGAGTTGAGCAGTGTGGCCAGTTGCTTGGTGAAATCGACGATCTGCGACTTGCTGACCTTGCGAAACGAGCGGAGCAATGCGTGCTGGCTCTCGGCGGCGGAGGAAATCTCGGTGACGGACGAAGGATGAACGCTCCGAACGCGCAGTTGTTTTCGGGCGGCATAGGGACTCTCGGCAGTGATCGTCCCCTTGATCTTCTTGCCGCCTGCGGCGATCGCTGTGTATTGGTATCTCGGCATAGAGAAATCTGAATATCAAAACACTTCAAATCCTTCAAGCGTTGACGTCGCCCAACGCTTGGTCGTTTGTGGAGCGATCCTACGACACGTCGGCCTGAGTCACTCTCAGGACCTCCGGGAGCGTCGTGATCCCGGCCAGGACCTTTCGAGCCCCGTCCATGCGAAGCGTCTGCATGCCCGCCTGGACAGCCAGCCTCTTGATCTGTCCGGCCGTTTCCTGTCGGTAGATCATCTCCTGAATCGCCTCGTTGATGAGCATCACCTCGTAGATGCCCGTTCGCCCGCGATAGCCCGTCTGGAAACACCGCGAGCAGCCCTCGCCGACGAAGAACGTGGCGTCCTTGTACTCTTCCAGACCCAGGTCCCTCAACTCGTGCGGCGCCGGCGCCATGGGTCGTTTGCAGTCCGGACAGACCCGGCGCACCAGACGCTGGGCGATGATCGCGATGAGCGAGGAGCTGACCAGGTAAGGCTCCACGCCGAGGTCCAGGAGCCGGCTCACCGCGCCGGCCGAGTCGTTCGTGTGGAGCGTGCTGAAGACCAGGTGGCCCGTCAAGGAGGATTGGATCGCCATGCGGGCGGTCTCGATGTCGCGGACTTCGCCGACCATGATCACGTCAGGGTCCTGACGCAGCACGTGCCGCAGCGAAGTGGCGAACGTCATCCCTTTCTTATTGGCGACCTGAATCTGACTGATGCCCTCGAGCTGGTACTCGATGGGGTCTTCGATCGTCAGAACGTTCTTCTCAGCGGAGTTGATCCGGTTCAGGTAGGCATAGAGACTGGTGCTCTTGCCGCTGCCGGTCGGGCCGGTCACGAAGATCACGCCGTGAGCGCGGTGCAGCAGGCTATCGAGCTTCTTGAGGTCCTCCGGCCACAGGCCGAGTTCCTCCAGGGCGAGCACGCCGGTGCTCTTGTCGAGCAGACGCAGCACGCTGCGCTCGCCGAAGCTGGTCGGAACCGTGCTCACGCGAAGGTCTACTTCGCGCTGTCCGAGCCGCACGCTGGATCGCCCGTCCTGAGGCATTCGGCGTTCGGCGATGTCCATCCCCGCCATGACCTTGATACGGGAGGTGATCAACGGCAGCACGTTGCGATTCAACGTCAGCACGTCGTACAGAATGCCGTCGATCCGATAGCGGATCTGAATCTTGGTTTCGTAGGGGTGCACGTGAATGTCGCTGGCCCTCAACTGGAGGGCGCGAAACAAAATGTCATTGACCAGCCGAATGACTGGCGGGCGATTGACCACGTCGAGCAGATCGTCGGAGGCCGAGACCTCGTCGACGAGCTGATCGAGGTTCTGCGAATCCAGCTCTTCGGCGACCTCTTCGATCACAGTGTTGCGCTGCTCGTAGGCAACGTCGATCACCGCCGTGATGGCGGCCCGTGTCGCCACCGCCGGCCGGACCGGCATCCCCGTCATCTTTGAGACGTTGTCCAGCACGTTCGTATCCAGCGGCCGGGACAGAACAACGGTCAGCTCCCCGTTGCTATCTTCCGACTTGACGCCGATCAGGAAGTGGTGCTGAGCATACGTCGGCGGAACGGATTGGATGAATTCCGAAGGAACGGACTTCTCGGGAATCTCCGGGAAGTACTCCCAGCCCAGGGACTCGGCGAACAGCTTCAGGACCACGTCTTCGGTGAAGTACGGACAATTGAGCAGCGCCTCGTCCAGCCGTCCCTGCCCGGCGTTCTGGTCCAGGAGGCTGGTCAACTGCTCGACGTTGACCAGTCCTGTCCTTTTCGCCGCTTGTATGAGCAGATTCTTCATAGATTCCGTTGCCTGTGCATCTGGACTTCCTGGTTACTGCGCTTCCAGAACCCGCTCCGGCTGAATCGGCTTCGGCTTGATCCCCGGCCAGTCCTGGTGGGTCTGGAACTCCTTCTCATGCTGCTCGAAGGCCAATCGGTTCCGCTCGGAGAGCCGTTCCAGCTCCTCCATGGCGTGCCCGGTGGCCAGATCGGGTCGGATCACCTCCGCCTTGACGAAGATGTACAGCTTGCTCTGCTTGTCCGAGTTGTTGATGCCCCGGAACAGGCCTCCGACCAGCGGGATGTCGCCCAGGATCGGTACCTTCTTGCCGCCTTTGGTCTGATTGAGCTTGAGCAAACCACCGAGGATAACCGTACTTCCATCCGGTACGGTCACGGCGGTGTTGAGTTCGCTGGCGGTCGTGTCCGGCGGCTTCTCCGTGCCGGCGGTCAAGAAATCGGACCGGACCAGACCAATGTCCAGACGAAGAAGATCCCCTTCGCTGATGTGCGGCGTGATCTCCAGGGTGATGCCGGCCTCATAGGGCTCGTAATCCAATGCCGTCTGAATGAGCGAGGTTTCAGTGCCGGCGCCGCCCGAACTGACGGGAATCGACGACTTCTTCTCGACGTACGTCGTGTCCGTCGTCTTGATCGTGCCCGGCTCGTTGTCGTTGACCAGAATCTTCGGCTTGGCCAGCACGCGCCCGTAGTTCTTGGACTGCATCGCCGTCAGCAGAGCATTGACGTGCTTGTCCCCATAGAACGCTCTGAGGTCGCCTCCATCCGACTGCATATCGACAAACTGGGTCCGATCGCTTTGGGCCAGCTTGTCGAGAATCGTGTCGGAAGTCACCGAGGCAGCGCCCGTGCTGCCAGCTATGATGGTGTTCGTCAGGCCGGAGGTGTAGTTCAGGTTCGGGATGCTCTGGATCAGGTTGAGATCGTAGTTGAACGCGTCGGTCTTCGTAATTTCGACCAGGGTCACGTCGATAAGAACCTGCGGCCGGCGCTTGTCCAGCTTCTGAACCAGGTCGGAAATCCACGTCTGATTCCTCTTGCTGGCGTAGACGATCAGCGAATAGGTGTTGGGATCGGGAACGATGACAATTTCGTCCTCGCGCCGCTTGGTGACGGTCGTCTGGATCTTGCCCTCGGCGTCCTGGTTCTGCGTCGTCTCCTGGATGAGACTCTGGAGCACGGTGGCCAGGTGATCGGGCGACGAGTTTTCGAGAGGATAGATCTTGTAGGGGATCTCATTCTCGAGCATCTCGCTGTCGACGTAGCTGATGATGGTCTCGATCTGGGCGTGCTGTTCCTGGGTCGCGTTGACGAGCAGCGAATTGGTCGACTCCACCACCACCACCTGGGGTTCGCCCACGGGACCTTCTTCGGTGATCTCCGTCGGCATGGCCGCGGTCGGGGCGTTGACCGCCGCAGCCGCCCGAGCCGCCGCAGCCGCCTGCGCCGCTGCCGTCGGGCTGGTGGCGGTCCTGGGCCCTCCGGTCAGGCGACTGGAAGCACTCGTTTCCGGCAGCTTCGTAATAATGGACAACTCATAGAGCTTGCGGCTGACCTCGTCCGCGTCCACGTGTCGGATCCGGTACAGCTTCATCGAGCGCAGGTCCGCCTGTTCGACATCCAGAGTATCGACCAAATCCTCAACCACGTCCAACTGGTCCTTGACCCCGATCATGAGAATGCGGTTCGTCCGTTCGTCCGCATCCAGGTACACGCTGGGCTTGGCTGCCGCTTGCTCTGGCGCAGCGCCCGGCGTCGTGCGCCGGGCCGTAGCCGCCGCCTGGGCCTGGGCCCGCGCCCGCGCCTGCCGCTGGCGATATGCGACCTCGGATTCTCCCGGCGTTCTCTGAAGGGTCGTCGCGGCATCTTCGACACCGACCGTCACGGCAACGCTTTCGAGCTGCTCGGCCAAGGCCTTGACCTTCTCCGCCAGGTTGGTCGCCATCGTGTAGCGGAGCTGACGGAACCGGAATTTGCGCGGTTCGCCCGGTCTGTCCACTACCTCAAGCAACTGCTCGATCCGCGCCATGCGATAGGCATAGGCCGTGACAATCAGAGTCTTGCTCTCCGGAATGGGTGTGACTTCGACGGAGAGCTTCATGTTGTCCAGGAGGGCCTGCGCCGTCGTCGTGTCAATATGCTGAAGCTCGAAGACGCGCGTGGCCACCACGTTGCCGGCCTCCGGGGGCTCTTCGCCCGGTTTCACGATCACAGGGTCGGCTTCGAGCGCATCGTCAACCGGGACGATGGTGACGATATTGCCCTTGTGTCGCGTCATGGCCAGCCTCTGGAACTTCAGTACGGACTCCAGCAGGAGATATAGGTCTCGGACTCTCATCGACCCGCGCAGGTTGCCATTCAACTTGAGCGTCACCTCGCCGGTGATTTTGGTGGGGTCGTAGACATAGTCGAGATTCATGTACTTGCCCACGAGGTCCAGTAACTGGATCACGGGGAGCCTCTCCGGCAGATTCAGGTCAACGATCCGATCGTCTTCGGTCGCCAGCCGGGGCGTGTACGCATTCGCGTCGGGCGCGGGCGGCGGGAGTGGTCCCGGCCCTGCGGCCTGGGCAACCTGGATGGCCGGACCGGTTTCGGCCGGCACGACCTGGCCCGGTTGAAGAGCGATCGGCTCAGCGGGCCTCTCGGCGGCCGCATCGGCTCCGGCGGGAACCGGGACCGAGGGCTCCGGGACAGTCGCCTGTCCCAGCGCCAGATCCAGGGCCAGGGGCTTGCGCTCCGTCTCCAGAATGCGAGGCGGCAACGTCAGGGAATCGGGCGTCACAAGACGATCCGGATTCAACTCCGCCGCCCACAGCCGCGTTTCGAGAAGCTTGGTTTGCATATCATCGGGCAGCGTGATCTTTTCCGAATCGGCCCGATTCGTTGCGGCCTCCGACGGCACAGGCAACGCGGGTCTCGGCGCTTGCCTGCTCGCGATCTTCCTCTGTCCCAACACCTGGGGCCCCAGTTCGACGGCCAGGGCAATATCCTGGAGCTGAAAAATCGGCGCCACGGCCCAAACGAAACCGTTATGAGTGTCGATGATGGCTTTGGCCTTCCCGGCCTCGGACGGGGGCTGCGCGAAGCTCCCGATGCAGACGCTGCCAACGGCCGCCGCGATGCGTTCGCTGGGCGGAAGACCCAGGGCCGAGGAAGCCGGCCCGAGTTGCTTGATCTGGAAATCCTCGTGCGCATCGACCAGACTCAACAGAGCGGCCACCTTCCGGAGATCGTCCGGACAGCCGGTCACCAGCAGCGCATTGGTGCCTGGCATCCGCGACGCCGTCGCCAGATTGAGCGTCGAGAGAAATTCCCGTGCTCGCTCGGGGGAGATGTGGTTCAGCAAGAAGATTCGGTGGTCGGCCCCGGCGGATGGGACGCCCGGATCCGAGGCCCACAGGGAACCGTTGCACAGCACGCAGAGGCCAAGGAGAGCCGCGAACAGGACCTTGTGGCGCCTCTTATCCAAGAAATGCCGTTCCGTCATCGCTCATTACCCCGCATCAAAATCACCCTTCTCCATGCTACTTCAAAGACGACTGAGTCTTCTACGTCAAGAAAGCCGATGACGACTTCGCTGGACCCGGCCATCCGGTCCAGCCAGGCGACTTCCGGCTGTAGCTGTGCAAAGATTCACGGTCCGCCCTGTCGGCGAACCGGTCTGGACACACCGAATCACATACCTATTCAGACATCGCTGAGGAGGGAAAGTTCCCGCTTCGCCCACAAAAAACCGCCCTGCCAGCACTGCCGGACGAGGCGGATGTTCTCTGTGGAGACGCGGCCTCGACGGCGCGCGAATCGATCGGATTCGACAGGAGATGACGCACCTGTCCTATCCGATAATAACGTGGCTGACGACACGCGTACGCATGGCGAGCGGGTGGTCCTGGCAGCCGTGCCGTGGGGCAAGGCGGAGGGTGTTGGGCAACGATATGGGGGTCGGTCCGCAAGGACCGAGAAGGTTATTTTCGGATGGTGCGCGGAATATTCAGTTTTCGCCGCACGTCGCTGGGCCTGTCGGCAGTGGAAGGCTCCGCAGATTCATTCAATTCTCTTCCCAAGTCCTCGACTTTCTCGGCTTCCTCCGGACCTACGCGAGACGACCTGAATTCGGTCATCAGCTTCTCGATCGCCGCATCGTGGTCCTCAGGTGACAGATTGGCGTCCGGTGCGGCGGCATCGCCCTTCTGGAGTTCTCGGATCTGGCGGATGAGGTCCAACGCCTCCCGTTCCTGCTCGCGCGCCTCGTCGCTGCCAGGGACAGCCGGCTCGCCGGCGCCCCACGGGCGTGCCACCGGTTGGCCGGTGATCCGGCCGGCCGTCGGCGGAACGGGAGCGACCTGGGAATCGCTCGGCAGGACGGATGGGCCGCCCACTTCAAGCAGGCTGGCCGTGTCCGGAACCGGCTCTTTAACCATCGGGATGTCAGCGCGGCCGTCCGAGCAGACGATCGATTCGTTCCGAATCTCCTTGATGGTCAGATGGCCGATCACGTCGCCCTGCCTGGCCCACCGATAGGTCTTGTCCGGCAGACGGATGTAGGCGAAGCTCTTCTCGGCGCTCACCGTGGTGGCGACAAGGTCGAATTGCGCCGAGGACGTCACAGGCTTGACCACCGTCTTGCCTCTGTCGGCCACAGTGGTCTTCCTGGCCCCGGAATTGGCTGACGGCGGGGCCGGAGGCGGATCGATGATGTTCTTGAAGGCTTCGGCCTGCCTGACCAAAGGCGAGGTGGTATCCTGGTCACTCGAGTGGGTATCGCCGTTTTCCTCGATCCATCGTTGGACCACGCTGGGCTCACTCAGGATGCGCTCGATCTCCGGATCGCTCCGAAGGGCGAAACCCGCCAGCAGATTCGGAATCAGCGAACTCGGCCCGGCAACCAGCCCCACCACGACGGCTGCCGCAAAGATCACCACCACCGACGTTATGCGCAACGTACTGACCATAGGCCACCCTACCTTCTTTAGTGATTTGACAGCGAAAGGGGTCTATGGTTCCCACCAATGCTTAATTTTCTCGCGGAACTCGTCCTCGTGGCCGGCATATCCGCTGCTGTGCTCGGGCGTATGGCAGTCCAGGCAGGTCATTTTCGGCTCGGTCGTCGGCAGCCCGCCGTTGCTGCGAATGTGCTCGGAGCCCGGTCCGTGGCAGCTCTCACAGCCGACATCCTTCAGATGGGGCGTCCTTTCCTCGTTGATATAGCCGGTTTCCCGGTCCATGCCCACCACATGACAGATCACGCATTCGGGGTCGCGGTCCGACCCGACCTCCACAAGCGTAGCGAAGGCATCGGCATGGGGGTTCGGGCTCCATTCGGAATGCTCGATGACGTGGCACCAGCGGCACTGCCCGGAGCCGACATACCGTAACTGCCCGGGAAGCGGGACGCGGGGGTATTTCTCCAGCAGATCGCTCTGGCTGACGATTTGCTGGTACTGGCGATACAGCCTTGCCAGACTCTCGTTCTCGGGCAGGGTCTCCTCGACCGAGATGTCTTCAAGAGACAGGGCCGGCCCGGCGTCCGGGTCCGAGAAACCCACGCTCAGCCGGCTGATGTGCCGCCCGAAACGCCCGACGGTGAAAACCAGGGGCCGCTGCCCCGGCTCGCTGAGGACCTGAGGCTCGTCGGAATCTGAGGGCCAGACGATGCAGTCGACATCGGAAAACGCGGTCCAGATCGGGCGGGAATCGGCGTCGGCATTGCGCAAGATGAGGATGTCAACACAATATGTGCCAACCTGGACACCAAAGGCTTCGGCAGCAGACTCCGGCGAGGCTATCCGGGCGTCCAGAGCGGCGAAGCGAACGGTGATCTGCCGCCCCCGCGCTGCGAGACGCTTTACGAAGGTCCGGGGCGGATCGGCCTGATCCGGTCCCCAGGGTGTGCCAATGACCGAGAACGAACCGTCCTGAGGGGCCTCCAGACCCAGGCTTTGAGCGATCTGAACGTCTTCGTCGGTCAGGTGCACCAAGTCGTATCCAAGCAGACGGAAAGCCTCGAACAGAATCCGAAACTTGATCAGGTCCTGCTCGCCGGTTCCGGCGACAAGGGTTCCTGTGTCCACGATGGCCCTGCTGCCGGCAGGAACACGGTCGAAGACAACCGTCCGCTTCGACAGCCCGCCCAGTTGGCCGCCGGAGCAGCCGCAGGGCTTCAGGGCGCCCAGTTCGCTGCCCGTGAAGAAGATCGAGATCTCGCCTGCGTCGCCACTCCTTTCGGGCACGGCCAACCTGACCGGCTCGTCCGGGCAGGAAAGACCCCCTGCAAGCACACAAACGCCTATCAGGACGCAAGTTATGCTCATGCGCCGGCCGGCCGACGCGTTCTGCCGGCGGATTGACGCCTCGCGGATCACCACTGCGATCGCTTTCCTCAATAGAAGCCGCGGCACGGGATGGACAGCGTTTGGCCGTCCTTGATCTTCACTTCGATTACGTCGGAAAGGACGGCGCGTTCGCCCTCAGCCGCTGGAGGGGTGATCCGGAGCTTCAGTTGGCAGCGGTTCTGGACCTTTGTCTTGTCCAGGAGTGTCACGATGTTCTTCTGCGATGAGACGGATTCGACCTCGAAGTCCTCCTGATAGTTGCTCAGTATCCAGACCTCCCGCTCGACAGGCTGTTCGGCCTTGAGGTTGAACAGCATAAGACTGTCCGGATTGATCGTGAACTCCGGCAGAACATCGAACATGACACGCACATTCCGGCACTCAGGATGCGTCAGATCGATGCTGATCTGCCCCCGGAGGGTGCGTTCGAGCTTCTCCGTGTCAGCGATCGGCTTGAGGACGAATTTCGTCGCCTGGGCGGTCGGGTCGAAATCGGCCTGGATCGCATTGCCGGTGGCCCGGAAAGCCTTGATCGCGAAAGGTCTCCCGTCGAGGCTGGTCAGCGTGATATTGCCGGCCCCGGCGTTGTCCTGCCGGAGGAACAGCTTCAGATTCGACGGCTCGCACTGCACGCGGAGAGCGATCGTCGCCTTGACGGTCAGCGTGACCATGCTCTGGATCGGATCGTCCGAATGAATGGAGAGGTTTCGCCTCATCGAGCCCGGTTGCGCGCCGGCCCGGTAATCGACTTCGAGCACGCCGGTCTCGCCAGGCGCATATGTCTGGCCCGCCTGGACCCCCCTGGTCACGACTCCACAGCAGCTCCTGACCAATGTGATCTTCAGCGGAGCCGTGCCCTTGTTGGTGAACCGGAACTCGGCCTTGTGGGACGTCTCCGGACCGATTTCGCCGAAATCGTGCTCCACCGACTCCATCACAATCCTCGGCACGTTGGCAGTCTGAGCCGGGGAGACCTGCACCGCCTCGGTCTGGCCGTCCTGGCCCGTGCTGGGGACCACGGCGGTGACCTTGACGGGCGTCTCCGTGGCCGGGGCCTGGGTCCCCGATGCCTCCTCTCGGCAACCGGATTGGCAGGCCAGTACGATGACAGAAACCAGCGCCAGCCCTGTCATGTGCAGGAAATCCACCCTCTTGCGGTAGATAGCCGTGCTCTCGATCCTCGGATTCTCGGCCATATCGTCAACTCCCAAATCTTCTGAACGTTCAGGTCTTCTTGTCTGCGAGTATTGTAGCCTGCCCGGGTTCTGGAGACAAGTCCCTGAAGATATCGGCACATGGCCCCGATCGTTGGAAAATTTCTATTGAAACGAGCGGGTTTGCTGATAGAATGCAAGGTTTCGAGCCTGTTCGGGAGTCCATTTTATGAAGAAAGACATACATCCGGAATACCACAAGGTCGTCGTCCGCTGCGGCTGCGGAGCTACCTTCGAGACTCGTAGCACTTCGAAGGAAATCCATGCGGAAATCTGCTCGATGTGCCATCCGTTCTACACCGGCAAGCAGAAATTCGTCGACACCGCCGGCCGGATCGAGCGATTCCAGAAGAAGTACGGAACGTCGTACATCAAGAAGACCCCCAAAGCGCAGCAACCGTAGCTGGGTGCATCGTCTGCGTACAAGCTCCCGCCATCCGACCCGAGGGCGGAGCTTTTCGCTATTGCGGCGTCGTGTTTGCACGCGCCGGTAGCGGACCCGTCTGAGACCGAGTCCATCTCCTGACCCCGTGGGACCGATGAGCGAAATACAGAACACCGTCGTGGCAAAGCTCGAGCAGATCGAGACGCGGTACCGCCAGATCGAGGAGCAGATCTCCGATCCGGCGGTTGTCAAAGACCCGACGCGGCTGGTGGCGCTGTCCAAAGAGCAGGGCAAACTCCGCTCCATGGTGACGAAGTACCGCGAGTACAGGAAGGCGGCGACAGGTGTCGAGGAAGCCTCCCAGATGCTCCAGGATCAGACGGCCGACCTCGACCTCAAGGAGATGGCCCGGGAAGAAATCGAGCAATTGACCACTCGGAAAGAGCAACTGCTCGAAGAGATGCAGAACACGCTGGTCATGGCCGACGACCTCCACATCGACGCGGTCATCATGGAAATCCGCGCCGGGACCGGGGGCGAGGAGGCGGCGTTGTTTGCCAGAGACCTCTACGGCATGTACACGCGATATGCCGAAAGCCGTCGCTGGAAGGTCGAGCAGCTCGATTTCAGCCCGTCGGAAATGGGTGGCTTTCGAGAGGTCATCTTCGGTGTCAAAGGCGAAGGCGTGTGGGCGGAACTCGGCTACGAGGGCGGCGGTCACCGGGTCCAGCGGGTCCCTGAGACGGAATCCCAGGGGCGCATCCACACCTCGGCGGCGACCGTGGCCGTCCTTGCCGAGCCCGAAGAGGTGGACGTTCAGATCAACCCGGACGACGTAATCGAGCACGTGTGCCGATCCAGCGGTCCCGGCGGGCAGAACGTCAACAAGGTCAGCAGCGCCATCAAGCTCGAGCACATTCCCACCGGCATCACGGTCAGCATGCAGGAGGAGAAGAGCCAACACAAGAACCGGGCCAAGGCCTGGCGACTCCTGCGAAGCCGCTTGTACGACCTGTACGAGAGCCAGCGTCGCGCCGAGCGGGACTCCCAGCGCAAAACCATGATCGGATCGGGCGACCGGTCGTCGAAAATCCGGACGTATAACTTCCCGCAGAATCGCGTGACGGACCATCGCATCAACCTGTCTCTGTACAGCCTGGATCGGATTCTCGCCGGCGACATGGGAGAGCTGATCGCCGCGATCCGGGACTACGATTTGCAGCAGCGATTGAAGAACCTCTGAGCCCCGGTGCGGCGGTCGCAAGTGGCCGTGCGAGGGCATTCAGCGAGAGCGTATGATCGTCGTCGTCACAGGAATGGTGGGCCTTGACAAGAAGAGCTACCTGGAGAAGGTCTGCCGCATCGCCGCGCAGAACGGCAAAGAGGTGCTGCTCTGCAACGTCGGCGATATGATGTACGCCGAGGCGCCCGATGTCCCGCCGGGCAAGATTCTCGACATCCCCCTGAAGCGGCTGCACTCGCTGCGACGAAGCGTATTCAAGGACATCATCGCCCAGGCCCGGCAGGCCCCCAATCTCATCGTCAATACCCACGCGACGTTTCGCTGGCGTCACGGACTCTTTCCGGCCGTCGACTTCGACCAGATGCGACAGCTCGACGCCGACATGTACGTCTGTCTCATCGACGGCGTCACGACCATGCACCAGCGACTCCTGGAGCACCGTGCCGTCGAGCACAGTCTCAAGGACCTCATCGTCTGGCGCGAAGAGGAGATCATCAGCACGGAAATGCTCTGCAAAGGCATCGACGAGACGATTCCCTTCTACTGCCTGGCTCGCGGCGTTGACGAGGACACAACGGAGACGTTCTACCGGATAGCCTTTGAACGGCACATCAAGAAGGCGTATCTGAGCTTCCCGATGACAGCGGTGGCGGAAATAGAGAGCGTGCTGGCGGAGATTCATCGCTTCCGTTCTCAGATGAAGCGTCATTTCAAGTGCTTCGACCCGGGCGACCTCGAAGAAGCCTATCTGCCGATGCGGGCGCGGCGGGCCAAAGAGGCTGCACAAGACTACGTGGACGTGGGGGTCTCGGGCCGGGCGATCCGGCTCAACGCCGACGAGGTCCTCCAGATCGAGCGCGACATCAACAGCCAGATCTATGCCCGCGATTTTCTGCTCATCGACCAGGCCGACATGATCGTCAGCTTCATTCCGTCCCTGCCCGACGGCCGGGCCGCCATCTCCAGCGGCGTCGAACGCGAACTCCAGCACGCCCACGAGGCCGCCAAGGAGGTCTACGTCATCTGGACCGCCAGACAGCACCCTTCCGTATTCATCACCCAGACCGCCAACGCCGTCTTCCGCAGCGTCGCCGAGGCCGTCGCCTTCTTCGAAAAACGCTATTCCACGCAGTAGCCGTTCACCACTTCTGCACGACCAGCGAATCGGAACCATTGCCAGCGACTCGTCTGCGCTGTATCCTTGTGTCAGTCGGCAGAATTGGACGGCAGACGCTGTTGTTGTTGCGCCTGTGCAGGGGAAGATAGGACATGGTCAGAGCAAAGAAGTCGGTAAGAGAGAAGATCGATCGCATGGTCCGACGAATCGTAGCGGACTTCGCCCCGGACCAGATCATACTCTTTGGTTCGCACGCGAGCGGTCAGGCAGGACCGGACAGCGACGTGGACCTGCTTGTGGTGATGCCCATCGAGGGTTCCAAGAGAGCCAAACAACTGGAGATCCGGATGACGCTGCACGATGTTGGCATCCCGAAGGACATCATTGTGAGCCGGCCGGAAGAGTTCCAGTGGCGCAAAGACACCGTCGGCACGATCGAGCACCCTGCCGCACATGGAGGGCAAGTCCTCTATGCGCGGCCATGACAAGGCTATGACTGTCGTCACCGAGTGGATGGCAAAGGCGGAGAACGACCCTAAGGAGGCTACCCATCTGGTCAGAATGGCCGACTGCCCGACCGATACGGTCTGTTTCCATGCACAGCAGTGCTTCGAGAAATGTCTGAAAGCCCTGTTGGTCACCAAGGGAACGTCTGTTCGAAAGACGCATGATTTGGGTGAACTGATCGTCTTGCTGCCATCAGAGCTTCGTCCATCTATTATCAGCGAGGAACAAGACCGACTCACCGAATACGCCACCGTCACGCGCTATCCTGGCAATTATGACCCAATCACATTGGGCGAGGCCCGTCAGGCGGTCAGAATTGCACGCCGGGTTCGACAGGAGGTTGGCAGGTTGCTGAGCGAGAAGCCTCCATTCGCAGGCGGACAGCCATGATCGAATTGCCAGTCCCGCTGATACGGCGAGACTTGCGGTAATCCAGACAATGGCGTACCATGACGCTGCAGGAGAGAGAAGGGTCGCCTGTTCAGTGGCGTTACCATCATGACTGCCGAATCACGAACACCGCCGAAAGAAACGAGCCTGTCCAGCGAGGACCTGGCCCGGCGGATCGACCATACACTGCTGAAGGCGGAGGCGACGCGGGAGCATATCCTGCGCCTGTGTGAGGAGGCGCGAACCTGCGGCTTCGGCGCTGTGTGTGTCAACGGACGGTGGGTTTCGACGGCGGCCGAGGCGCTGCATGGCAGCGGAGTCCGCGTGGCGTCGGTGGTGGGGTTTCCGCTCGGCGCCGACACCACCAGGGCCAAGGTGGCCCAGACGAAAGAGGCGATCCACGACGGCGCCGACGAGATCGACGTCGTCGCGGACCTGGCGGCCATCATTGAAGGGGACACGCGCTACCTGCTGAGGCAACTGCTTGCGGTGTGGAATGTCTGTCGCTCCATGAGACCGCCGGTCTTGCTCAAGGTCATCATTGAGTCGGCGGCGCTGACGGCCGAGCAGAAGATCCTGGCGTGTCGGATCGCCGAGCAGGTTGGCGCAGATTTCGTCAAGACCAGCACGGGGCTGCACCCGGCCGGCGGCGCGACCGTGGAGGACGTCCGCCTGATAAGGGAAACCTCCCAGCGGTACAAGATCAAGGCCTCCGGAGGCATCCGGACGGCCCAGCAGGCGTTGGCCATGATCGAGGCGGGCGCCGAGCGCATCGGCACCTCGGCGGGAGTTCAGATTGTCGAAGAGTTGCGGGCCGCAGGCAGGTGAGAACATCGCGGCGGGTCGGGAGGACAACGAAATGAGCGAGCAGTTCGTCAGTGAGCCGATCCACCCGGCGCCGGGCACATATGACTCAACCGGAATGACCCGGGGCGAACCGGGACTGCCAAGACAGTTCACGTGGAGAGACCGGCCGTACACCGTCGCAGAGGTGCTGGAGGTCTGGAAGGAGGACGGGCCCTGCCGAAACGGAAGTCCCGAGATGTACCTGCGGAAACACTGGTACAGGATTCGAACTGCCGAGGGCCTGGAGATGACGATCTACTTCGAGCGACAGCCCAGATCGAAACGAGAGAACAAGAAGCGGTGGTGGCTGTACACCGTCGCTTCGCACGAGCCGGTTCCATAGGCCATCCATGAACGCGCGACTCCCCTCGCCGCAAGACGGCCTGACGGCCCATCGGGAGATGGGTCGTTCGAAGGCAACTCGCCGGGCAGAGCCAATACAATCCCAGCCCGTATGGCCTATGTCGATGCCGGCGGCTTCCAGATCGTCAGTGCATCGCCCGAGATGTTCATCCGCATCCACAACCGCTGGATCGAAACAAAGCCAATCAAGGGCGCCAGGCCGCGTCTGGCCGGCAGCAATCCGCACAGTGTGGCAGTCAATCGCCGCAACCTCCATGAACTGCTGACCAGCCAGAAGGAGCGCTTGGAACTGAACATGATCGTGGACCTGGAGCGCAACGACGTTGCCAGGGTATGCAAGCCTGGAACGCGGCGAGTCCTCCAGCCCAGGACAATCGAAGCGTACCCGACTGTTTTCCACGCCGCGGCCACCGTGGGTGGTGAACTGCGAGCGGGGACTCGATTCAGCGAGGTCCTCAAGGCCATGTTTCCCGGCGGATCCATCACGGGGGCCCCCAAGGTCCGCGCCATGGAGATCATCGACGAATTCGAGCCCACTGCCCGGGGCGTCTATACCGGCAGTATCGGTTTTGTCGGCATCGATGGGACTGCTTGCTTGAACATCGCGATCCGAGCGGTTATCATCGCCGCCCACAAGGCTTTCATCCAGACCGGTGGCGGAATCGTCGCCGATTCGGAACCGAAGGCCGAGTGGGACGAGACGATCGCCAAGGCAAGGGTACTTCTTGCCGGAATCGACGTCGTGCAGGAACCGTGAATCGAAACGTTCATACGCGCCGTGGGACAAGATGCAAGAGAAGGTCTTTCTGAACGACAAGCTGGTCGACGTCGAGCGGGCCCATGTCTCGGTCAGGGACAGCGGCCTGCTCTACGGCGCCGGGCTGTTCGAGACGATGCGCAGCCACAATGGAGTTGTCTTCCGGCTGGAAGACCATCTCGACCGACTGCTGAGCAGCGCCACGGCCCTCTCGATCCATCATGCCTACGACAGAGAATTCCTGCGCCAAGCCGTCAACAAGGTGCTCGCAGCCAACGGGCTGGCGGATGCCCGGCTGCGGCTGACGCTGACGAACGGCCCGATCGCCGAGACCGTCGAGCAGGCGTCGCCCACGCTGCTGGTCACCGCGACCAGTCTGCAAGGCTACCCAAGCGAGTATTATCAGACCGGCGTAATGGTCGTGCTGTGTCCCTATCGGCAGAACACGACCGAGCCCATCTGCGGCCACAAGACAACGAACTACTATCCGAGATTGCTGGCACTGACCTTGGCCCGGCAGAAGGGCGCCGCCGAGTCCCTCTG
Organism: Phycisphaerae bacterium; assembly: GCA_012744475.1. GTDB lineage: Bacteria > Planctomycetota > Phycisphaerae > Sedimentisphaerales > Anaerobacaceae > Anaerobaca. The sequence goes on from JAAYBV010000065.1 coordinate 136,405, forward strand.
GTTCACGACCGACAATCGGCTGGCGGAAGGATGCATCAGCAACGTCTTCCTGCTGAAGACTTCCGTGCTCTATACGCCCCCGCTCCAGACGCCCGTGTTGGCAGGGATTGCCAGGAAGGCGGTCTGTCGGATCGCCAAGACCGAATCCATCGAGGTGGTCGAAAAGGACCTGCATGTCGCGGACGTGCTGGAGGCCGATGAGATCTTCCTGACCAACGTCGTGATGGAGGTCCTTCCCGTCATCGGCGTCGAGCGGCATACCGTCGGGGACGGCAAGGTCGGGCCGGTCACCATGAGACTTCGTGAGAAATACTTGCAGACCATCGAAGAGGAGTGCCGGAGAAAGAGATGAAGGTGAAAGACATTGCCGGCGTGGTCGAGCAGATCGCTCCCCTGGGTCTGGCCCAGGACTGGGACAACGTGGGCCTGCTCGTAGGCGATCCGGAACGCCGGATTGAGAACATACTGCTGACGATCGACGTGACCAAAGCGGTCGTCGATGAGGCCAGGACCCTCAAGACAGACCTCATCGTCAGCTACCATCCGGTCATCTGGGACGGGCTCAAGCAGGTCCTCGCCAATGGCCCGACCCGTGTGGTCTACGAGCTGGTCCGCTCGGGGATCGCGGTGTTCTCGATCCACACCGCTCTGGATGCGGTGGTCGGAGGCGTCAACGACGGCCTGGCCGAGATGCTTGGCATCGTGGACGCCAAGCCGTTGGGCGACTACGTCGAGTATGCGCCGCAGGAGAACTACAAGCTCGTGGTGTTCGTGCCGGTCGATGCCCTGGACAAGGTGGCCAACGCGGTCTTTGCCGCCGGGGCGGGCGCGATGGGCAACTATCGCGATTGCGGCTTCCACACGGATGGAACCGGGACGTTTTTGCCCCTGGAGGGGGCGCATCCGGCTATCGGGAAACGAGGCCGGCGGGAAGCGGTCCACGAGATGCGGTTTGAAGCCATCGTGCCGGCCGAGAAGCTCGACGCGGTTGTGGCCGCTATGAAGCAGGCCCATCCCTATGAGATGCCAGCATTTGACATTTTCCGGCTTTTCGGTTATGGAAGCCGGTTTGGCCTTGGGCGGATCGGTCCGTTGGCCCGGCCGGCGAAGGTTGCCCGGCTCATCGACCAGATCAAGAAGCAGACCGGCGCCAGGGCAGTCGGGCTGGTGGGCGATCCGAAACGGCTGGTCCGAACGGCCGCCGTGTGCGCCGGGACCTGCGGCAGGATTCTCAATACGGTCATCGCCCAGAAGGCCGATCTGTACCTGACGGGTGAGCTGAAACACCATGAAGCCTTGGCAGCCCAGGAAGCTGGACTGACCTGTATCTGCCTGAGCCACACGGTTTCCGAGCGGTTCATGCTCAAGAAGCTGGCCCGGCAGTTGAAGGCCCGAATGAAACCGGTGGCCGTGAGGATCAGCAAGAAGGACGCGGACCCATTCACATGGAAGAACATATGACCGATGAGATGAGAGAGACGCTGGCAGAAGAACAGGCGGAAGATGCCCCGCCTGCGGCGCCTGCGCAGGGCGCGCTCGACACCGAGGCCGAACCCTTGGCCGACGACGAAGCGAATCGTCAGGCAGAGGAGGCGATTGAAGTCGAGTTCTCCGTCGAGGGCATAGGAGAGCCCCAGGACACGAAACAGGGCGACGTTGAGGATGACGCCGGACAGGAAGCCAGCGATGACACCGACACCGAGGTTTTCGAGAATGGTTCTCAACCGGCGGAGGACACTGAGGAGACTCCGACCGTCGAATCCGTGATCGAAGCGATCCTTTTCGCCAGCGAGGAGCCGTTGTCGGACAGCCGCCTGGCGGGCATCGTAGAGACCACGACCAAGCAGGTGCGCGACTGCATTGAGTCGCTCAACGAGAAATACGAAAGCAATCACAACGCCTTCCGCATCGAACAGATCGCCGGCGGCCACCAGATGCTGACGCTGCCCGCGTACAACACCTGGCTCAAGAAGATGCTCAAGGTGCGCAGCGACAATAAGCTCAGTCCGGCGGCAATGGAAACGCTCGCCATCATCGCCTACAAACAGCCCGTGATTCGCGTGGACATCGAGGCCATCCGCGGCGTGGCGGTGGGCGAGGTGATTCGCAGTCTCATGTACAAGGGCCTGGTCAAGATCGTCGGGCGCGCCGAGATTCTCGGCCGGCCCATGCTCTATGGGACGACCAAGAAGTTCCTCGAGGTCTTCGGCCTCAATTCGCTCAAAGACCTCCCCAAGGCCGAGGAACTCAAGAAGCCCGACTGACGCGACGGGCTTCAAGCCCTCTGCCGCACCCACAGCGATTCTCGCGTGTGACTCAGCGCACCGGCTACCGTACAGCCGCGATCAGAATGCGCATTCCCACCAGAGCGAGCGCCACCGCCAGAGCCCTCAGGATCCAGCGTCCGTGAATGCGATGGGACAGACGGGCGCCGAGTTGCGCTCCGGCTACAGCGCCTACGGCCAGACAACCTGCTATAGCCAGTCCGGCCCGGAGCGACCCGTCCACCAGGTGTACGATCGTCCCCGCCAGGGTCATCGCCGCCAATACGAAGTGCGACGTAGCCGTGGCCAGGTGGACGGGAAAGTCCAATAGATGCACCATAGCCGGGACGTGGATGATCCCGCCACCGATACCGAGAAGACTGGAAGCGAAGCCAACAAAGAGACTCAACACAATTCCCACGGGCAGATTGTAGGCGAATTCGTGACGCGTGCCTTGGGCGTCGATCAGAGTCCGTCGGAAGCGAGTCCCGCCATGCGTCGACATGGAAGATCCCGACTCCCGGGGCGGCCGAAAGAAGATGAACAGGCTGCCCGCAATCAGCACGAGGCCGAAGACGAGGTTGAACGCCTGGCGCGGGATGTACGCGACCGTCATAGCTCCCAGGACAGCGCCGGGAATCCCGGCCATCAGGAACAGCACGCCGGAGGTGTAATCGATTCGCTTCATCCGGGCGTAGGAGATCGACCCGGACGTCGCATTGCAGCAAATCATGGCCAGCGAGATCGCGGTCAGCTCGTCGGCCGAACGCTGCGGATAGGACAGCAGCAGAATCGGCATCAGGATGAAACCGCCGCCAGCGCCGATCAAAGTCCCGAACGTGCCGACAGCGAATCCGAGCGCAACCAGCAGGAAGTAGGTCATCATGCAGCCTCAGACACGTTTCTCATCGACGTCGGGCTCGGACCACAGACTGCGACGGTTCACCAATCCCAGGGCAGCGGATCGGTCGGGCCCACGGCGTGAGCCGGCCGAGGGTGCTGTGCGTTGAAGACGTAGAGGTCTTCGATCTTCTCGATGACGACAGGGGTCTCGTCGATGCGGCCCTCCCGGTCAATCACGTTGGCAAGGGACAGGCCCAGATGCTTGGCGAGGAACTTGTAGGCGCCGATCCGCTTGGACCATCCGTAGTCATGGCCCTCGTCGGCCAGGTGCAGATTCTCAACGCGGTCCTGCGCCGCGTACAGGCGATAGACATCGCGAATGTAGGGAAATTCGACGTCGGGAACGTTCTTCGTCCAGTCCTGCCCGTCGGAGATGATCAACTGGGGACGCGGCGCCGCCATCGCGGCGATGTCGGTGTTGTTCGTCTCATGGGACCGGCTCTTGTGAATGGGCATGCCGCTCTCGCAGACGCAACCGCCGAAGAAATGGGCCGAGACCATCACCACGGGGACCGAAACCGCGATGCGGTCGTCCACGGCCGTCAACAGGAACGTCTGCGTGCCGCCGCCGGAGGCCCCGGTAATGGCGATTCGCGACGAATCGACGTCCGCTCTCGTGCAGAGGTAATCCAGCAGGCGGATGCTGTTCCACAGTTGCATCTTCAACGCATCGGGCCGGCGGTGCTCCCAGCCGGCGTTGGCCCAGTCGCCGTAGCCGACCATGTCGTAGGACAGCGCGATGGCCCCCATGCGGGCCAACGTTGCGCAGCGTTTCTGCATGTCGGGACGAAAGCGTCCGTAGTCCTCGCGGCTGCTCCAATGCCCATGCGAACAGAGAACCGCCGGGAACGGCCCGGCGCCACCGGTGGGGCGATAGAGACTGCCGGTGACGAAGACGCCGGGAAGGCTCTCGATAGCTACGTTCTCGACGGTGTAGCCTTCGTATCGTCGCAGGCTGTGGACAATCGGGTTCAGGGGACATCGCCTGGGCAGAGGCAACAGACCGGTGCCACGCAGGATGGCCTCACGATTGGTCCGAGCCCGCTGCTGCCACTCGGCCAGATTCGAATAGGTCTGCGCGAATCGGGCGAGTTGGGCCTTGGCCTCTTCGGCGCTCTGGTAGTCGCCCACGCAGAGCTGCGGCTCATCGTTGTCCTGGGCCTGGAGCGGCCCGCCTGCCAGCGTCACCACGACCAAAACACAGATCAGGCCATCACGTACTCGTCGCAGCATTGTCGCGTCTCCTTTATTGTTCAGATCGTCTGACCCCTCTGTCACCACTGCGTCAGCGGTTTGATCTCGATGCGTTCCGCCTGCGGCTGACCGTCGGCTCGGACGGGCGAAAACAGAACCGCAATGCGCACATCCCCCTGCGCCTCGGCCAGTCCGACCAGCAGACGTTTGACACCTTTGTTCGTCTTCTGCGGCGGCTCCTGCTCGGCCGATCCGGCCGTGAACACCGCTCCGGCCGGACTGAGCAGACGCACGACAAGCTCTTTGCCCTGGAGCTTCAATCGGGCCAGCGAACCGCCCTCCACCTGGATGTCAGCGTCGGTCGTCATGCCCCAGACGAGGTCACAGGATTTCTCGACCGTGAATTCGTCCTGGACGAGGACCGCCGTCCTGTCGGCAATCATCTTCACGCCACGAGAAGCGGACTGGGCGAAGTCGGCATACGCCTGCGTCAGATCGACAACCGCCGAGGGATCCGTCTGATTCAGCTTCACACTGGTCAAAGTCGACGTGGCCAGAGGGTCCTGGTCCTGGCCGCCCAACATGCAGATGTTGTGACTGGCGGAGTTCAGACGATAGTACGACCAGCGGTGGCCACCCCGTTTGCTTTCCCAGTAGCCGGGCAGATTGTAGTTGTCCGAACCGAGATCGCGGGCCCACCGCACACCCAAGGCGTCGATCTCGAATGCTCCCAGGTCGAGGTGTCCATGATTGACCTGGTTATAGCCCGCCTTGAAACCGACGAAGAGCGCATCGGGGTCGTCCCATGCGCTTCGCATCGTGACAACCTCGACCGGGCCGCGAAAACAGGCGTCGAGCTTCCGTCGAGCGGCCCGGGCCGGCGGCTTGGCCGCATACCAGACCAAGTGGGCCGCACCAGCCGGTCGTTTGGCGATCTCCTCGTGCTCGCTGTACGCATAGAGCGGATTGTGAAACGTGCCGGCCAGCCAGAACATGCAGGCCATCGGCCGCCGCGCGCTGCGCTCTCCCACATCGGCGAAGTTCAGGTACAGGCCGGTGGGTCCGGCCGTGTAGATGGGGAAGTCCCCTGCCTTTGAGAGCCCCTGGACATCAAGCAGCCCGAATGTGCTGCCCAGCGCGGTGTCCAGCGCGCTGAGCCCGTAGGCGGTATAGTGCGTCGCATAGCTCCAATAGCCCGGCCCCTCGCCCCATGCGCCATCGGGCGCGTAGGTCTTCAGTGCCCGAGGCAGCGACTTGACCGCCGCCGGGATAATCCGCTCGGCATAGCTCGGCTCGACGTCGGCGATGGCCAAAGCCCCGATGATCATGCCACCGTTGCAGACCTGATTCCAATTGTGATCGCTCTGGGTCCACCAGCCGTTCGAATCGTAGACTCTCAGTCCCGGTTTCAAACCATTCTCGATCAAAGCACGTACGATAGTGTTCCGTGAGCCTGGATCGAGATAGTCATACAGCCAGTCGTATCCGACTCCCACCGCATGGGACATTTCCGCGGTGTCCAGGAAGTGCGACGGGTTCCAGTCCACGAATGCGCAGACCTCCAGAAGGTTCGCCTTGGCCTTGGCGGCGTAGCGATCTTCACCTGTCCAGCGATAGGCCATGGCCAGGGCATAGATGCGATGAAGACAATCCCGACTGACGCTGAGCAGGCGCGGCCCGACCTTCTTGTAGACCAGGGGCGGCTTCTCCAGGCACGCGTCTGCATCGGCCTTCACGTCGTCCCAGCATTTCTGGAGAGCGGCATCATCGACTATGCTGGCCTTGAGCGACAACAGGTCGTTGTCCTTGAGCATGAGCCGGGGATGGCTCTTGTCCAGCAGGACGCCGAAATCCTCAATCAACGCGGCTTGTTGCGCCCGGGCAAAGGTCGATAGAACGAGCGAAACGACCAAACAGAGAACCAGGGAATCCGGCATGCGTTTCATTGCGCTCCTTTCCACGTGCCACCCCTTGCGGCAGGTGTCCTGATGCCAGGGCAAATTGCAGGCGGAACCTACGCCGTTATAGGGACAACGCCGCAACAAACGCAAGACAAATTCAGGCGTCTGCAAGGTTCGCGGCACGCGGCATTGACAGGCCCGCCCCGGCGCGCTATGATCGCTCGCGTCGCAAACCGATTCAGGAGCCTGCCGTGAAAAGAGCCGTCTACAAAACCAAGGGCGATATGGGGGCCGCGGCCGGCAGCACCGCCGCCGGCGCCATTCGCCGGGCCATCGCCGACAAGAACCAGGCCAACATCATCCTCGCCACCGGCGCCAGCCAGTTCGAGATGCTGGAGCATTTGACCAGCGTGGATACCATTGACTGGTCGAAGGTGACCATGTTCCACCTGGACGAGTACATCGGCCTGGGGCCCGATCATCCTGCCAGCTTCCGCAAGTATCTCCGGGAGCGTTTCGTCGACCGCGTCGGCCGGCTCAAGGCCGTGCATTTTGTCAACGGGGACGCCAAGGACCCGGCCGCCGAGTGCAGAAGGCTCGGAGACCTGATCCGCGCTCATCCGATCGACGTCGCCTGCGTGGGCATCGGAGAGAACGGCCATCTGGCGTTCAACGACCCACCCGCCGATTTCGAGACGGAGGAGCCTTACCTCGTGGTCGATCTCGATGAACGCTGCCGGCGGCAACAATTGGGCGAAGGCTGGTTCGCTTCGTTCGAGGCCGTGCCGTCGCAAGCGATTTCGATGGGCATCCAGCAGATCCTCAAGAGCCGCCGCATCATTGTCACCGTGCCGGACCGTCGCAAGGCCGAAGCCGTCCGCAACGCGCTCGAAGGACCGGTGACTCCCAGGTGTCCGGCGTCCATCCTCCAGCAGCATGAGAACTGCTTCATCTTCCTCGACGAACCGGCGGCATCGCTGCTCGTCGCAAACGGATGACCGAGGGGTGATGCATGGAAATCCCCGGACTGATCGATCTCCAGGTCAACGGCTTCAAGGGCGTGGATTTCTCCGGCGCCCACCTGAGCGAGGAGGACGTTGTCCGCGCCTGCCGGGAGCTGCTCGAGGCGGGCACCACGGCCTTTCTGGCGACCCTGATCACCAGCCCGACGGAGATCTACGAGCGGAACCTCCCGCTGATCGCGAAGGTCGCTGGCACAGAGGAGTTCAAGGGTCGTCTGCTCGGCATCCACCTCGAAGGCCCCTTTCTTTCTCCGGTCGAAGGCGCCAGGGGAGCGCACAATCCGAAGTGGATGAGACCGCCGAGCATCGAACACCTGGATCGGCTGCTCGCCTGGGCCGATGGGACCGTCAGGATGTTGACCGTAGCGGCCGACCTCGACGGTGTCGAGCAGGTAATCCGGCATGCCGCGAAGCTGGGGATCGTCGTCTCGCTGGGCCATCACATGGCCAATGCAGACCAACTGAGACGATGCGCAGCGGCCGGCGCCAGGGCGCTGACCCATCTCGGCAACGGCGTGCCCGCCCTGCTGCCCCGTCACGAGAATCCCGTCTGGGCCGCCCTGGACAACGACGATCTTGTCGCCACGATCATTCCCGACGGTCATCATTTGCCGCCGGCGCTGCTGAAGACCATCATCCGGACCAAGAGCCCGGCCGGCTGCATCGTCATCAGCGACGCCTCGGAACTGGCGGGACTGGCTCCGGGACGCTACGAATCCATGGGAGCCGAGGTCCTGCTCGATCCGACGGGGCGCCTCTACAACCCCGCTACGGGCTATATGGCGGGCTCCTCGGCGACTCTGCTGACATGCATGAACCACCTGGCCTCGTTGAACCTGGTCACCTACAGAGAACTGCTGTCGATGGCCTTCGACAACCCGCTCCGGCTGCTCGGGATCGACCGAAGACACATCCGGCGCGGCAGAGTCGTCTCATATGACGAGCAACAACGCCTTTTCCGTGTAGAGAATCTGTAGAGCGTGCCCGCACATCATTCTCAACGTCTGTCAAGCTCATCTGCCTGAGGAGAGACCATGAAAGGTCACCTTGTTCGATCCGCGATCATCATGCTCAGTCTCGGCGTCGTTTCACTCGGCTGGGCCGACGACGGCAGCCGATCCGACCTGAAGCTGTGGTACGCCGAACCCGCCCAGGCCTGGACACACGCACTGCCCGTGGGCAACGGGCGGCTCGGCGCCATGGTGTTCGGAGGCACCGCAGAAGCGCGTTACCAGCTCAACGAAGACTCGCTGTGGTGCGGCCGGCCTCATGTCTATGCCCGCGACGGCGCCGCCCGATACCTGCCTGAGATTCGCCGGCTGCTCCTGGACGGCCAACAACGCCAGGCGGAGCAACTGGCGATGGAGCATTTCATGTCGTCGCCCCTTCGCCAGGTCCCCTACCAGCCGTTCGGAGACCTCAAGCTGAGTTTCCCAGGACACGAAGAAGTGGAGGCCTACCATCGAGAACTGGACCTCGACACCGCCATCGCCACGACGACCTATCGCGTCGACGGCGTAGCCTACACGCGACAGACCTTCGCCAGCTTCCCCGACCAAGTGCTGGTGGTTCGCCTCTGGTGTGACGAGCCCGGCTCGCTGCGCTTCACGGCCACGCTGACCAGCCCCAACGAAGACGTGCGAACGCGAAAGGTGGATGACCGGACGCTGGCGATCTCCGGGCGGGCGCGTGACTTCAAGATGCAGGGGGCAGAGACCCCGATACCCGGCGCTGTGCGATTCGAGGGCCGCTGCCAGATCCGCATCCGCGGAGGCCAAGCCACGGTCGACGACAAACAGATCAGGGTCGAGGGCGCCAATGCCGCAATGCTGATCCTCGCTATGGCCACCAACGTCCGGACGTACAAGGATCTCTCGGCCGATCCCGGACAACGATGCGATGAGGTGCTCCGTAAGGCCGCCGAGAAGACGCCGCGACAGCTCCGCGACGCTCACGTGGCCGATCACCAGGCGCTGTTCCGTCGCGTCTCGCTCGATCTGGGTCCGGCGAAAACGGCCGAGTTGCCCACCGACCAGCGGGTGCTGAAGTTCGCCGAACGCGAAGACCCGCAGTTGGCTGCTTTGTTCTTCCAGTACGGGCGATACCTGATGATCGCCAGCTCGCGCGCAGGCGGCCAGCCTGCCAATCTCCAGGGACTCTGGAACGAGAGCACCAGCCCACCGTGGGACAGCAAGTACACGGTCAACATCAACACCGAGATGAACTACTGGTTGACCGAGCCGACAAACCTCAGCGAGTGCGGCCGGCCGCTGTTCGACGCCCTGACCGAGATCGCTGAATCAGGCCGATCTACCGCGAAGAAGCACTACGACGCCTCCGGCTGGGTGCTCCACCATAACTTCGACCTCTGGCGCGGCACCGCTCCGATCAACGCTGCCAACCACGGCATTTGGCCCACCGGAGGCGCCTGGCTCTGCCAGCACCTGTGGTGGCACTACGTCTACGGCGGCGACGAGCGGTTTCTCAGGGACCGGGCGTATCCGTTGATGAAGGGAGCCGCCGAGTTCTTCGTCGACTATCTGATCGAAGACCCGCGAAGCGATCGGCGATGGCTGATCAGCGGTCCGAGCAACAGCCCCGAGAACGGCGGTTTGGTCATGGGCCCGACGATGGACCACCAGATCATCCGCGACCTCTTCACCAACACGGCCGAAGCGGCGCGCGTGCTGGGCGTTGATGAGGAGTTCGCCAGGAAGCTCGATGCGTTGCGGGTCCGCATCGCCCCCAACCGGATCGGCCGGCACGGCCAGCTCCAGGAATGGTTTGAGGACAAGGATGATCCGAAGAACGAGCATCGCCACGTCTCGCACCTGTGGGGGCTGTTCCCGGGTAGTGAGATCACAGTCGATACGCCCGAACTGCTCGCCGCCGCGAGGCAGTCGCTGATTTTTCGGGGCGATGGTGGCACCGGCTGGAGCCGCGCCTGGAAGATCAACTTCTGGGCCCGCCTGCTCGACGGCGACCACGCCCACCTGATGCTCAGGAATCTGCTGACGCTGACCGACTCGCCCCTGACGGACTACAAGGGTGGAGGCGTATACGCCAACCTCTTCGATGCCCATCCGCCGTTCCAGATCGACGGCAATTTCGGGGCCACGAGCGGCATCACGGAAATGCTGATGCAGAGCCACCGGAGCGACGCCGAAGGCCGCTACCTCATCGAACTCCTTCCCGCCCGGCCGAGCGCCTGGCCCGAGGGCAGGATCTCCGGCCTGCGAGCACGCGGCGGATTCACACTTGACATCGCGTGGAAAAATGGTATGCTCTCCGAGGCATACATCAAAGGCTCAGGAGACAGTTCCTGTATCGTCCGCTATGGACGCCGGACGGTGCAGATCAAGCCTGCTGCAGCAGGTATCAGGCTGGACGGGAATCTGAAGTCATTTTGATCCTGTTGTGGCCTGATCGCGAACGGCGTGTTCGCTGCGGCGTAGCAGATCAGGGTTTTGTACGTCCCTGGACCTCGGACAACGGAGTGGGTTCGGACACGTATTGACAAGGAGGTTGATGTCATCTCGTACGTTCATCTCTGCTTTCGATGCGGCGGTCGCCCGATAGGACGGCTCGCAGACCGCGCATCCATACGGGACCATCATCAGCCGGCGGCACAGCCGCGTCCCATGCGCCTCGGGAGTCCGGGACTGGCTGGCATAGAGGGGAATGGAAAGGAGGGTTCGCACAGATCACATAGGTCCCAGCTTAGGAGAGGGTGATGAGAAGGGAAACTCAGGAGGAAACCTTCACCTAAGAAAAGGAGGACGAAATGAAACGGATTTCTATTCTCGTCACCGTCGTGGCGTTGGCGCCGGCGGTCGGCCGGGCAAGCGGCTGGAGTTCGCAGCGCCATCAGATCATCTACAGTCCCTATGCCTTCAGCTACAACAATCCCGGCCTGATTCCCGGCAGCATCAAGTACTCGCCGTATGCGTTCAACGCGAACAGCGCCGGCCTGGTCTACGAAGGCGCGCGCTATACGCCGTACGCCTTCAATTACCGCAGCCCCGGTCTGGTCGTCGACTATTACTGGTGGCAGCTACCGTGCTGCCCTCCGTGCCGCGTCGTCGAGGCATGCCCGGCCCCTCAGAGGAGCGTGTCGGCCAGCCGCACGAGACACCGCGCGGCGGCCTCACGAGGACCGTCGGCGTGGACCAGAAGACTGCATGAGATTCGGCAGACGGACGCTGAACATATTGTACGCCGATACCTCCAAGCTGATGGATTGGACGATTTCCGTGTCGACCGCCGTCTGAGCATCGAGAACCGAACTGCCGGTGCCGCGTTCATCTTCCACGACAAGAACCTCGTCGTGAGATACACCAACCCCGAGATCATGGAAGCTCTCCAAGCTGAAGGTGGGAGCCGGATGAAGGTGGTCGAGCGGTACGAAGAGGCTTGGGCAACGTTTGCCAGGGACATCGAGGCACGCGGCGGAACCATCTACTGTGTCAGCGCCTCGGAGCCGGACCAGATCGTCGCGGCATTGGCCGCGTGCGACGCGCTGCGCCCCACAGGTCTTTCCGATCAGATCACGATGGTCGCTAGAGAGTAATCCTCACCCGGAGTGTGAGAGATCTCTCGAAATCACGGTGTGCCGGGCGTGGGTGGTGATGGATACCAGTTCTCCGAGCGGTTCCAGGCCACCGCCGGGATGGTCACGTCTTCGACCGCCAGGGACCGACCGTTTCCATCCGTGGTCGGGTACCAGTCGTCCTCATAGCGGAAACGCATGATGGCCGCCTCCAGCGGCGCTGCCAGATTCAGTACGATGTCTTCTCCACCATCGCTGAGGCGCCCGGTGTATTCCCCCGCTACGGATAGCTCCATGCCGTAGCTGTCGCGAAAGGCCGCGAGGTCGTCGACGACCACGGTACACTGTCCCGCGTCGAGCATCATCGAGCCGAAGGTGAACTGAACCCCGTCTGTGAAACGCAGACCCGTCAGATCCAACGGCTCGGCGCCGATGTTGCATAGCTCAATATAGTCCAGTCGGTCCCCGGCCGGCGAATGGTACATCAACTCGGTGACACGGAGGAAATCGAGCAATCGAAGCTCCTCCAGATAGGGGTACTCGCTGTCGCCTCCTTCCACGACGGTCGCCTCCATCGCGACGGAGAAGATCAGGTCGCTACTCGTCGCCGGCGTGTTCAGTCCATGAATCGCCAGGAGGTTCTCTCCCGCGCGGAGACGGTCGGCGTATTCCGAAATGTCGAAGACGGCGTCGAACGTCCGGCCATAGGACTCATGGTCAGCCTCCGCCTCCGAGTCCCACTGCGGCATCCCCGTGATATTGGCGCGAGCCACTTCCGCGCCGTTGAGATAGGCAACGAAACCATCGTCGAATCGAACGCTCAGCATCAGTTCGTTGAAATGACCGACGAGGCCTGTCGCCATCGTGAACGGAATACGGATGTAGCAAGTCGTGTTCTGCCCGTACATCTGATCCTCGATGTCCAGACTGATCCAGTCCTCATACCCTGTGCTTCGCTCGTAGCCGATTCCGCCGGGACCGCCGGACGACCGGAGCCAGGCCGAATCATCGAACGCCGGATCGGATTTCCATGTCTCGCTCACCTCGCCCGCCGAGGCAGGAATGATGACCCTCTTGTCCGCCTCTTCGGGCACGAGCACGATCCTTGTCGCGACGAGTTCCCGCCGCACAGGATTCGACATCCCCGGCGTGGGCAGCTCAAGCCAACCCAGCCGATCCGATCCATCGGGCGCCCGTCCCTGTGACACGTCGGGCGTCTGGGGGCCGAACAGGACCTTGTCGACTTCCTTCAGATCGCGGTCGAACAATCCGATCATCTCCCCATCCGGCGAAAGCTTGAAACCGACATGGCCAAGCGACTCCTCTCCATCGGCAGCAAAGACGGCGAAACCCCGGCCCTCGACGAAGCTCAAGGCGGCGATTCGGTATTTGTCCGGCCGTACCATTGGACGGTCTGTGAGGTAGAACCCACCGACATCGACAGGACCATCGCCCGGATTGTACAACTCGATGAAATCACGATCAGAGAGCACCTCGGCTTCCGCCAGCCATTCGTTGATCCGGACAGCCGATGGATCGCCGAGCGGCTGGGCCAGGTTGGCGAAACCGAACGTGGGAATCGCCAGACGCCATTCGCCGTCGGGTCCCGTCCGCCCGATTGCCAGATTTGGCAACTGTGGTCCGAACTCCACCGAATCGATCAGGCTCCCATCGCGGTCGTACAGACTGAGTTGCCCTCCTTTCCTGTCGAGGGCAAAGCCAAGATGTACGCCTGATGTCGTGACATCGGCATCAGCAAGCAGAACGAGGTAATCGCCCGGATTCATCGCGACGCCGGCGGGGAAGATGAACCTGTCCGGCTGCCGGGTGTCGTCACTGAGGCTCATGCCCGACAGATTGACCACTGATGGCCCATCGTAATACAGCTCGACCAGAGCAGGGCAGGTTCCTTCGTGCTCGAAGGTCTCATTGCCGGCAAGAATCTCGTTGAGCACGAGCCGCCGGTATGTGGTGTCCACAGTCCAGGTCCGTGACGCATTGGGCTGATCCTGCCAGGCGCCGGCGGAGTTCCTGCCTCGAACGTAGACCGTGTACGACTGCCCGTTCTTCAGGCCGGTCAGCAAGATCGGGATATCCACGGAACGCTCCTCGCTCCAAGGACCGTTCGGCTCGTTGACACTGTACACGTAATGGGTGATTCCCGGTCCGCCGACGGTCAGCATCACCTGCGTCCGATACGTCCAGCCCTCGGGCTCGCCGGCGACGGAGGCCCCCGCCGGAACGAACGCGCCCATATCCAGTCCGAGCATTCCCGCCCCGCGCGCTGCCGACCACGGCTTCAGATGGAAATCGCCATCGCCTGCGAACAGCGGATCGGCATCGATGTTGCCCTCGCCCAGCGCGTGCCAATCGCTCGGCAACAGGCATCGGTCGACCGCAATATCCGTCGTGCCCCACTCCGCATCGTTCACACGAAGGTCGCCCAGCAGCGTGGGACACTGCCGGAAGATGCATGAATCGATACGCACGCCCCGACCGGGGGAGGTCGTCTGGCCCGGGATCTCGAAGTGGAAGACGGCCGCGTTGGCGTCGACCACAGTGTTGTTCTCGAACCACATGAAGGCCCGGTCCTTGATTTGCGCGACGTGTTCGACCTGGCGAAAGACATTTCGCACGACGACATAGTCCCGGCCTGCACCGGCCGAAATCACGTTCGACTCGCGCGGCGTCCTGTTGAAGCGATCCTCGATGTAGTCCATGAATACGTTGCCCTCGATGTGGGCGTCGGTCTCCAGATCGAGCGCCTCGTCGCCCCCGCCGAGGAAGACATTGTTGAGGATCTGCGGGATCGCATCGGGTCGTGTCGCGCCGTCGAAATCAACAGCGTCGTTGTGGCCGGGTGTACGCCCGAAGACGTTGCCGTCGAGAATGAATCGGCCCGCCGCAGGAACACCGCGGCCCCAGATGTGCTCGCTGAGGTTGTCCGTCGATGGAGGCTCTCCCGGCGCGAACATGTCGGTGAATACGCAGTTCCGCACGACCAGCGATGAGTCTATGGTGCGAATCCGCCGGAGATCCGTGTGATCGAACGTGACGTGATCGAGCAGGAGACTGGAGTTCTCCAGGCCCACCATGCCATCGATTGTCCGACCATACTCGATCACAGCGTGACAAATCCGGTTGTCGTGTGGGGAATCAAGGAATTGCAGGCCGCCCCAGGTTCCGCCCAGTTCCGGCGTGCGGGTGAAACGGATGGTCTCGTACGCCGTTCCCTCCGCCACGAGCCGGCCTTCGACGATCAACCGCACGTTCGGGTCGAAGAACACCGTCGTCCCCGCCCCGACCGTCAAGGTGACATCAGGCGGGATGGTCAGGTCGGCGGTGATTCGGTAGGGTCCTTCGTCGGCCGTCCAGAACAGATCCCCGCCCGTCAACGGGCTCGAGGGGAACGTCGGCGTGCTCTGATAGTAACCTAAGTCCGGCAACGGGTCGCCGGGCGATGCGGCTCCGATACAGGGTGACGTTGCCATGAGACGGTAGTTGCCCCTCTGCGGATCGACGAACAGCGCGTCGGCGCTCAGATTGCCCTCGCCCGGCCAGGTCTCTCCCGTCAGACAGCAATAGCTGATGTGAACATCGGACGGCTGGTAGGGCGCCTGCACATCCACCGGTACGGTCGCATCGATAATCGAATTGGTCACGTTGTAGACGATGGTCCCTGACGTGACGCCCGTCTTGTTGTGCGACTGGAGTCCCACGTCGACGTGACCAGGCACTTTCGACGTCACGATGGTGGCATGATCGATGTCAACGACGGCATCGGAACCGTCGTACGCCTTGGCGGCGACGCTGGCCACGGTTGGATCCTCAGGGGCGGTGTTGTTTGCCACGATCAGACAGCGATCGATCTCCGTCCGGCCGCCGTAGATGCTCACGCCCTTGTCCCGGCAGTCACGAATGATGGAATCCTCGATGCGAATCTCGGACCCGAGCGTATCGACGCCGTCGTCGTCCATCCGGGCAATGACGCTGCGACGGATCACACACTGCTGGCCGGCGAGCTGATCGTGGATGTAGATCCCGTCGGCATCGTCGGCGGCGTGCATATCCGTGATCCAGCCGTCCTCGAACCGCAGTGCGGTGCCCGCGATCTCAGGTCCCATCACCGACCGGGCCAACAGGCACTGCCGGAACGTCAGGTCCGTACCGGCGCCGGCATCCATGATCTTGCCCGCGTGGTCGGTCAGACAGACGTGATCGAAGAGCAGTGTCGAGTTGGCCACCCGAACGGCCGGGCCCGAATGGGAGTGCCCTACCGGCGGCGAGTGACCCGCCCGCGTGATGTGAGTGTAGCGAAATGTCGAAAGAGCCGCGTCGACGAAGTGCAATTCGCCCCAGTTCTGACCGGCCCCGAGGCACGTGAACGTCACCGGGGAGGCTGCCGTGCCAAGCGACTGGATCGCACCCTGCACGTCGATATCAGTCCCGCCGCTGCCGGAGGGAACGCCCTCGATCAGGACGAGCGTGCCGGGATCGAGCGTCAGCGTGACACCCGTGGGAATTGTGAAGTCGCCACCGGTCACGTAACATACTCCGCTCCAGGTCTCGGATTCGCGCAGGATACCCGACACGATCTTCACGGGCTGATCGCTGACGTCGGCCAGCGTGGCACTCTGCTCGACCCCATTCACACGCACGGTCAGTGTGAAATCGCCTTGGCCCGTGAAAGTGACCAGGACGCTGCCCAAGCCGTTGCACAGCGTGCAGTGGCCGGAACTGGGGCGAATCGCCGGATTGCCGGAGACCGAAAACGTCGCGGTCGAGTCCCATGCATCTCGATCGATCGTGCCATCTGCCGCAAGCAATTCGACGCGAATCAGAACGGGAACGCCGGGAAGATAGCTGTCTCGAACGATCAGATTGACGCCAGATGAAGCGCCCGACGAAGGATCGCCGCCGATGGCGGATTCTTTCGGATAGTTGTTCGTTAAACCGGTCGGATAGTAAACGTCCACATATCCGCCGCCCAGCGGACGGCCCGTCCCTTCGGGCCCGTCGAAGGTCTCGACGATCATGCGATTGATGCCGGGCGACAGGTCCAACAGAGTTCTGCCCAAGGCCCACTGGCCCTCGCGCGGTGACCATTGAACCGGCCGGCCATCGACGAGCACCGACCGCGTCCGCGTGGCGTCGGCCGTACCGCGAACCTCCATACCGTGTACATACGGAACGGACGCGATGGGATAGCCGGCAAGATTCGGCAGGTCGCTGCCGGCGGTGAACTCCACGGGAATCTGCGAGAGCACATATCTGCGTCTGGCCGCAACGAAGGTCTCGATCGCCTCGATAGTCGTCTGCGGAACCCAGTCGCCCAGGGTGTTTTCCACAAACGGATTGAACCGCTCGGGCGAAAAGACCGTCTCCGCAAGGTCCGTCAACTGGGCGTAGTAGCGCCCCACAAACACAGGATGTGTGAGAAAGCGCCTGATGACCGGCAGACTGTTGAGCCTTCCGGCCAGCCAGATCGACGTATTCGGGTCGGGCGAATTCAAAATGGTGTCCAGATCGTAAGGCAACAGCAGGAACCGGGGATCTTCGATGCCGCGGTACATGCAGTAATCGTCGCCGTAGCCGTTGCCCAGGTTCGTTTCCCGGTTGGTCAAGAACGTCTCCATCGCGAACCACCGCATCCATTGCTCGGTATTGACGACCTTCTCGACCTCCCGCACGTACATCTCGTCCGGCGACCGATCCAGCGCATAGGTCAACGCGATCAGGTCGGACCAGTCGTTGACCGCGGCATTCGACTTCTTGACGTACCAGTCTTCCTGACCGTACGTCTGCGGTTCGCTGCCATGATAGCGAAGGTCGCAGTGTCTGCTTCGACTGACACAACTATAGACATTGCCCTGGTTGTCGTCCGGGAAATGGTTGTCCGCCCAGTCGCTGTCGTAGACCTCCAGGTGCACGTACGATCCATACATCCGTCCGGGGTCGATCGGTGCCAGGTCCTGGCCGTTCACCCTCACCTGAACGCGCGTGACATCTGGGGCCGGCATATCGGCCATGCGGTAGAGCGCATGTCCGAGCCATTGATTGTAGGTGTATTTGCTGTTGATATTGATCGCCGAGACGCCTTTCCACGGCCGGTCGCCGGGGAAGCTCACGTGGTAGTTGTTCGGAGGCGGCGTTCGAGAGCCGTTGCCCCGGTTCCGGATGCCGACGTTGTGGCGAAGGAGAATGTCCCTGCCGTCGATGCTGATGAACGTCCCGTTCATCTGGGCGCGAGAAAAGGCCTCGTCGCTCCGCGTCCCAAGGTAGGCGAGTCGGCCTCGCTCCATCTCGGTCATCACCATGTAGTAGAGCGGCTGGCTTCCGATCTGCCAGTAGCTGTAGGGATTGAACGCCGCGTCCACACGATACAACGCGTTTGTCACCTGTTCGGGCCGGCCGTCCACAATGCTTGGAGCCGGCCACGTGCGCATCTGCCCACCATTGTCGATCGCCTCGACGTAGAACTCCACTACGGCGCCGTCGGGCTGCGGCGGAATCTCGACGCCGTACACGCGGTCGCCCGCAGCGCCGTCGGCGTGGGCGCCGTCGTCGAACATCGGAAGAACGGCATACTCGTTGGCATCGAGTGTCGGGTAGTTGCCTCGGTCGACAAACTCGGAGCGGTCGACACGATATCGCAGATTCACCGTCGGGCCGAATGGAGATTCGTCAACCGCCGTCGCCGTAACGGTCACAGGATCGACCGGTCCCGGGATCACGGGACGGTGCTGCACTTCTGCAACCAGAGGCGCCACGTCAGCGGAAGCGATGGAGTTGGCGCGACCCGGCGTGCCGCCGACGTCCAGACTGGCGGCCCAGTTCGCGCCGTACTCGTTGGGCCCAGCCGCATTGATCAGTTCCAACGACTTGCCGCCGCCGTCGTGATCGTTGCGCCATTGCCAGCCACGATGGCCCCGGTCGACCGGGCCCAGCTCACGGACGCCCCAGTCTCCGCTGTCCGCATACGAGACCTCGTCGACTAGACCGCCTGAGGCGTCGCGCAATTCGATTGTCTCGCCGGAATTGCTCAGCCGTCCCTCCCAGCCGCCCATGATACAGGCGACATCCGGATGTCGGACGGCGAAGGCATCCGCGTCGGCGACGACCACCAGGTAGTCGCCGCCGGCCAGGGTCACATCTCCAAATGTCAGGGAAACGGCTCGCGCCAACTGCCAGCCCGCGAGGTTGACGGCCTCGTTGCCCCGGTTGAACAACTCGATGTACTCGGCGGCAAGGTCCTCGGCCTGCAAGACCTCGGAGTAGGGATTGTACATGATCTCGTTGATCACGAGCGCCGCTCGACCAACCGTGCCGATGGCCGTCGTGCAAACCGCAAACGCCAGGAATAGGACCACCCGTTTCATACCGGTTGCTCTGTCCGCATGAGAAATCGATGCATATGCATGCCGCTTCCCCTAAAACTGGCCCGGCGTCGGCGCCGACATGCGCCAATTCGCAGGATCGTTCCAGGCCGCCACCAGCGCCACAGGATCGTGGGCCGTCAGCGACATCCCATCTCCGTCGGTGGCCGGATGCCACTCATCATCATACCGGAAACGCGCGATCGCCGCATCGAAGGGTTCGGCCAGCTTCAGGACGATATCCTCGCCCTTGTCGCTAAGGCGACCGGAATACTGACCGGCCACGTGGGCATCTGTTCCATATCTCGACCGAAATGCGGCGGGATCGTCGACGACGACGGTGCACTGCCCCGGTGCCAGTTCCATCGCAGGGAAGGTGAATTCGATGCCGTCTGCAAAACGTATACCGCTCAGGTCCAGAGGCACATCGCCGACGTTTGCCAGCTCGATGTAGTCCAGGCTGTCACCTTCGGCCGCGTGGTACATCAGCTCCGTGACACGAAGACCATCGAGCAACTGGAGCTCTCTCTGGTACGGATACGCCGCTCCCGCATACTCAACCGCGGTTCCACTCAGCTCCGTAGAGACCAGAAAATCGCTGCTGGTCGTCGATACGTTCAGGCCCTGAATGGCCAGGAGATTAACACCTTCGCGAAGCAGGCCGATATCCTCGGAGACATCGATCGTGGCGTCGAACCGCTCGGCATCGGCTTCGTTGTTGCCGGTGGCGACGGAGTTCCACTGAGGCGCTCCCGAGATGTTGGCCCGGGCGATTTCCATGCCGTTGAGCCAGGCGACGAAGCCATCGTCATAGCGAACGCTCAGCGTCAGTCCGCCGAGGCTCCCGATCAATCCGGCGGTACCCGTAAAGGGAATCCGCACGTAGCACGTCGTGTTCCGGCCGTACATCTGGCTGCGGACGTCCAGACTGATCAGGTCCTCATAGCCGCTGCCGTCTTCATAGCCAACGCCCCCAGGCCCTCCCGAGGCGCTCAGCCAGGCCGAGTCGTCGAACGACGCATCCGAGCGCCAGCTCTCATCCACCTGATCGGCCGAGGTGGGAACCATGGCCCTCTTGGGTGCATCTTCGGGCACGAGCACAACCGATGCCACCGTCGGCTGTTCGATCACCGGGTTGGCCAGGCCGGGTGTAGGCAGATCGAACCAGTCGATCCGATCTGCCCCATCGGGAGCGCGTCCCTGCGAGACATCCGCCACCTGAGGACCGTAGAACACCTTGTCCACCTCACGCAGGTTGGGGTCAAACAAGCCGATCATCTCGCCATCGGTGGACAACTTGAAGTTTACGTGACCCGGAAGGTCCTCTTCGTCGGCGACGAAGACGCCAAATCCTTCGCCCTCGATGAACGTCAGCGGTCTCACTCGGAATTCTTCCGGTTGGGTCACGGGATTGTCCGTGAGACAGTAGCCGCCGATATCGACAGGCAACGCTTGAGGATTGTGAAGCTCGATGAGATCGCTCTCGAACAGGACCTCGCCCCGCGCGAGCCACTCGTTGATGCGCACGCGATCCGGGTCTCCCACGGGCTGTGCCACATTGGGAGCCCCTAAGCTCGGAATGGTCAGACGCCAGAGGCTGTCGCGGCCGATGCGCCCGAAGGAAGACCCCCTCAATTGGTGACCGAATTCCACGCAGTCCAGCAGAACACCTTCACGGTCGTACAGATACAGCTCGCCGCCCTCTCGGTCGAGCGCAAAGCCCAGGTGGATTCCAGAGGTTGCACCGGCATCGGCGAACACCACGAAATGCTCTCCGGGCCCAATCATCACTCCGCTCGGGAACACGAACTTGTCGGGCTGCTGCGGATCGTCGCTGAGCATGGCCCCGGCCAGGCTCATCTCCGCCGGTCCATCGTAGAACAGTTCCACCGCATCGAGGTGCTCAGAAGCGATCTCGCCGGACGCCAGAATCTCATTGATCACAAGACGACGATACGCCGGATCCACGGCCCAGTTGCGCGAGGCATTCGGCTGCTCCTGCCATCGACCCGCGGAGTTCTTGCCCAGCACGTAGACGGTATACGATTGCCTATCCTGCAAACCGGTCAGCTCGATCGGCACGTCCACCGGCCGCTCCTCGCTCCAGGGACCGCTCGGGCTGTTGACGCTGTACACGTAATCCGTGATTCCCGGTCCGCCCACCGTCAGGATGGCGTCCGTTCGATACGTCGTGCCGCTCGGCTCGCCTGTGATCGCCGCACCGCCCGGAACATACGCCCCCATATCCAGGCCGAACGGTCCCGACGCAACGGCGGCAGACATCGGTTTGAGATAATAATCGTTCGCGCTGACGAACAGAGGGTCCGCATCGATGTTGCCAACACCCAAGCCATGCCAGATTGCCGGAAGGATCGAGGCCTCGACCACCAGGTCCGTCGGGCCGTAATCCGGCAGCGACTCGTCAAAGAAATGCTCGAACATCGCGGCATTGTTCCAGAAGATGTTGCCGGCCATATAGGCCCCTCGCCCGGCTGGCCGGGGCGGACTGCGATCGGGCTCACCGAAACTGATCGTCGCGACGCCGGTGTTGACGAACGTGTTGTGCTCAGCCCGCAGGAAACCATCCTCCTTCACCAGCACGGCATGATCGTTATCGACGAAGAGATTCCGCACGAGGCAAAGAGCGGTCGTGTGATCGCTGTCGCGGCCCGTGGCAATTGCGTTCGAGGTGCTGTCGCCACCCTGATTGCGGTTGAAATGCACGAAGACGTTGCCCTCGATGTGGGCGTCGGCGCCGTCCAGGTCGGGGCCGTCATCGCCGCCTCCGAGAAAGACGCTGTCGTAGATCTGTACGATTGGGCCGGGACGTTGCCCTCCGGCGAAGTCGATCACATCGTTATAACCTGTGGCCGTGCCGAAGGTGCAGCGCTCGAAGACGAGTCGTTCATCTCCCGTCAGCCCGACGCCGTGTATCGGTTCGGCTCCACTGATCGACGGAAAGACGCAATCACGTGCGAGCACGGTGGGGTGATCGACATTGAGAATTCGCGTGTTCGTGCCCGCCCACGTCACGTTGTCAAGTTCCACGCGCGAATGCTGAACGTCGACAGACTCACCCTGACCGTCGCCGGATTCCATATCGACGCAGTACAGTCGGTTATCCTCCAGACTGTCATCGAATCGGATGCCCTCCCAATGGCCCGTGCCGTTCGGCACGTGGGCCAGACGAACGCGTTGATAAGGCGTTCCTTCGATGTCGAGCCGGCCGCCCTGTCGCACCTCGATTCCCGCGCCCTCCTCGAAGAACAGCGTCGCGCCCGGTCCTACGGCAAGCGTGGCGCCGGCCTCGACAGTCAGGGTGGTCTGGACGTGCCAGGGGCCCGGTGCGGCATCGAGCAGCGTATCGTTCGTGATGGTCCCTCCGATAGCCGTCATGTCGCCGTCGTCGTACCAGATGTCGATGTGTCCGCGTTCGAGTTCCTCGCCGGCGCCGCCCGGACCGTCGAAGGTCTGCACGATCACACGATTGATCCCCGGATTCAGAGCAACGTCGTCCATCGACCACGTGCCGTCCTTCTGGGACCAGTCGGATTCGTCGACCGGCACGCCGTTGACGCAGACCGAGCGGACCTTGATCGCGTTGGCCGTACCGGTCAGAGCAGTGGTGTTTCTGGTCGTGTACGGATATTCGCCGACAACGTCCGGACCGAGGATGGCGAAACTCTGCGGAATCTGAGGGCTCGTGTCGGCGTCCGGATAGCCACCATCAAGCACACTGTTGACACGATCTCGCACGAACTGCCGGATTCCCCGGGCGCTGTTGATCTCCGAATCCGGAACCCAATCGGCCAGAAATCGGTCTACCAACGGATCGAAGCTCGCCGGCGCAAAAACGGTCCGGGCCAGATCGCGGCACTGCCGGTAGTACAGCCTCGTCACCTCGGGATGATTCAGAAGCCGCCGCAGGCCGCTGACCTGCGCGTATACCCAGATGTCCCGCTGCGGCTCATACGAATGATCCCCTTGCCCGAGCACCGTATCCATATCGTGAGGCACGAGCCAGAAGCGCGGATCGATCACTCCGCTATAGAGTGCGTAATCGTCACCCGTCCCGCTGGTCAGGCCGCCCTCGCGATTGCCGATCAAAGCATCGACCGCCAGGAATCGCATCCATTCGTCGAGGTTGACGATCTCGCTCACCTGAGTCAGGAAGTCCTCATCGGAGAGATTGCGATTGTTGAGCGCCTCAATCAATCGGAACAGATCGTTCCAGTCGTCGGCCGCTTCGTTCGTCTTCTTGGGGTAGTTCAGACGGTAATCGTTCGGATCGGGCGTCCGGCCGGCAGCCTCCTTGCGGTTCAGATCGGCGTAGGTCCGTGCGTGAACGCCATCCTCGTAGTAGGTGCAGCGATACAGGTTACCGTTGTCGTCATCGGGGAAGTGGTTCTTCGCCCAGTCTTTGTCGAGGACCTCGACGGCGCTGTAGAAGCCGTAGGTCCGGCTCATGTCGCTCCGCGCCGGCTCATCCGCATTCACCTTGAGGCGAACAGGTGTAACGTTCGCCGCCGGAATTCCGCTCATCTGGAACAGAATGCTGGCCATCCGTTCGAGATGCGGATACTTGCTGTTGAGGTTCAGCGCACGAACGTCTTTCCAGGGACGGTCGCCGGCCAAGTTGACTCGATAGGACATCGGAGGATCGGCACGCTTTCGATTGCCTCGATTGCGGACACCCGCCTGATAGCGCACGTTCGCCCCCGTTCCATCGACGCTGATAAACGTCGCGTTCATCTGGGCGTCGCTCATCGGTTCGGCGGCAAAAAGATCGCCGCTATACTGCTCATCGCCGATCTGGTCCAGTTCCGTCCGTTCGCTGTCCGTCATGATCAGATAGTAGACCGGATGCGCGCCGGGGGTGTGCGAAGTCTGCTGATCGAACGAGTCGTCGACGATGTACAGCGCGTTGGTCGCCTGGCGGAGCGCGCCGTCGACAAGGCTCGGCGCGGGCCAGGTCCGTGAGTGTCCCGCGCCGTCCGCCGCCTCGATATAGAACTCGACCACGGTGCCGTCGCCCTGCGGCGGAATCTCGGCACGATATAACCGGTCTTTGGGCATGGCCAATGACGTGAATTCGCCGGCGCCATCGGCGCGGTAGTGCAGCACGGCCTGCATGTCCGCCGATTCCGCCGAGACAAGGCGGGCGCAGATCGTGACCGGCTCGCGCGACGTTGGGATAGCCGGGGCGTGCGCGACGTCCAGAATCAGAGGCGCGGTGCGTGTCGAGCGAACCGAATTCGCCCGGCCGGGAGTCCCTCCTTCCACGGCAGCGGCGCCCCAGTTCTGTCCATATTCGTTGGGCATGTTGGGATCGATCAGCTCCAGCGATCTGCCCTGACCATCGTGGTCGTCGCTCCACGTCCAACCGCGATGACCGTGGTCCAGCGACCCAAGCTCGCGCTGGGCCCAATCCCCTTCGTCGGCGTATTCGACCCGGTCGATTGAGGTCCCTGCCGCATCCACTAACTCGATCGCTTCGCCGGAGTTGCTCAGCCACCCGCCCCAGCCTCCTGCCACAAGATCAGTCCCGGGATAACGGCCCCGAAAGGTATCCACGTCGGCCGCAACCACCAGGTAAGACTGCGCCTCCAGCACGACGTCGGGAAAGACAAACTCAACTCCGTCGCTCAGACGCCACCCCGCCAGACTGACGGCCTCAGGTCCTCGGTTGAACAACTCGATCCATTCCCGACTGGTGTCCTCCGCGGTTTCGGGACGGTGGTAAGGGTGGTACATGATCTCAGAAATGATGATGCTCCGGGCACCGCCGTCTACGGATGGATTGTCCTGCCCACGGACGGCGGCGCATGGCAATGAAGACAGCAGCAGAAACTGCGCGAGGAGACGGACAACGACTCGCATTGTCGGCGGCGTCCTCCGAGACCGCAACATCTTGAAGGCGCCGCCCACCCCGGTCGTTTCCCGAAGAAACCCTCTCCAAAAGGCAAGACAAGCAGACATACCGCTACTATAGCAGAAACAGGCACTTAAGTCAATCTGGCCGGCATTTGCCAAGACAGGTGCGTCACCCTGCTGCGGCGTCGGCTGCAAGCGTCTCCCAGGCGATCGGGGCATGGGCTTCGATGCACAGGACCAGCTTGCGGATGTAGAAAAGGTCGGCCTTGCACCAGGGCAGATCGAGAAACCGTGCGAGTTTCTCGGGCGACTCGCCGAGAACCCAGGCCCGAGCCGCAAAGATCTCATCGGCCATGGTCGGAAAGGCGAAGGCTGATTCGTTGCGCCACATCGATTCGACGCCCCAGGCCAAGTACCACGTGGGCCGGTGGTGATCGACGTAGACATCCATCAGATGTCGATGCGTCGGGCCGACACAGGCTGCCAGAAACCGGCCCACTTCGGGCGTCAGGTGCCGCCAGCGAGCGAAGATCGACCGCGAGACCGGCACTTGCGAAATCAGCCCGCCGTTCGAGTGGGCCAATTCGTAGGCCAGACGCTCCCGAAGAGCGGACCGTGTCCGATTCAATCCATCTGCAAGGGCTTTCCGATCGTCCATATGCGCCGCGATCCGGCAGTAGGCAATCAGGCCGGCGAGGTGTCCGTTGCGGCAGTCCTCTTCCATCTTATTGGCGGGACGATCCGCCAAGCCTCGGAGGTGATTCCAGTTTCTCTCGATGTGCCTCCAATCGCCGCTGACGTGGGCCCAGAGCCACAGCGGATACAGCCGGGCCACCTCGTTTCGGACGACGTCATCCAGAACACGGAACAGCTTCTGCGGCGCGATATCGTAGTACGAGCGGACGGCCCCATCGGCCGGATCGACAGTATCCCTGCCGACGGGTCCATCTAGAGGACCTCCGGCTTCCCTCATGCGATCGACATAGCGGACGATCGCGTGCTGAAGGTCCTCGCTGACGTGAGGGTAAGCCAGAGCCAGGGTCAACAGCGTCTCTGTCGGATCGGCGAAGATGCGATACGCCTCCCTCGGATGCTTGCCGGGTGGAAAGACCAGAGGCTGCCACCGCCGGGAGACAAGCTCCCGCACGCTGGCCACAAGCCGCTCCTTCAGGCCCTCCAATCCATCGCGGTCGGCAACGCCGCGCCTCGGTACCTCCCAGATGAACCGATCCAGTTCGCCGTCGGCAATCCGGCTGACCCGTTCGGCTGCCTGCTCACTCAGCGGCGCTGCACGCGTGCCTGGGACGGCCTCTGGCAGGGCTTCGAGCACATGACGCAGGCGAGGCATCTGGAGCAGATCCCAGTCCCAAGGCAAGTCCTTGATTCTCTCCCACTCCGATTCGGTCAGTCGAGCGGAAGGACTGTCTGACTTCCTGCCGGCATTGCCTTTGGCGTCCATGCGGAATGCGATGACCGCGGCGCCGGCACTGATCTCATGCGTGGGGATGTAATAGAAGCTATCGCCGGCCACGGACACCGCCGTGTCAATGACCGAGCCCCCTCCGTAGACCGCCGTGCCGCGGGCGAGCCACTCCTTGCCCAAGGGGAGAGTCTGGCCGCGCAGGAGCATCGCCCAGAGGCCGACCGCCTCGCCCGGCTGCGGCTCGTGCACACCGCGACAGAACGGCTCTTCATAGCCTTGCAGCGTGTCGAGGTCCATCGCGTTGACGTTGTCCTGGTGCGCGTTGACGAGAACGCGGCCCGCAACAGAAAGCTGACATTGCTCGTCGTGAACCAACAGAAGGCTGTCGTGCCAGCCATACGTGCGCGATTGATCCATGATCGGGGTGATGTGCCCGGTCTCCGTGTCGAGATAGCCCACGTTCAAGAAAGGCGAATAATGCTCGTAGCGACTTCGTAGCAATGCCTGGAACTTGACCACGACTTTGCCGTCGGGCGCGACCAGCGGTGGCGCGCCGGTGCCATTCATGCTCTCGGCGTAGACGATGGGCGTGACGAACTTGTGCCGGCCCGTGTCGGGGTCCAGAACGAAGAACGTCTGATAGGCGGGTTCGGATGTCAGACGCTTGCGGATGTGGTCCAACTGCGCTTCGTAGCTGCCGGGCTCGGCCATCCTCCTGAAGTTGGCCTCGCGCAGTCGCTCGTTCTCCTCCTTGTTGTGCCTCCAGCTTGCGAAGTCGCCGAACACGTTTCTGACCATATCCACCAGAACAGGCTCGAACGAATCCAGGGACAGGGTCGGCGTCACGGTCACCATCACGGAGCCGTCGGGCGCGACCACCGGGTGGTATCCACGAAAGCTCACGCCGGGCAATTTCGGGCTTCGCCACCGCTGTATTCCGTCGGACAGATCGAAGGCGTAGACGTGCATATCTTCGCTGGCGATGTAGGCGCGGTTTTGTTTCGCATCGAGCGCGGGACTCGACAGAAGCGGACCGGCGGTTGCCGCCTTCCATCGTACATCTCCCCTCTCAACATCGATGGCGTAGAGACTCCCATCGCGGCTGCCGATGAGAACCAGATTGTCCCAGATCAACGGGGCATTCCAGACCGCGGCGTCCGTCCGGATGGACCAGGTGAGCGTGCCTCTATTGGCATCAAGTCCGTAGACTCTGCCGTCCGCACAGCCGAAGACGACCGCGCTGCCGCCGGCGGCGCAGGTGTGCAGAATGGCTTGAGGGGCAGTGTACGTCCACACGTCCCGGCCCGTCCGGGCGTCCATCGCATGCAGAACGCCCTTCATCGTGCCGACGAACACCTTGCCTGCGGAGACAATCGGCTGCACGCCGGACATCAGACCTTCGTCGGGAAACAGGCGATACCACTTTCGCGCGAAAGGCGGACGAATCTCGGTGACCGTGCTTCCCGACCGCGCCGGATCGTGTGCCAGCATGGGCCAGTCGCCCGATGCCGACACCGTCCCGGCAAGCATCGCCAACAGAAGACCGGCGCCGCCCACGATGACTCGAAGTCGAGCGACCAAGTTGCCTGTAGGAATCGCCATGCCGTCCACCTCGAACGCAAGTCCCGGCCGAGAAGGGCATTCGTGAGCTACTCGATCAGATAGGGCTGCTCGGGCAACTCACGCACCCATATGTTGCGGAAGCTGATCGGGTTGCCGTGATCCTGAAGGCCGATCGGCCCGTCGCCATGCGGAGTGTATTTGGCTTTGACCTTGTGCGACGTCGTGCCTTCAATCTCGAGATTGTTGTGCACGCAGACGCCGTTGTGGAATACGGTGATGCGGGCCTTGCGCACCACGTTGCCCTTTTCGTCGAACAGCGGACGGAGGAACGCGATGTCGTAGTTCTGCCACTGGCCGGGTGCCCGGCAGGCGTTGACCATCGGCGGATGCGAGCCATAGATCGCCCCCGCCTGGCCATCGGCGTAGGTCTTGTTCGTCGCGTAATCGTCGTCGGTGTACGAGTCGAGCACCTGCACCTCGTAGCGGCCCATGAAGAACACGCCGCTGTTGCTGCGGTTCTGGTCGGTTACCCGAGCCGGCACCCCTTCGGGTGTCTTCCACTCGATGTGCAACTGGCAACTGCCGAACGATCTCTTCGTCTGAATGCTGCCGCCCTTCCGCGTGACGGTCATGGCATCCCCCACGATCTCCCAGGTCGCAGGACTGCCGTTGCCCTTCTGCCACTGGGAAAGATCGGCGCCGTCGAACAGGATGATGGCGTCAGATGGAGGCTGTCCGAATTGCGCCGCCGGTGTCACGACAGGAGGTCTCGGGCGGTTCCTGTCGTGAACGGCGTATCTGGTAACCTCCGCAACCGCATAGGCTCCCGCCGCAACGGTCAGCGTCGCGGCTAACAGACCCATCCATGGTTTCTTGACGGCGGATGTGCTTTTCATGGTGTTCTCCTCTGACATGGATGTGTTGTCGGCAGGCTTTGGCCAGCCGTGCTACGAACGCTCGCAGACGACCTGCTCAATCGCCGAGGCCACGATGTAGTCGGGCAGTTTCTGAAGCGTGGGTCCGGCGGCGTAGCCGGCGACAATGCTGCGATCGGGAAAGGCCCCTGCCTGGTGGATGAGCTCGTCGGCAAGCTTGTGCAGCACCTCATCAGACATATCGTCCGGCGCGTCAGAAACGAGGGCCCGGGCGGCCGCGACAAGGTCCTCGAACTCGCGGCGACTGTCGTACCAGTTGATCTGGAACTCCAGATCGGCCGCCTGACGGCTCGCGGGACGATCGAACGTGTACTGAATCCCGATGGGGTTGTACATCTCCACTCGCTCGTCGACAAAGGCCAGGCACGCCTCACGGTAGGCCTGCACCTTGTGTGCCTCCATCGGCCCCAGTCCTTGTCGCTCGATTTCGGCCGGCAATGCCACCTCGATCCACGCATCAAGCCGAACGCGGTTTGCCGTCATCCGCTCGTAGAGTCGCTCATAGTACGCCTTCAACAGGAGCCGCGCGAAATGCCTCTGGCCCATGATCCCGTCTCCGCGTCTCTGGTGCCCTTTCGCGCATCGGGTGAGATCCTGCGACAGGAAAAGGACCAATGCGCTTCTGGGACACCTTCCCTGCCGCGTCAGCGCCTGGGCAGAAGGCTCTGGACTTTCTCCAGGAGCACATCCGGCTTGACCGGCTTGTCCAGGAACGCCTCGACAGGCAGCCAGGCCTGGTCGCCGGCATTGGCTTTGAAATCCAGTCCGGTCTTGTCCTTCACGGCGGTCAGCATGAGGATCGGGATGTCCTTGTACTCGTCGCTGCCCTTGAGTTCCCGCGCCAGTTCGAAACCTTCCTGGCGGGTTCGCATCATCACATCGAGGATGATCAGGTCCGGCCGGCTTTCTTCCACCCGGTCCATGCCTTCGCTGCCGTCGGCGGCGCTGCGGACCTCGTAGCCCTTGTTTTCCAGAACGACGCTCATCGCTTCGGTGATATCAGGATCGTCGTCGATGATCAGAATCCTGCCCTTTGCCATCTTGTCTCCTTTGTCAATTCCCGGCCAACCTGCGCCTTTCTCGCGCGATCTCGCGCTCAGGACCTGTGAGAAACGGACCGCATTCAACTCTCAATCTCGGATCGGATCTTTACCAAATACTGATCGATCCTGTCCCGCAGAACCTCGCTGAGACCCTGGCGGAATTCAACGACCTGCGGCTGAATTCCGAAAATCGCAATCTGCTCCGGCGACTGGCCCACCTGCTCGGCCAGCGCCAGGATCCGCAGAAGGTCCGCCTCATGAAGCGACTGGTGGGCGAGGACCTTCGTGCTGCGAACCTCGTCGGGCGTAAAACGCCGGATCGTCCCCGGCGCTTCGTCCATGTACGCGCAATCGACAAACACCGCCTTGCGACGCCCATCGATCAGGTGCAACACCGCCATGCCGCCGGTGCCTGCGTCGATGAAATCAACCGACGGGTACCGGGCGGCCTCCTGCGCGAGCCGCGCTACCAGATCGGTCCCTATCCCTTCGTCGGCCATGAGCGGATTGCCCAGACCGAGCACCACGATCGGCTTCTTCATCGCCTCGGAGCTACCTGACGAACTCCACGTTCAGCATGTGCGTCGAGCACGAGATGCACGGATCGTACGAACGCACCAGCATCTCGAGTTTCAGACGGACCGCGTCCTCGCCTTCATCCAGAATCTCCGGCACGAACTTCTCGAAGTCCTTCTGGATGGCGGCATGGTTCTGGTTCGTCGGAATACAAATATCGGCGCCGACGCAGTTGCCCTTGCGGTCGAACTCGTACTGGTGGAACAAAATGCCGCGAGGCGCCTCAACGCAGCCGCTGGCCTTGCCCGCCTTCGGCGAGGTCTTCACATTCTCCGGCTTGATCCCTTTGGTCAGCAACTCGTCGATCATCGCAATGCTGGTTTCGACCACGTGCACACATTCCACCAGTTGGGCGACGCTGTTCATGAACGGGTTGCAGCAGCCCTGAGTGAGCCCGAACATCTTCGCGACGTCTTTGGCCAGCGGCGACAGTAACGGAGCATTGTTGTTGAACCGGGCCAGCGCGCCGACGGTGTACGAATCACGGTGCCACTTGGTCCACTTGGCGGTCGATTGATCGTTGACGTACTCATTGGCCACGCTCTGCCAGTCATGGATCGAAACGGCGCCGTCGTAATCGGTGGAGGTGATGTCACCGTGGTAGAACGTATACGTGGGCGGATTGTCCTGCTTAAGCGAGATGTACTCGGTCTGGCGCGTGAAGTTGGGGAGGTTGCCGGCCACGGAAAGCACCGCTGCGGCAACCGCCTTCAGATCCGCGACAGAATTCTTGAGTCTTTCCTGGAGTTCGCGCAGTTCCTTGGCGGTCGGGAACTTCGTCAGGCCGCCCGGCTTGAGCGTCACCGGGTGTGTCGTCCGCCCGGCGATCAGGTCCGACCACTCGTTCGCCAGACGGTGCAGGCGAATCACCGCCATCACCGCATCCGGCGCCTTGGCCGCCAGCGGCACCACCGACGGTAGACCGAACAGATCGGGCGCCACCAGGTAGCCGACGTGCAGCACGTGGCTCTGCAACTGCTCGGAATAGTGCATCAGGATACGAACCTTGTCGGCCTGCTCGGAGACCTTGATGCCCAGCGCATTCTCGACGGCCTTGGTAGAGGCCAGCGAGTGCGTGATCGAGCAAATCCCGCAGATGCGGCTGACGATCGTCTGGATGTCTTCATAGCTGCGGCCCCGCACCATCGCCTCGAAGAACCGTGGCGCTTCCGGAACCTGCCACTCGACCTTCTCGACCTTGCCGTTGGTGGCATTGACCACGATGTTGCCATGTCCCTCGACACGCGTCACATGGTGTACGTTTATATTCACTGTCTTAGCCATAGATCGTCGGCTCCTGTCTGCTTCCAAAGAGAACCATTTTGGTCTTGAGGTGATCCACGGTCAGGCCGAACTTGTCGATGACCTCCTTGGCGGCATCGACATTCGGATTGCTGGTGTAGCCCCGGCAACCGAAACAACGGAACCCGTTTGACGGGCAACGGGCGCCGCATCCGGCACGGATGATCGGTCCGAGGCAGACCTGGCCGTACTGCCACAGGCACGGGTTGCCCTTGGCCTTGCACTCGACGCAGACCGGGTAATCCGGGATCTCCGGCGTCTTGCCCAGCAGCAGACAGCGCACGATGTACGTGAATTCCTTGCGGTCGATCGGGCAGCCGTGAACGTAGAAGTCCACATCGACCACCTCATCCACCGCCTTCGTCGGCTGCGTCGCCAAGTGTGGCTTCTTCGAATCCTTGCCGTACACACACTTCTTGACCTCATCCAGGTCGTTGAAGTTGTTCTTGAGCTTGTTGACCCCACCGATGGTGGCGCAGGCCCCCAAGGCGATCAGGACCTTCGCCCGGCTGCGGATCAGCTTGAGCCGCTCTTCGTCTTCCAGGCGGGTGATCGACCCCTCGATGATGGCGATGTCATATTCCTGGCTCTTTTCGCTCATCGCCTCTCGCCACTCCACCACGTCGGCCACGCCGATCAGGTCCAGCAGCTCTTCTTCGAGATTGACGAACTGCAACTGGCAGCCTTCGCAACAGGCGAAATCGAATATCGCAATCTTCGGTTTGCTCATGATTAGATTGCCTCCGGCATCGTGGCCAAATCGGAATATCGGAATACGGGCCCGTCCATGCAGCAGTAGACGCCGTTGATCTGGCAGTGCCCGCACTTGCCTACGCCGCACTTCATCTTGCGCTCCAGGTTCAGGAAGATGTTCTCATGGGGCACTTCGTATTCTTCCAGCGCCATGAGGACGAACTTGTACATCACCGGCGGACCGCAGACCAGCACGACCGCCGACTTCAGGTCCGTCTTGACCTTGGGGATCAGTTTCGTCACGACGCCGACGTTGCCCTTCCAGCAGTCGTGGCCTTCGTCGATCGTTTCCAGCATGTGCACGTCGCTCCGCTTCTCCCAGGCGGCCACTTCCTTGACGAACAGCCGCTGCTCGTAGCACTTGGTCCCCTGGAGAATCGTCACCTCGCCGTAATCCTTGCGATTGTCGAGCACGTAATTGATGAAGGCCCGTTGCGGGACCAAACCAAGACCGCCGCAGATGAAGACCAGGTTCTTGCCCTTGGCTTCCTCCACCGGGTACGTGCCGTCGCCCAAGGGCCCGCGAATCCCGATCTTGGCCCCTTCCCGGAGGTTGTGGACCGCGTTGGTTACGTTGCCGATCTTGCGGATGACCAACTCGAAGCCGCCCTTCTGCGTCGGGGACGACGTGATCGTGATCGGCGCCTCGCCGATCCCCGCAACGGAGACCTCCACAAACTGGCCGGGGATGTAGTCGAACTGGCCGTCATCCATCGAGAGCCGCAGGTACCGCTCGGTCACGTTCATGGCTTCCGCCTTCACGACCGTCGCCAACTGCGGCAGATAGATGTCCTTCTTTTCCGTACAGCACTGACACATTCGTCAAACCCCTTCAAGAGAAGTTTCAAGTTTCAAGTACCGAGTTTGAAGTCCCACTTCATACTTCAAACTTCGCACTCCAAACTCCCTATCCGATTCCCTGATCGTCGATCAGGCGGTTATAGACGCTCACCGGATTGGCGATATCCGGCAGACACGCCGCAACACACCGGCCGCAGCCCACACAGGCAATCTGACCGCCGATCTTGGACGGCACATACTTCGCCTTTCGGTACAGGCGATGCCGGAATCGATCCGACCGCTGGTTCCGGAACTCATGCTCCCCCGCCACCTTCGTAAAGCCGTTCAGGAGGCATCCATCCCAGGCCCGTTCCCGTTTGCCCGTCTGGAGGTCCCAATTCACGTCATCCTGGACGTTGAAGCAGTAGCACGTCGGGCAGACCTGATTGCACGATCCACAGGCGAAGCAGGTCCGCGCCCGCTCTTCCCAGACGGGATGGTCATACGCCTTGTCCAGCAATCTCGGCAAATAGGCCGGATCGCACTTGAGCTCGTGGCGATTGAGCCCCTTCTTGTTCTTGGCCCACACCGACTCGCGGCTCTTCAGGGCCGCGTCGTCGGCCGTAACGCCCTTCATGCCGGCCAGCAGCTTCTCGCCCTTGGGCGTCCCCGACTCGGCTACATAGGCGTTGCCAATATCGGTCAGAAGTACATCGTACCCTCCTCGCACGACCGCGGTGCCCATGGACGAGGCGAACACGTTTTCCGACGGCTTGACCACATCGCAGGCGATGATCGTGGCGTTGTTGCGCCGCTTCATGTAGTGCGCATCGTAATTGTCCTGTTGGAAAAGCTCATCCATCTGATTGATCGCGACCATGTCGTACGGGTGGACCCCCAGCAGAACGAACGGCTCGTCCTCATACGCCGACCTGTAGGCCCCGCCGATCTCGAACGTCATCAGCACTTCCGTGGGAGGCAAGAAGTACTTCTTGGGCGGCTGGAGTGTCACATCGTAGTCCAGTCGCAGGTTCTTCGCCGACTCCAGGGGCGCAAAGTCGAAGCGATCGCCTTTGGCCTGGACTCCAATGACGCTGGTCTTGGCGATCAGCGCATCCACAAACACGGCAAAATCGTCCTTTGCAATCTTCTTCACACTCATCGCACAATCCCGGCTCCAAAAGCCTCAAAAACGGTTCTCAACGATGTCCGACGCCACGCCGTCTCTCGTCGGACCCGATCGGTGTTCCGGACCGCTTCGGTCAGCTGACCGGCATGTAGTACGGCAGCCGGGCCAGCTCCATGGCGATATCCAACGTAATGACTTTGACTCGTTTGGGGGCCTCGACCTTGCACGGGGCGAAATTCAGGACCCCCTTGATCCCGGCGGCAACGAGCCGATCTACGGTCTGCTGCGCGACTTGACGTGGCACCGCCACAATGGCCAGGAAGATGCTTCGCTGCACCAGCGAGTCGATGCCTGACACATCTTCGATTTCGACGCCGCTAATCGTGCGGCCGATCTTCTGCGGATCGATGTCGAAGGCGGCGACGATGTCCAACCCGTACGCGCCAAAGCCCGGGTACGCCAGCAGGGCCGACCCCAGATCCCCTACCCCGACCAACGCCGCTCTCTTGATGACGTCCAGACGCAGGATCTTCTGGATCTCTCTGGCCAGCTTACCGATGTTGTAGCCCACCCCAGGGGTACCGAAGTCGCCGAAGTACGAGAAATCCTTGCGAATCTGCCACGAATGGACCCCCACCGAGGCGGCCAGCGACTGGCTGGAGATGTGTTCGTTGCCCTTTTCCGCCGAGAACATCAGCCCTCGCAGGTAGATTGGCAACCGCCGAACGGTCTCGTCAGGAATCTTGTGATACCTCATGCGAACGCCACGACGAGTTAGTGCTTGTGCTCACATTCACAAACTTGAAGGCAAGACTATACCGCATCAGCATCCCCCCTGTCAAGCACTGCCGGACGACTTTGTCATGGGCCCGTCACATCATCCCGCGCAAGTTCTTTGTGGCGCGGCGGTTATCCTGCCACAAGACAGGAACCGAAAATCTTGTCGGACGATTCAACCAGCCTGCTCTGCTCGCAGGTTGGCTACGCGCGTCCCGTCGCGACAATCCCGCTGGATCGTACAAATCTGCTGTCGGATCGGCCAGACGAAGCCGTCGCAGTCGCGATCAATCCCCCGTCAGGGGACGGACTTTCTCGACTCTGAAGTGCACCAGGAACTTCAAGGCATCCCCAGGGTCGTGGCCCTTGCGCGCTCCGCGGCGAACGGCTTCGATACGCGCCGGGTCCGTCTCCTCGTGCGTCCTGGTCAGATAGAGCCGTTTGCCTTTGTACCCCTTGCCGCCCTCGACAAACAGGTACGCCGCATGGGGGTTCGCCACGATGTTGTTGTGGCTGGTCCGATCGCTCATGATCAGAGCCACCGATTCATCGTCTGCCACGTGAGGCCGGGCATAGATGGCCAGATCAACCCTGCCCTCGGCGTCCGCGGTGCCCAACACGCCTATGCCTTCGGTACTCTCGAAGTAGTCATGCAGATTCATGCTGTCATCCTCGAATGATGTCTGTCAGTGCGGCAGCAGCGTCGCGGTGCCTGAATTCGAAACCCACCTCGGCCAGGCGTTTGGGAACCACCCTCTGGCCTCCCAGGAGCACCTCATCGGCCATCTGCCCGAAGGCCAGCCGCAACACGAAGCCAGGGACAGCCGTCCAGGCGAACCGTCCCATAACCTTGCCCAAAGCCTTGCAGAATTCCTTCATCGTCACCGGCTCAGGAGCAGTCACGTTGAAGACACCCTGCGCGCCGGGGTTCTCAATGAGGAACCGAATCGCCCGGACCTCATCCTGAAGGCTGATCCATGCGAACCACTGCCTGCCCGTGCCCATGTGCCCGCCGAGATGAAGACGAAAAGGCCGCATCAGCTTTGGCAGGGCCCCGCCTTCTGTCCCCAGCACGACTCCGGTACGCAGGACGACTCGTCGAACACTGAACCGCTCCACTCTCTCGGCGATCATCTCCACTCTGCGGCAGACCTCCGCCAGCAGCCCCGTGCCGGGGGCCGAATCCTCGTCCAGCACCCCATCGCCCCGCACCCCGTAAAAGCCGACGGCCGACGCCTGCACGAAGACCCTGGGCTTGTCCCGCGCCAGTTCGATCGCGTCGATGATGGCTCTGGCCGCATGCGTCCGGCTCTGTAGAATGTCGGCCTTCTTCGCCCGGCTCCAGCGTCCCGAGCCGATGCTCTCGCCGGCCAGATTCACCGCCGCATCGGCGCCGTCGACCTCATGGGCCCACGGTCCCGTCGTGCGACCGTCCCACTCCACGACCTTCGCATAGGGCCCTACGATGCCGGTGGCCTTCTTGGCGTCGCGAGACAGAGCCACGAGGTCGTAGTCGCCGCAGAGATCGCGACACAGTGCCTGTCCGATAAAACCCGTTGCCCCTGCAATGACGATACGCTTGCTCATCCTCTCTACCGGCCCGTCTCGATGTGTTCCACCTTGCGGACATAAGCGTCGGGGTCAAACTTCCGCTTGAGCCCGGCCGCGTTCATGTAGCGAACCTTGCCGAACACCGGCCGCTCGGCCCAGGCACGGTCATGTTTACCGAAACACCAGGCCACGCCGGCATAGCCGTTCGGGTCCCGTCCGTCGAGCTCATACTTGTTGTTCAGGTGCAGCGCGATACGGAAGCCCTCTTCGGGACTCCTGCTCCACTCGAGCATCTTCTTGCCCCAGTACATTCTCATGTAGCCGTGCATTTTGCCGGTGAGCGTCATTTCCTTCTGTGCCGCGTTCCAGTACGGGTCGTGGGTCTTGGCGGTTTCGAATTCTTCCAGGCTGTACACATATTGGCGTCGGTCGCGGCGGTGGAAATCCAGCGTTCGCCTGACCCAGGGCGGCAGGCATTCGTAAGTGTCGTACTGGTGGTTGTAGTAAACGAAGTTGAAGCTCAGCTCCCGGCGGACGATCAGTTCCTCGAGAAACGCGCCCTTGCCTGGGCTCTGCATTTGGCTGACTGCCAAGGCGATCTGCAAGGGCGAGATTTGACCGAAGTGTAGATACGGACTGAGGTTGGATGTCCCATCGAGATTGGGATCGTTCCGCCGGTCCGCGTAGCCGTCGAGTTTGCGACCGATGAAGTCATCGAGATGGCGTTTCGCCTGCTCGCCGCCTCCGGTCAGGCTCGGGGCCGGGCCGATGGATCGGTCGATTTTGAGCTGCGCGCTCACCTTGTCGATGTCGCGCAGATCGAGGCTCTCCAGGGACAAACCAAGCGAAGGGAAGCGGACCTTGCGATGCCGCAACGGAACCAGGTAGGCGTCGAGCTGCCTGCGGATGCGAGGTCGGAACGTGCCGGCGGAAAAGTTCTCCTTCTCAGCCGCCGCTTCCACCGGGACGATGACATTCGTCTCCACCTCGACCAAGGGACAGGCAATCCTCTCGGCGACCTCGGCCCGCCACTGCCGCTGCACTCGCAGATGGCCCTCGTCGACGATCACAAGGCAGGCTTTCCTCGCCAGCCTGGCGACACATTGAGCTGGAGTCTCGGCCCGGACGACCAGTTGAATGCCACGACCGGCCAGATCCTTCTCGACCTGCCGAAGCCCTTCCACCATGAAGCGGTAGTGCCTCGCATTGGCCTCGGGGAAATCCGCCGTCAGGCCGAACGCCGCCAGCGGGGGCACTTTCAGCTCGTTGGCCCGGTCGATGGCATACTCGAGGGCGTGGTTGTATTCGGCGCGTTGCGCCGCCTGCATCCAATACAGCACATACTCACCATCGCGAGCTTCACGGCGATTGAGAGGCACGATCCTATCCGGCTGAATCATGGCAGCCCCCACACCATACTACATACTTCGCCCACGCTGGCTCCGTATGCCCTGCTCTTATACCGCACACGGCCGGGCCCGTCTATGCTGACAGGGATGAGTTGACAGTTCCCGGTTGACAGTTGTCAGCAGGTTCCTGCGAACTGAGAACCGACAACCCGGAACTGTGAACTGGAGCCTACCTCTGCACGGAGCTGGGTGACTGCAAGGATTACGTCGAAACCGTGCGCGGCGTGGGTTACCGCTTCAAAGACAATCTGTCGTAAGCACCCTGCCGGCGCGACGCATCAAAAGGCGAGCCCACTCAATAGCAGCCGTACTCGTAGGCCGCATCGAACATGGCCACAATATTCTCGGCCGGCACGCCCGCCTGGATGTTGTGGACGCTGTTGAAGACGTAGCCGCCGCCGGGCTTCAACGCTTCAACGTTGGCTCGGACATGCTCTCGCACCTGGGCCGGGCTCGCGAAGCTCAGCACGTGTTGCGTGTCGATTCCACCTCCCCAGAAGGTCAGGCGATCGCCGTATCGGCGCTTCAGTTCGCGAGGGCCCATGTTCGCAGCGCTGATCTGGACGGGATTGAGGATGTCGATGCCGTTGTCGAGCAAATCGGGGATGAGAGATACCACCGAGCCGCACGTGTGATACCAGATCTTCGCACTTGTCAGCGACTTGATGTGCTGGACGAGCTTCTTCTGTCTGGGCTTGACGACGGTACGATAGAACGCCGGCGAAAACAGCGGGCCCGTCTGTCCTCCGATGTCGTCGCCAA
Source organism: Phycisphaerae bacterium (assembly GCA_012744475.1). GTDB lineage: Bacteria > Planctomycetota > Phycisphaerae > Sedimentisphaerales > Anaerobacaceae > Anaerobaca. The sequence goes on from JAAYBV010000065.1 coordinate 175,491, forward strand.
TCATCACCACGTCCACCAGGTCGCCGATCTCCTTCATGAACTCGCGGTAGTAGCCGATCCAGAAATGCAGCATCCGGTCCAGCAGAGCCTCACAGAAGGCCTGGTTCTCGACCGTATCCATGAACCACCGCTCCAGGCCTCGCATGTACCAGCAGGTCTCATAGACGACGCCCCCGATGCCGGTCGAAATCGCGTAGGCCGTCTGCTCGCGCAATCTCAAGGCTTCGCCTCGAAGGCCCGCAAACCGCGTCGGATCGTCACCTCGGGGGAAGGGATAGTCCGCAAGGTCGTCGATCGTCGCATCGGCCAACGGGTGATGTGAGATGTCCATATAGAACGGCTGGTCGTCGGGCATCGACCAGACGACGCCGAACTCATCGGCCAGATCGTGCCAGAGTCGACCATCACGCGTGTTCTGCTCGATGCCTCCCTGGAAGCTGTCGGGGCCGTGGGCGAAGACGTAGCGAATATCGACGTGGAACCGCCGGAGCACCTCTTCGCACGGTCTGGCCAGTTGCTGAACCGGGTCCATGATCGTCACGTCGTCTTCGATGCCCAGATGGTTCAGCAGGTCGATGTACGCCTTCCTGTGGATGCCGGTCTGGAAGCCTCCCAGATCGATCGGCACCCGATCGGGGACCTCGTGATTCAGTGCCGTCAGGACCCGCTGCCGTGATGTCATGGCCGTCGTCATGAAAGAGACTCCTACCCTGCCGGCGTCGCCAGCCAATTGCCGATCCCTACGACGATGGTGGACGCCAGAAGAACCACCAGCCCGGCAACGACAAGGCCGCGCGTCCGCGAGTGGGAGCCCTTCCACTCCTGGAAGAACAAACCCCACAGGTTGCTGAACGCGATGATGAAGGCCATGTGGATCGTCCAGCTCGAAAAATCGTACTGGCCCATCTTCGTCGTGCCCATGCTGTAGAAGAAGAACTGGAAGTACCAGGTGACGCCGGCTACGGCAGAAAAGACATAGTTGGCGCCCAGCGATGCACCACGGGCGTCAAGGTAATCCCCGCCCGACCGGTTGCGAAGATTCAATATGATGCACCAGAGGCAGTTCGTGGTGAATCCGCCCGCCAGGACGATCACGAGCACGGGGAAATTCTTGAACAGATTGGGTGTGCCGTGCGCCGCAGCCGCCGCGGCGATGGGTTTGCCGGCCGCCAGCCCAAAGGCCATGCACGCACTCATCACGCCCGCAAACAACGCCACCCAAAGCCCTTTGAAGAAACTGAACTCGCCGATGGCCTGCTTCTTCTGCTCATCGGATTGCTCCTTCTCCTTGCGCATACCCGCGGCGCCGCACAAGGCGACTCCGAGCAGACAGACCAGAACACCGGCCAGCGTGACCAGCCCCGATGTGCTGGCAAGCAGCGCAGCGAACCGGCCCTCGAATACCGGTGGAATGACCGTGCCGAAGGCCGCACAGAAGCCCAGGGCCAGCGCATACCCCAGCGACATGCCGAGATAACGCATCGACAATCCGAAGGTCAGTCCACCGACGCCCCAGAGCACGCCGAAGAAGTAACACCAAAAGAGATTCGCTGACGGGGCCGCGCGGAACGTGTCGACTATAGCGGGGCACGTCAGCAGGACAACCACCCAAGGAGCCACAATCCAACTGAAGACGCCGCCGACGAGCCAGTAGCTCTCCCACGCCCAGTTGCGGACTTTCCTGAAAGGGATGTAAAAGCTGCCGGCGGCAAAGCCGCCTATGGCGTGCAGCAAAACGCCCAGTGCAACCATCGCACGCTCCCGCTATCGCTACTTCTTCACCACTTGGGTAAGGACAAACGGCTCGAACAGCCCATAGTCGACGGTGTGGTACTGGTTGCCCGGAGGCGGTCCGGTCTGGGGCCCCTGCTGGAACATTCCGGGCCAGGCGCTGCCCACGCCTGCACCGTTGTGGTGTGGCCCGAGCGTGTTCTTCAATGTGCCGATGACCACGACCTCAATCGTGTTCTGCCCGCGATCTATCTGCGACGTGACGTCACACTCCCAGGGCGGCGCTATGACATAGCCGGCCGGCTTGCCGTTGACGTTGACCTTAGCCACGCTGCCATACCAATTCGGAAGGGACACTACATAGGCGCCCTTCGGCTTGTCCACGTCGAAACGCTGGCGATAGGCGACGCCGTCACTGTAGAAAGGATGGCCCTGCCGCTTCCAGCCCGGCCTGGCGCCGGTCAAGCCGCTGCCGTCGATCAGTCGATTTGCGGTGCGGCCCATCGACGCCAGTTCGCTTGAGACGCGATGAATCGTCACGTCGTCCAGACGCCGATCTGAAGGAGCGAAGAACCGGACCTCCGCCACACCCACAAAACCATCGTCGGCCGGATCGCCCTCGGCCGGATACGTCACGCCCTGCTGATTGGACAGGACCTCGAATCGCACGAAACGTACACTCCGTGCCCGGACGTCGAACCGCTCGGCAGGCGAACTGGCGCTCGCGCGAGCCAGCCGGAACGTACCAAGTTCCTTCTCAAAGGAGTCTGGTTCGCCGGTCGCCGAGCCGAGAACCCGAAGCTCATGGACGCCACGCGACGAAAGGTCGCGGACATGGCCTTCGTTGTAGTTCCAGATCTCCATCGTCGTCAAATCGAAGGACCCGCCGAGGTCAAACTCCACGAACGGCGCCCGGTCCTCGACGCCGCTCTGATAGCCGATGCCTCCACTAAGCCACATCGCGCCATCGGGATTGACGTTGTGGGCAAGGCTCGCCTGAGGCTCCAGGATTTCCAGCGGCTTGTCGGGCACGATCACGAATCCACGGTCGGCAGGTTTGAGCGTGAAATCCCCCAGGACGTACGCAGGCTCCAGCTCGTGATAGATCGTGAAGGGCTGCGCCTTGATGGTTACGACGTTTTCGCCAACCTTCGCGACCTTGGCAATGTCGATCCTTCCAAACGACTTATCGAGCCACCAGTCGCCCGGCTTGGCCGATACAGGCTTGCCGTTGCACGTGATCGTGTAGAGATCGGTTCGCTCGATCACGATGGCGAGATTCTGAGGCACCGCCTTCTCAATCATGAACTTGTAGCTGGCGGTGAACCCGCTGTCGGCTGGGAACGTCTTGGTGATGAGTTGGTCCCGCAACTGGACCGCGCTGTCCCACGGATTGCGTTCCATGCCGTTTTTCTGGAACGCGAACTGATTGGCGCGATAGAAATAGACATCGCTCAGTGTCTCGCCGCCGGCGGTGATATCGACGTAGTCAAGCGTCAGCACATTCGCTTGGACTCTTTGCACCTCCATCTTCGTCGAAAGCGCCGGCACTCGGATCATCTCGACGTTCGACTCCTGGCGCGGCTTGACAGTCTCTTGCGAGAGGAACAGCAACAGGCTGCCGGATGGCGGCAATTCGAAATCGGCGACAATTCCCTTGTCGGTCTTTTCAAATGGATAAGACTCGATCTCGCCCGTGTTCAGGTTCCACTGCCTGAAACCCTTCATGTCGGATCGGATCGTTCCGGCCGACGGCGATTCGATACTCGTGTTGACCAGAAGCAGGAACTGCCCATCCTTGACGTGCCGCCGGTGGTGGAACAGGATGCCCTTGTCGCCCTTCTGCCGCTCGACGGCGAATCCATCGTCCGACCGGGCCAGCAGCGATGCGGGAACGTCCTTCGCCTCGACGCGCTTCCAGCCGGCCTTCTTCACCAGAGCCTGGCCGCGATCCGACGGCGATCCATTCACAAACGCCGGAGCGTCGCCGCAGCACAGCACCGCGCCGCCGGCCTGCGCATAAGCCTCCAGCAGAGTCATCATCGGAGGATCGAGGTTCTCGGTCAGAGGGGGCAGAACCACCGTGTCATAGGAGCAATGCCCCACCTGGAATCGCGCGCCTTCGACCGAACCATGCCGGGCGATGATATCCTCGCAGCCCACATCGTATTCGACCTGGGCGCGTTCGAGGTCCATGAGCAACGCCTGGAAGCGGTCGCCGATCTCCCTGAGCCGGCCCGGCGGGATCGTCGCTCCCTGGTACATCCACGTCGTCGTGGTCGGTTCGATCACCAGGATGCGGTTGATCTGCCGGCCCTGCGACATCACCAGTGACAGTCTCGTGAAATACTCGGCCATCACGTGGTAGGCGTCCCACCAGGGCTCGTGATAGGAGAACGACTGCGGATGGTCCCGCTTGCGCGCGCCGCGGATCGTGATGTAGGAGAGGTGCTCGTCCAGCGTGTTGACGCCGAGCACGTAAAGCCAGTCGCCGATCCGTTTCATGTCCTCGAAGCGCAGGTCCCACCCGCCGGCGCCGTAGGCTTCGCAGAGGGTGCGCGTGCGTCCGAGCTGGTTCGCGACGCTCGAAAGCTCCTTGACCGAACGCACGTTTCCGAACTGGGCGTTGACGTCCTCGCTGTACTGATTCATCAGGGTGTCGATCGCCGGACGCTGATGCCATGCGTACATGGCCATGTTGTCGCCGCCGTGTCCGGCCCCGGGCCAGCCGTGCTCCCAGTAGTGGCCCGTGAAGTCCAGGTTGTGCTCCTCGCAGTATTCGTAGCAGGGCCTGGCCCAGCGCTCAATGAACTGCTCCAGCAGGAGGCTGTAGTAGTTGTGACGCACCCGCTTCCAGTCGCCGACAGGTTGCGCCAGCGAAGGCAGATGCTCGATCAGATCGTATCCCCAGCGTTTCTCGAACCGCTCGGGCAGGCCGTCGGACCAGTGCAGTCCGCCGGCCGGCGCCAGGTGCGGCTCGTCGGTGAACCAGCCGGGAACGCGCTTGCCGAACTGCTCGCCGATCTCGCGGCGATACCGCTCCATCGTGATCTCAATGAACTTCTCGGTGACGCCCGGCTTGAGCAGATCGACGTACCACTTGCCCCCGAACCACCCGCCGGGTTGCGCCGGCCGCAGCGATGCCACGAGATAGCGCCCGTCGGGGAATTCCTCGCCCGACCGGACTCGCGGTGTGATGTTTTCGTGGCCGGAATCCGTCAGACGGAAGACTGCGATGGCGCTGTCGTCAACGCCGGCCGGCGTCCGGACCTCGTGCAACGCCAGGCCCTTGCCACGAGACTCGGGCATGGCCTCGGGCACCAGCCCTCCCGCGAAACCCGAAGGATACGAGTTCTCGTCGTAAATCCACACGTTCATGTCGAGCTTCTCGGCCTGGCGCAGCGCGACCCGCCACAGCCGGAACCAGTCGTCGGACAGGTACGGCGTCATCAGGCCGGGACGTGGATGCACGAACACCTGCCTGACCTTCTGGCCCGCCAGGTCCGCCATGGTCTCGGCAATCTGCTCCTCCGTGAGCATGTCGTTCCAGACCCACAGCGGCGCAGAGCTGTACTCGCGCGGCGGGTCCGCGAACTGTCTCTGGACTCGTGCAGAGGTCACCGGCTTGGCCGCCGGGGTGAGGTTCTGTGCGATGGCCGCAGCAGGTAAGAGAACACCCAAGCACAGACGAACCGCGCACTGCCTTGTCGAGAGGACAGATCGAACCATGAGACAGACTCCTATCGGAAGCTGGGACTACACCTTGAATAAGATCTTGTGTCGATACAAGAACCACAACAACAGCCATCGGACCATCAACGCGGCCAGCGGCAGGATCAACGCCGCATACACACCCGCATGGCTGGCCAGGCCGCCGGCAAAGAACTCGGCGATGCCGTCGAAATTGACGAACCCGTCCAGGAAGTAGATGGTGATGGGATTCATCCCAATCACCACGAAGAAGAACGCCCACTTCCTGAAGCCCAGCACGTCGATCACCCAGTAGAACAAGGCCAGCAGGAGCAGACTCCACCCGCCCGCATACAGCACGTAGGAACTGGTCCAGAGAATCTTGATGATCGGGAACACCAAGCCCCAAAGATATCCGGCCGCCAGACAGACCACACCCGCCAGAGCCAGGCCGGCTGTCTTGCGCGATCCTGAACGATTCGAGCGCAGCCACTGTCCCGCCAGCACCCCCAGCAGCGCCGTGCAGACGGAGGGAAAGGTCGAGAGAATGCCCTCGTTGTCCCCGTAGCCATAATAGAGCTGCCCGGGGATCAACTGCTGGTCGATGTACGACGACAGGCAGCCCTGCATGCTGAGGTCGCCGGCGGCAAAGCCGGGAGCGGCAATCAGCACGGACACCGCCCAATACGCCAGCAGGACGACAGCAATGATGATCGCCTGGGCGCGCCATCTGGTATGAATCACGATCAGCGCGGCGAAGAAATAGGCCAACGCGATCCGCTGCAGGACGCCGGGCCAGCGCATCTCGGGCCAGTTGAAGCGCAACAGCCCGTTGAGAATCAGGCCCAGCAGCAGCAGCACGACCGTCCGCCTGATCACGTGCAGGTGAATGGCGGCGGAACTGTGGCCCTTCTCCAGCCGCCGCGAGATCGAGAACGGCATCACCGCCCCGACCAGGAACAGGAACGTGGGAAAGATCAGGTCCTCGAAATGGAACCCCTCCCACACGACGTGCTCCAACTGCCGATGGATCATCTCGGTCACGGGGCCCGGCCAGATCTTCACGAGGCTCTCGAAGACGGCCCCGCCTCCGATGATCCAGAACATGTCAAACCCTCGGAGTGCATCAATGGAAAGTACGCGGGTGCTGCTTTTCGAATCCCTTTGTTCATCGTCCATGACGTCTCCCCTCATACACGAGACAAGTGGTTCGTTCACGACGGATGCCGTCGATTTTCAACGTTTCAGAGGATAACGCAATTCCCCGCACGCATGCAACAATCCATCGCCATGCGAGTTGTGGTATCCAACGATCCATCGTATACTTGCGTGTATGTCATGGCAATCACATATCCCTGGGAATTGAGAGGAGACAGATCATGCAAAGACGCGAATTCCTGCGAACCTCGTGTGCCACCGGCCTGGCGGCACTGACCGCCGGAGCGGCCTACGCCCAGGCCGACCTGCCGCAACGGCTCCCGGGCGAATCGGAGGTGGCCTATCGCCAACGGCTGGCGCGCCTTCAAGCCGGCCCGTCAACCAACAAGATTCCGGGAGAGAGCGAGGTGGCCTACCGCCAGCGAATGGCCCGCCTGCGGACTGAAGCGGCAGAGGTAATGGCGACGGAGTACTTCGAGTTACGGCGGTACGAGATCGAGACCGAGGCCCAGAGAGCCAGCTTCGACACGTTCGCCAAAGAGGCCGCCATTCCCGCTCTGAACCGGGCGGGTGTCGAACCCGTAGGCGTGTTCTATCCGTGGGAGGCGCTCAGCCCGATCTACGTGTTGCTCCGCCACAAATCTCTGGCGTCGTTTGCATCGCTCACACAGAGACTTTCACAGGATGAAGGATTCCTGCAGGCCGGCGCGGCGTTTCTGAACGCTCCGGCCGGCGCCCCGGCGTACAAGCGGATGCAGGTTCAGCTCATGGCCGCCTTCGAGGGCATGCCTCACCTGGAGACGCCGGTCGACGCGCCGGGTCGCGTGTTTCAACTGCGGACCTACGAGAGTCCCAGCGAGAAGACCGGACTGAAGAAGATCGAGATGTTCAACACCGCCGAGATCGATATCTTCCGCAGAACGGGACTGAACCCCGTCTTCTTCGGCCAAACCTTGGCGGGTGACAAGATGCCGAACCTGACCTACATGCTCGTCTTCAACGACATGGACGAGCGCCAGGCCAACTGGAAGCAGTTCGGCAGCGATCCGGAATGGAAGCAGCTCAGTTCGATGCCGGAATACGCCGACAAGGAGATCCTCTGCGGGATCACGAACCTGTACCTCAGGCCCGCCGATTACTCGCAGATCTGAACTGGATTGCGACTTGTGCGAAGGTCCTCTCTTGTCGTCCTGAACGGAGTGAAGGACCTGGGCCGGGTGCGCGGATTACTTATTCACTCTCGGGCCAGATCCTTCGGCGTTGCCTCAGGATGACAGAGTCTATTCTTGAGATGGCCATTCCTGATGCCTGCCGGAGGTCGGCCAACTCAGTCGGCGCGGGGCAGGACCGTCACAGTTCCAATCTTGCAGCGGCGATGGCCGTCATCACCATCATGAGGCAGTGCAATCGTCGGTGTGGCATCGCGCCGGCCGACTGAGACGTAGAGATCGTACACGCCCGGTTCGGTGGCCGGAGCGAAACCGTAGGTCTTCTCCGCCACGATCAGGCGTGACGTGACCGTGTGCGTCGGCGCTTGCCCGGGCGGCCCTACTTCCAGATCCCTGACGTCGAACGATTCATCGGCAAACGCTGCGACGATACCTCCCTTGTCGTCCTTGAACGCGAAGCCAATGAAGCCACCCGGGTAGCATGGCGCGACTCCCGCGTTGGCCCATGTCGTCTCGATCGTGAAGGGCTCGCCCAGGCGAACCTGTCGCGGAAGACTCGCTTCGCGCAGTTGCAGACGGTAGCCCATGCGGCGGTTGATCTTATCGATGATCTCGCGGTTCTCCTCCAGAAGAATGCGGGGCCACCAGTGAATCGACATGTAGCTGGCATGGTACTCCTCCACCGAACGCAACAGCAGCGAGCCATCGCCCCAGGCGCCGCGCGTCTTGGAGGAGCCGTAATGCTCGTGCTCCAGGACCACCGGCAGCTTCGGCCAGAACGCCTGGGCCAGTTCCGCGTGGAACCACGAGCGAGGCGGAGGCTGCACGCAGATGCTGTCGTCCCGCAACGTCACGCCTTTCGATAGCGCGTAGTCGGTGATCGGAAGATGCGCCCCCGGCTCGCCCGAGCCAGCGAAATCGTCGCTGATCGCCAGCAGTGTATGCTTGAAGTGCTTGCAGTACAGATCGACGTGGACCTTCCTCGTCTCGAAGTCGAACGGCAGCTTCGAGCTCGCCGACGAGTGGCCCTCGCCCCAGACCCCGAACGACCCGATGTCGATGAACGCAACGTTCGGATTGCCGTCATAGCGTTTCGCCATCGCGGCCAGAAAACGGTCCAACTTGTCGAGGAAGACCGGGTCCTTGTAATCGGGCTCCCAATAAGGCCCGTTGGGATCGACACCTTTGCCCACCGTGAAGTTGTAGCCCTTGGCGCCGGCCTCGTGGACCCATTGCGGCGTCGCCCAGCGCATCCACGACTCCGTGCTGCTGATCCGCAGTGCGATCTGCCTGCCCTTGTCGATCCATCGCTGGGCGGGCGTGTCGAGCAGCGACCAGTTGAACCGCCCTTCTTCCGGCTCCAGGAACGACCACGGGACACGCAGGTACGCGCACGACAGACCCGGGAAATCGTCCAGCGTGTCAGACGGCGCCAGCTTGGACCCGTAGTTCGTGATGATGTTCGAGTAGAAGTGCATCGTCCAGCCCATCTGGGGATTGACGAGCGCCCGGCCGTGATCGACCGGCCGGACCGTCTGTCGCTCACCGGCCGACAGACCCATACTTGAGAACATCGTAGAGACGAGAATCAAACACACCGCGCGCCTGTTCATGGACGTTCTTCCTTTCGCTATGTTGCGGCTCTGGCCATTCACAACGCCATCCTCGCCACAGCCCGCAGCACGGTCAACAGAAAACCTGCCCCCCGACACGGCACATCACCAAAGACGAAAGGCTGTCTCTCCCCCTCGCAATCCGGTACACTCATCGCATCGGTTCGATCTGGAGCATCGCACAACACAAGGAGCAAGAACGATGAGTAATGGACACAACAGAACCAGGGGCCTCACATCACCAGGCATCTCAGTCCTTGCAGGACTGTTCGTTCTGGGTGTCGCCGCAGGCGCTCAGCAACCGCCGCAATCCGCGACCGCCGACACCGTCAATGTCCGGGAATTCGGCGCGGTCGGCGACGGCAAGACGGACGACACCGCCGCGTTTCAGAAGGCCTTGGACGCGCTTGGCAAGGCCGGCGGCGGCACCGTGTACGCGCCGCGCGGCAACTACCTCTTCGCCGGCCATCTGAACGTGCCCGACGCCGTGACCCTGGCGGGCCTGTGGCAGTCGGTTCCTGCGCACAACGGCCTGCGGGACGCCGGCCTGCCCAAGCCCACCGACGACGGCACCACGTTTCTGGTCGCCGAAGGAGCCGGCCGCGAGGAGGGTCCCGCCTTCATCACACTCAACACCAACAGCACGCTCAGAGGCGTCGTCTTGTACTATCCCAACCAGAATGCGGATGCCGAGCCGACACCCTACCCCTGGGCCATCGCCATGCGGGGCAAGAATCCGGCGGTACTGGTCGTCGAGATGCTCAACCCCTACAACGGGATCGATGCGACGCGAAACGAACGGCACCTCATCCGTGACGTACACGGCCAACCGCTGCGACGCGGCATCCTCGTCGATTCCATCTACGACATCGGGCGCATCGAGAACGTCCACTTCAATCCGTGGTGGAGCATGAAGCCCAAACTGTTCCAATGGCAGATGGCCAATGGCGAGGCCTTTCTCTTCGGCCGCTCCGACTGGCAGTACGTCTGCAATACCTTCTGCTTCGGTTACAAAGTCGGCTATCGGTTCATCAAGAGCGACAGTGGCGTCTGCAACGGTAACTTCCTCGGCATCGGCGCCGACGATTGCCAGACCGCTCTCGTCGTGGATCAGTGCGCTCCTTTCGGCCTGCTGATCACCAACGGTGAGTTCGTATCGTTCCACGGGCCGGACCCCACAATGATTGACGTGGGAAAGGACAACACCGGCAGCGTACGTTTCGTCAACTGCGCCTTCTGGGGCCCGTGCAACCAGATTGCCAAGATCGCAGGGACCGGAACGGTCGGCTTCGGCGACTGCACCTTCACCCAGTGGGGTGGCAAGAACGGCGACCTGCCGGCCATTCAGGCCCAGAGCGGCACCATCCTCATTCGCGGCTGCGAATTTCGACAGGATCGCCCGCAGATCCAGCTCGGCAGAGACGTTCGCCGCGCCGTCATCACCGGCAACATCTTCACGGGCGCCCAGCGCATCGTCAACGAATCCGAAGGCAACGTGCAGATCGGCCTCAATAGCAGTGAGTAATCGAAACAAAGCCAACCGGGCCTGTGCTGGGGTGGCACAGGCCCGGTTGATTGTGCACAAAAGCGTGGGGATGCGTCGATTACCGATCGCCGGCCAGGTAACGCACCTCCCCGGCCGACAAGGCCCGGCTGTAGATCACGAAGTCATCCAGCGAGCCGGCAAAATATCCGTCGGCGGCGTACTGCGACCGCGCCAGCCAGTTCTGCGTCGTCGCGCCCAGGGCCGGCGGCAGCGTCGTCGTCGCCCCG
>JAAYBV010000066.1 GCA_012744475.1 Phycisphaerae bacterium
GCAGCCTCTACGATATCGTCCGCGACGAACGACTGAACCACCGCCTCGAAGTCACCTCCGGCGTCCTGGCCGACGACTGCACCGCCCTGCTCCAGGCCTTCTTCCGCGCCCGCCGGGGCAGCGACGGCACTCCGAAGGCATAACCGCCGGCCCACGCGCCAAGCACAAAGCGACTCCGTCTGCGTATCAACAGGACAAGGAAAGGGCGGATCGCATGACGAGAACGCATCGCAAAGTCGTGGTCGTGGGCGCCGGTTCGGTGGGGACGACGTACATCTACGCGCTGCTGCAAACCGGCCTGGCCAGCGAGATCGCGTTGATCGATCTGGACGCCAAGCGCGTCGAAGGCGAGATCATGGACCTCTCGCACGGCCTGCCGTTCATTCCGCCGGTCTCCGTCAAGGCGGGCACGTATGCCGACTGCGCCGACGCCCATCTGACGGTGATCACGGCGGGCGCCAAGCAGACGCCGGGACAGTCGCGCGTCGAGCTGATCCAGAAGAACGCGGACATCATCCGATCAATCTGCGGGCAGATCCGCCGGTCCGGCCCAACGGGCGTGATCCTCATGGTCACCAACCCGGTCGATACGCTCACACAGCTCGCTCTGGGCCACCTGCACCTGCCGCGAGGCAAGGTCATCGGCTCGGGAACCGTGCTGGACAGCGCGCGATTCAAGTACCTGCTCAGCCAGCATTGCGGGATCGACGCAAGGAACGTCCATGCGTACATCCTGGGCGAGCACGGTGACAGCGAGGTGCCCGCGTGGAGCATGACCCACATCGCAGGCATCCCCATCCGCGAGTACTGCGAGATCTGCAAGGTCTGTGACTACCCCAGGCACCACGAAGAGATCGCTCGAGAGGTCCGCGATTCGGCCTATCATATCATCGATTACAAGGGCTCGACCTTCTATGGGATCGGGCTGTCACTGCTGCGAATCTCCGGCGCGATCCTGCGGAACGAGCACAGCGTGCTGACCGTATCGACGCTGCTTCAGGGCGAGTACGGCCTGCAAGGCATCTGCCTGAGTGTCCCCTGCATCGTGGGCGAGGACGGCGTGGAACGCATCGTCGACGCCCGGTTGGCGCCCGAGGAACAGAAGGGCCTGGAACAATCCGCCCAAGTTCTGCGGAGCGTTCTTGGGAAGGTTTCGGCGTAGCCAACCAACCCCCGCGGTCTGCCGCGGTTTTCGACAGTGCCCCCGGTTTCCGGAGCCGGGGGCTTTTGCCTGTCCGCAGGCGCCCGTATAATGACTGCCCATCATCGACTCAATTGCGGCACGTTCTACATGGAGAACGAGACATGAAATGGATCGGCAAGCTGTTCGTCCAGGGGCTGATGGCGATTCTGCCCATCGTGGTGACGCTGTATCTGGTCTACTGGCTGGCCACGACGGCGGAATCCGTCCTCGGCCGGATCATCCGATACGTCATCGGGGATGCCTATGTCCCCGGCCTCGGCGTGCTGTTCGGGCTTCTCATCACGCTGGGTGTCGGCCTGCTTCTTCAGTTGTGGCTGTTTCGCAAGGTCTTCTCGCTGGGCGAGGCGCTGCTGCAGAGAATCCCAGGGATCAAGTCCCTGTACGGCTCCGTACGCGACCTGGTCGGCTTCTTCGATTCGTCGAAGCAGAAGGACTTCGACAAGACCGTCATGGTCGCCATTGGCGACGACAAGACCCGGCTGATGGGCCTGGTGACGCGGGAGAGCTTCGACGACCTGCCCGAGGGCATAGGGGATGACCAGACGGTGGCGGTCTACCTGCCGATGAGCTACCAGTTGGGCGGATTCACGGTCATGGTTCCGAAAGACAAGATTCATCCGGTCGATCTGAAGGTGGATCAGGCCATGCAATTCGTGCTGACGGCGGGCGTCTCGGCCGAGGACAAGGGCAGAAAGAGGCCGACTCCATGACGCCTCGCCTCCGTCTCGGGGCAACTCTCACTTGTGTTGACATTGCGGACACCAGTACGCGGTTCGTCCCGCCACGGTCCGCCGCATCAGGGCGGCCCGGCACCTCGGACAGCGTCCCTCCCGCTCGCGGTGCGGCAGGAGACAGGATTGCGGCATTGCCCACGGGTCGGCTTCTCGCTCGATTGCCATCCGCAGGACCTTCCGGGTGCTGCGGTACAAGCACGCTGCCTGCCCGGTCGTAAGCCGGTGGCCGGGAAAGGTCGGATGAATGCGGCTGCGAAACAGGATCTCGTCAGAGTAGAGGTTCCCGATGCCTGCGACCTGCGACTGATCCATGAGGATCGACTTGATTGTGGCCCTCGACCGGCGCACGCGCAAGGCAAACTCCTGTGCGGAAACGGCCATCGCATCGGGCCCGAGCCTCTTGTCGGCGACGAATTCCTCCACTGACTGTGCCAGTGTGATTCGCCCGAACAGTCTCGCGCAGACAAAGGCCAGGCTGTACTCGTCGGCAAAGACGAACACCACCCGGTCGTGTGGTCCCGTCCGGCGCTGCCTGCCAAAATCCAGATGGCCCGTCATGCCGAAGTGCAGGACCAGCCACAGGGAGCCATCTACCTCGACGAACAGGTGCTTGCCGTGCCGCGCCGTGGAATGGAACGAGCGGCCCTGGAGGGCTCGTTTGAGTCTCTGCGGGGAGAGGTCGTTGAGGACACGCCGGTTGAACACCCTGACGTCAGCCAACCTCCGGTGCAGTGACGTCTCGTCCACAAACCTGCGAAATATCTCCACATCGGGCAGTTCCGGCATGTTGTCTCCCCTTGCCGATTCGAGGTCGCGCCCATCCGTCAATGCGTGAGCCCGTCACATCCAAGGTGTGAGCAGACCGCCGGAGTCCAACAGCTCAACTTCGTACTCGCGACCGGCCGGCTCTCGTTCCGCATCGAGATCGGGACAGGCAGGGCAGCGGCAGACCTTCTGCCTGGAGACCTCGATCCACACCTCGCGCTGCTCCCAACTCATCTGGCGCACCCATTGGGGCGACAGCAAAACGTGTCGTCCGGGCAGCCAGTTTCGCGTGTCCGCGACCAGATAGCGAATCGCCCAGTCGCTGTCGGTGATGACAAAGTCCTCCAGATGGCCGATCGGGCCATCCAGGGCGTGGATGTGATACCCGATCACCTCGCGGGCGCTGCGCAGGTTCGGGTCGCCCCTGGCCGCTTTCTCGACCGCCTCGGGCGCGGCAGGAATGGGAACGGGCACGGCGCCGACCCAATCGCTGCCCATGCCCCAGTATGGAATCCAGTCATAATACGTGTGCAGTTCGATCTCCCGCTGCCGGGACACGGGCCTGTCCGCATCGATATCCGGAGCGCTGCGGATCTGCTCTTTGGTCAACGCCACCGAGAAAGCCCGCTCCTGCCGGCGGGGCCAGCCCAGCGACGTTGCCGCGATCAGTACCTTGCGTCCGGGCAGCCACGAGCCCGTATCGACGACCAGATATCGAATGGCCCACGTATGGCCGTCAAATAGAAGGGTATGGACTCTTCCGATGTGCCCGTCGTTGGCCCGGATCGTGAAACCCCGCAAACTCCTGACGCTGCGTAACATGGTTTCGTCTCCTTCGCCAGGTCTTTTCGCCACGATGGTACTTCCCTTGTGTATGATGCGCATCGCTCGCGGATGAGCCAATAGGGTTTTTGCTCGATCCGGACCTCGAATCCCGATCCAGCGCAACTGCGGTCTTGCCTGATTCAAATCGAGGAAATCCCTCTCTTCCACATCCGTTGCGGCTGGCCTATGGTGAAGGAGAGTGATTTGCGACCGTCCAGTCCTCCTGGAACGGACGGCACAGAGGCCTCTTGTCACATATCGAGCGGCAAGATGGGAGGAGTGCAACGATGGGTGCACACAAGACGACACCGTGGTTTGTGCTGAACGCACCGGAACTCGGACAAGCCTTCGTCGACTTCCGCCGGGTGTGCGAAAAGGGCGGGGTCCTCGACAGAAAGACCAAGGAACTGCTGATGCTCGTGATGGCGTGCGCGTCGCGCTCGGCGTACAATGCCGAGGAGCACCTTCGCGGCGCGGTCGAGGCCGGCGCGACGAAAGAGGAGATTACCGAGGCGCTGATGATCGCCGCCGCAGAGGACGCCGGGGCACAACTGACGTGGAATCGCCAGATCGTGGCCAAGTATTTCGGAAACGGCAAACCCTGAGCGGGTCGAACGCGTACGGACCGTGAAACCAGCCGGAAGACGGGACGTACCGCAGCAGGAACCAGGAACATCAGAACGGAGATGACAGCAAAGGAGTAGAAACGATGGGTAATCTCAGCGAACACATCCAGAAGGCGGACTGGAAAAAGGAAAAACACGTACCTGTGATCGAGTGCCCGGACTCCGTCAAGGCCAACGAGATCTTCGAGGCAAAGGTCACGCTGGGCAAGGAAGTCGCCCACCCCAACACGACAGAGCATCACATTCGCTGGATCACCCTGTACTACCACGACGAAGGCGGCAAGTTCGCCCACGAAGTCGCCCACATCGAGTTCAACGCCCACGGCGAATCGGTGGAAGGCCCGAATCAAGGCCCGGTGTACGCCCATCACGAGGCCATGGCCACCCTGCGTATCGCCAAGTCGGGCGTCCTGCACGCCATCGCCTACTGCAACATCCACGGCCTGTGGGAGTCGAGCAAGCCCATCAAGGTGAGCTGACCGCGTCGGTCGGGCTGCGCGACAGCCGGACAGGCATGGGGTCTGCCCCCTACGGGCCGATCCGCAATTCGGCAAACAAGGGACGATGGTCCGACGCGGTGCGCGCCAGGCAGTCGCTGCCCACGTCGACCGCCACAACCTGGATCTGTGGACTGATGAAAATGTGGTCGATTCGCGCGAAGGGGACGTGGCCGAACCACGTTCCTCGCGGGGTATGAGCGGCCGCAGCAACTTGGGCGTCCCGAAGGGTTTCCACGCAAAGTTTCCAGATGCGCGATCGCGGAGACGAATTGAAGTCGCCGCAGAAGACAAAGGGCTCGGCCCGGCCGTTGCCTTCGATCCAGTCGGAACCGAGCAGGGCTTCGATCTGCATGCGTTTCTCGCCGGCAGTCAGGCCCAGGTGGGTGTTGACGAGGTGGACGGTCGCGCCGCCCACCTCCAGGGCGACCCACAAGGCCCCGCGCGGCTCGACGAAGGGGCCGCTGGCCGGCATGGGAAGGGCCGCTGCCTTGACCAGCCGCATCGGGAGCCGGCTGAGAATGCAGTCGCCGTACGCCTCTTCGGCGATCCGCATCGCCGGGTGGAAGTGGTACTCCATCTCCAGACACCGTGCGATCAGCTCGGCCTGGTCGGCGTGCCCGGTCCGCAGGCGGCCCACATCAACCTCCTGGAGCGCCACGACGTCCGGCCGATATCGCGAGATGACCCGGGCGACGCGATGGGGAGAGAGCTTGCCGTCGATCCCGATGCAGGTGTGCACGTTGTAGGTGACCACGCGCAGCGTCCGCTCGCCGGCAACGGGCAGGAGTACAGGCACCCGCTCAGCCGCCGCACGGCCCAGATGGATCAGGGCCGCCTGCCGCAGACTCAGCGGCCGCGGATACCCCTGCGTTCGATACGGCAGCGGCGCATCATCCGGAGCCAGGAGAAATGCATGCGTCTCCTCCGGGCCCGGTCCGGCGTGCGAGCCGCTCTCCAGCGGAAACGTGAAGCTGCGCCCCGTCCGGGTCCAGCCTGAGATGACGAAGTCCCCTGCGTCCGGATGGTGACACAGTGCGATCAGGTCATCCGTCACTTCCTCCAGGAACGGATGATCGGCCGGCAGCAGAGAACCCGCCTCCTCCGGCAGGCGGAACGATCCTTCCTTCGTCCACGCCCGCGTCTTGCCCGGCCCATCGGCGATCAACACCAGAGGAATCTCCGCGCGATCCACCAGTGCCCGCGCCAGATCAGAACGCTGCTCCGGCCCGATGGGTGTGCCGAGGTAGACGTGCCCCACCGGCCCCATCGAAGTGACGACGACTTTGTCCCTCTCGGCCAGCGGCGCCTGCTTCGTGGGGTGTCTCATGTAGGCGCCCAGACGTTTGGATTGGATGCCTCGATTATCCGCCAGCGGCGCGATCGCCGTGTCGAGGACCTCCGCCACCACCTCCTGCACGCTGCGCCCCTGCTCGCGGGCATAGGACCGCGTCTCTTCGTTGCCGTGATCGGAGAAGATCCACACATCGTAGTCGCGCCGCGGAGACCGTTGCGCCGCCTTCCAGATTCGGGCGATCGCGCCGTCAATGCCTTTGAGCGACCAGTGCGCGAATCGCGACGTCGGGCCGCGACGATGGCTCTGTTCGTCGTAGCCGACGAAATCGAGATAGACGATCGGCAGCCCCCGCGTGACGTCCATCTTGGCCCCGATCGTGGTCAACTCGCGCATCAGGATGCACACGCCGACACGGGACGGAACGAACTTGATCTCCTTCCAAAGGTCGCGACCAGCGATAAGCCCGCGCAGGCAGTCCAACAGCGCCAGAAAGAACTCCACCACGAGGAGCATGCCAGTGCGAAGCACGCTGTAGAGGTTCAGCAACACCAGCAGGGCCACGCGTAGCGGATGGCCGAGTCTGAACAGGTCGCTCCAGGCCATGGAGGCGGCGCACAGATGGCTCTCGGCAGCGCCCCCGGTATAGATGGAGGCATAGGCGCTGCCTCCGGCGAGCAACGGCTCGCCCTCCCGTTCCAGACGCTGTTCGATCTGCCTGGCGGAATCGGGCTCGAACATCCGAAAGACGCGGCCGGTCGCGCGGTCGAAGAAGCTGAACGCCGGAACCGTCCCCTTGACGCCGTACAGCAGCTCGGCCGTTACCGCCGGCGTGCTCGAAGGCAGGCCGCTGTACAGCGAGTCGAGACGGTACTTGTGCCTGTGCGTCAACTGCCGCAGAAAGGGCAGATTCCCCCGGGCCATCGCCCGCTCCAGTTGCCGACGGCTGAGCCCGTCGATCTGGATCAGCACAAGCCCCCGCGACGAGGGCACATCCTTCGACTTCGGCAGCCCCAGCAGCCGGACCAGCAGCTCGCTGCGGCTGAGCCGATGTCGCGACCTCCTGACGAACGTTTCCACGAAATTCAGCATGCGATCTGACGTGACAGACGCCGCGCGTCTACCGGAAGGTCTGACTGGCCGCTTCGGCGATGTTCTTGAGCAGTTCCCACTCGGCCTTGATCTCCTCGATCGCGCCGCCCCAAGCGCTCTCGTCCTTCGATTCCCGCCCCTCGCGAGCCCGCACCTTCTCATAGACCTCCACCAGCCGCTGCACCGAGTTGACCATCGTGAACTCGGCGGCGGTCGCCCGAGCCGCCCGCTCGCTGGCGTGCCTCTGGTCGCGCGTCGCCCGGGCGAACCCTTCAAGAGCCTCGGCAAACGCCTTCGCATCCTCGGAGCGCAGGAGCCGGCCGTTCTCCCGATCCTTGACCACCTCGCGTACGCCCGGCGCATCGATGGCCACCACCGGCCGACCGGCCGCCATCGCCTCCGTCAGCACCATGCCCTGCGTTTCCGTGTGCGAGGCAAAGACGAACACATCCATCGCGTGATAGGCGTCGATCAGCACCTGTCCCTCCAGCGAGCCGACGAGGTGCAGCCGGTCGGAGTTCCCGTGGCGGTTGAAGACCTCGCGCACATTGTGCCCGGACGGGCCGGACCCGACAACCAGAAAATGGCCGTTCGCCGCCCGCGTGACGAACCGACCGACCGCCTCGGCCAGGAACGAGAGGTTCTTCTCCGGCGCCAGGCGGCCCACGTATCCGGCGACGAAGGCCTGCTCCGGAATCCCCCGGAGCCGCCGGAAGGCGCGCCCGTCGCCGCGCTCGAATCGCTCGGCATACACGCCCGTCGGGACGATGTCGATGGGCGCCTCGACGCCGCGCGTCTGAATGATGTCGGCGACCGACCGGCTCGGCGCGATGACGTGATCGCACAGATTGCAGTATCCGGTCACGAAGTTGATCACGAACTGGTGCAACCGCTTGGCGTGCGCCGGCACATAGTGCAGATAGTGCTCGTACATCGTGTGGTAGGTGAACACCAGCGGACACTCGAAGCGACTGGCGATGCGAACGGCGGTGCCTCCGAGCAGGTGGGGGTGGTGCGAATGAACGAGGTCCGGCTTGAACTCCTCCAGGCGGGCAGAAAGGTATCCCGGAACCGGCAGCACCAGCGAGAAATCGCTGCCGTTGAAATGCTGGATCGCCGGAATGCGGATCACGTCCCGCTCCGATTCGGGCGCGCCCTCGAACTCCGGCGCGACGACGACCACCCGATGGCCCATCTTTCGCAGCTCGTCGGTGAACGCCGTGACCGACCGCGACACGCCTCCGACGAAGGGAGTGAACGTGTTGGTCATCATCAAGACATTCATGCCGGACTATCTCCAACGTCTCGGTTGTCGAGTCCCGGTCCCGACGACCCTTGGGATCAGGCCCCGTGCAGGTTTCCGCTCAGCCGTCGCCAGATACCGCTGTCAGTACGTCACGGCGACCGGGCAGGTTCTCGCATCCGCTCCGGCGGCCATCCCCCAGCATCCAGGAACGGCCGATGTTGTGTGTGAGAACATTTTGGCATGCGTGTGGCAGCCTCAAACGCGTAGCGTTTGGGGATGGTGGGCTCAGCCGCTCCTCAGGTACCAGAAGCCTGCCGATGCGAAGAACCATCCCCAAGTCCTGCGGACTTGAGGCTGCCACGCACCCCTCTGCGCCTGAAATGGACACGGCCTGAAACCTGCCCAGGCGGCCGATGGGCGGGTTCTGATAACGGTTGACATTGTGCGGCGAGCCTCGTAAGATGCCTTCCACGCAGTGCGGGCCGCAGGTAACAGGTCCGGAAAGCGAGCAGGGAGCGGCAGCAGATGAAGATTCGCATTATTCTGGCGGACGATCATGCCATTGTTCGGCAAGGGCTCAGCCGGGCGATCGACCAGGAAGACGATATGGAGGTGATCGGGCAGGCCTCGAACGGCCGCGCGACGATCGACCTGGTCCGCCAGTTGGCTCCGGACATCCTGATCACCGACATCAGCATGCCCGACCTGAACGGCGTCGAGGCAACCCGCCAGGTGCGTCGCGAATGCCCTGCGGTCAAGGTCATTGCCCTGTCCATGCACTCGTCGCGGCAGTTCGTCATGGAGATGTTCCGGGCCGGAGCGATGGGATATCTGCTGAAGGACTGCGACTACGACGAGCTGGTCAAGGCGATACACACCGTCGCCGAGGGCAAGGTCTACGTCAGCTCGTCGATCGGAGACGTGATCGTCGAGGATCTGCTGAACGGCCGCCAGGCGGGCGCCCCCACGGCGTTTTCCCTGCTGACCCCGCGCGAGCGCGAGGTGCTCCAGCTCATGGCCGAGGGCAATACCACCCGCCAGATCGCCCGCCGGCTCTTCATCAGCCCCAAAACGGTCGAGGCCCATCGACTGCGCGTCATGAACAAGCTCGACATCGACAACGTGGCCCAACTGACCAAGTACGCCATCCAGGAGGGGCTCACCAGTCCCGAGATCTGATCCAGTTCGTAGTGTGCTCGTAAGAGCATACTCTGGGCCGAACGTGTAACGTTCGACGACAGCGAGCGTCCTTGATACGGCGGCACCAAGGGGGTATAGTCTCGGAGCGCCGACGCCGCTGGGGCGCCCGCCGTAAGGAAGGTCGCATGAGAAGGATCGATCGTTGAACCAGGAACACATCGCACGCATCGCCTCGGAGCTGTCTCTGAGGCCGGGCCAGGTGGCCGCAACCGCCGGCCTGCTGGAGGAAGGGTCCACCGTTCCGTTCATTTCACGCTACCGCAAGGAGGCGACAGGCAGTCTGGACGAGGTCGCGGTCACGGCGATCCGCGACCGGCTCGGGCAATTGAAAGACCTCGACGACCGGCGCGAAGCCATCCTCAAGTCGCTTGCCGAGCGGGGATTGCTGACCGAGGAGCTGAAGAAGGACATCCTCCAGGCCGAGACCATGGCCTCGCTGGAAGACATCTATCTGCCGTTCAAGCCCAAGCGCCGAACGCGGGCGACCATCGCCAGAGAAAAGGGTTTGGAGCCTCTGGCCGAACTAATCTATGCCCAGGACCCGGCCGTGGAGCCGGGCGTCGAGGCCGAGGCCTTCGTCGACGCCGCCAAGGGGGTCGAATCGGCCGACGAGGCGCTGGCGGGAGCCAGGGACATCATCGCCGAGTGGATCAACGAGGACTCCCAGACCCGGGCGCAGATGCGCGAGCTGTTCGGCGGCAAGGGCGTGCTGAAATCGCAGGTCGTGCCGGGTAAAGAGGAAGAAGGCCGCAAGTACGAGGACTACTTCGAGTGGGCTGAATCGGTCGCCAAAGCGCCGTCGCATCGGATTCTGGCCATGCGAAGGGGCCGGCGAGAAGAATTCCTGCGGCTCCAGGTGGTCGCGCCCGAAGAGCAGGCGCACCGGATTCTCGAAGAGTTGTTCATCAAAGGCAACTCCAAAAGCACGGCCCTCGTCCGCGAGGCCCTGGTCGACAGCTACAAGAGGCTGCTGGCGCCCTCGATGGAGACGGAAATCCTCGCGTCCGCCAAGATGCGAGCGGATCAGGAGGCGATCCGCGTTTTCGCCGAGAATCTGCGTCAGTTGCTGCTTGCCGCTCCGCTGGGCCGCAAGAACGTCCTAGCGGTCGATCCGGGCTTCCGCACGGGCTGCAAGGTTGTCTGCCTGGACCGGCAGGGTCAGTTGAAGCATTCCGATGTGATCTATCCGCACACGGGCGATGCCCGTGCGGCCGCCGACGCGTCGAAGCTCGCGGCGCTGTGTGAGAAGTTCGACGTCGAGGTCATCGCCATCGGCAACGGAACCGCCAGCCGCGAGACCGAGAGCTACATCCGCAACATCAAGCTCGCCCGCAACACGCCTATCGTCATGGTCAACGAGAGCGGCGCGTCGATCTACTCGGCCTCAGACGTCGCCCGCGAGGAGTTCCCCGACCAGGACGTGACGGTGCGCGGCGCGGTCTCCATCGGACGCCGCCTGATGGACCCGCTTGCGGAACTGGTCAAGATCGATCCAAAATCCATCGGCGTGGGGCAGTACCAGCACGATGTGGACCAGCCTCTGCTCAAGCAGGGCCTCGACGACGTGGTCGTCAGTTGCGTCAACAATGTGGGCGTCGAGGTCAACACCGCCAGCAAGCAGTTGCTCCAGTACGTCTCCGGCCTCGGCCCGCAACTGGCCCAGAACATCGTCAGCTTCCGAAACGAGAACGGGCCGTTCGAGTCGCGCGGGGCGCTGAAGAAGGTGCCGCGTCTGGGCGAGAAGGCGTTCGAGCAGGCGGCCGGCTTCCTGCGGATCCGCGACGCCGCCAATCCGCTCGACGCCAGCGCGGTGCATCCGGAGAGCTACGGCATCGTCGACGCGATGGCCTCCGACCTGGGCTGCTCCGTGGCGACCCTGATGAAGGACAGTTCGATTCGGACGAAGATTCGCCTGCAAAACTACGTCACCGAGACGGTGGGCCTGCCCACGCTGAACGACATCATGGCGGAGCTGACCAAGCCGGGCCGCGACCCGCGCCGGCAGTTCGAGATCTTCCGTTTTGCCGACGGAATCAACAAGATCGAGGACGTCCAGGCCGGGATGCGCCTGCCAGGCATCGTCACCAACGTCACCGCCTTCGGCGCCTTCGTCGACATCGGCGTCCACCAGGACGGCCTGGTGCACATCAGCCAGTTGGCCGACCGCTTCGTCAAGGACCCGAACGAGGTCGTCAAGGTTCACCAGAAGGTAACGGTCACCGTGCTGGAGGTCGACCTGGTCAAGCAGCGGATCAGCCTGTCGATGAAAGACCCGTCCAAGGCGGGCCGCAAGCCCGATCACAGCCGTAGCGAAGCCCGCGAACACGCGCCCTCGCGCGGGCGTACAACCCAGGGGTGGTTCCCAAACATCGCATAGTAGGGGCGAATAACCATTCGCCCGATACGCAATAAGAATATGATCGAACGACAGGAACTGATCGACGACCATCACGACATCCTCACCCATCGGGCCAGGAGGAACGTGATCTATATCCTGACGCTCGATCCGATCCTCGGGACCGACGTAGCCGAGCGGATCGGCGCCGATGAAAGGCTCAAAGGCTACGAGATCATCCAGCCCAGCGCCGGGACGATTCGCGACACCGTCGAGACGATGGAGCGGGCGGCGCAGGACACCACCCACGCCCGGCTGTTGATCTTCGACGTCCGGCGGGCCGGCCTGCCCATGCTGCGCAAGGTCCATCGTGACATCGTCGGCTTCAACCGCAAGGACTTTAACAAGCTCTGCTTCAGCATCCTCATCGGCGACGGGCCGCCCATGCTGTATCAGAACGGGCGCGGGCTGGACGTCTTCACGATCTACCTCGGCGCGCACCGCGTCGATTACCATCCGGCCGTCTTCTTTTACGATCCGCTGCTGCACTACGAACCCAGCGAGGTGCAGCTCCGCGCGATCGACGACGAGTTCACGCTGCGCGACGACGTGCCGAAGAGGCTCGCTCCGTACTTCCGCCAGGACCGCGAGATGACGGTCGGGATGGTCCGGCGGTACTTCCGTGGCGTCGGCAAGCCGGACGAGATTCGCCAGAAGAGAGGACGGATGCTCAAGCGGCTCTACCGAAAGCAGATCACCGAGCGGCTACCGGGATGCGCCGAACAGATCAAAGCGTGGCTCTCGCGCAAGGGCCTCCAACTGGCGACCGAGAAGATCAACCTGTACCCCATGCACTTCGAAGACTGGGTCTATAAACTCATGCACAAGGCCCAGCGCAACGCCGAGTCCACCGAAGACACACCGTAAGCACGCCAATCACCCCCATACAACCCGGATCAGCGCGCGGCAGGCGAGTTCGCCGACGGCCCCGACCGTCTGTAGGGGCGAATAATCATTCGCCCCCTACCCCTTGCGACCGCCTGATCGCGTCGAGTTCGCCCTTGACAGGACCGCCGGCAGCGCGGACAACGGACATCATAGCGATGCACCACGGACGACGACACTGAAGCTGGCAGCGATGAGACTACGCCTTCGAAGGTGGCGCAGCGCGAGGACTCCTTTTGGGCAAAAGGAGAGCGGAAGCCATGGGCGCGGCAGAGCAAACGAAGACCGACCGGGCGTTCACCCTGATCGAGCTGCTGGTCGTGATCTCGGTGGTGGCGATGCTGATCGCCCTGCTGCTGCCGGCGATCCAGAAGGCCCGGCGGCAGGCGCAGGCGGTGGTTTGCCAGGGGAATCTGCGCCAGGGCGGAATCGCGATGTTCGCGTTCATGACCGACGCCGACGGGCAACTGGCGGACTTCGCCCAGAGCGAAGGGATGTCGGACCAAAGCGGAGAGGAATCACGGCTCATGTGGTTCCACCCGCCCTACGCGGAGTGCCCCGAACTGCTGTTGTGCCCCGTGGCGCGCAAGGTCCTGCCGGAGACGCCCTATGGGGCGGGCACGGCGTCTTCGGCCTGGCTCCGCGATGGACTCGCGGGCAGCTACAGCCAGAACTGCATTGCATTCGGCGTGGGCTATCTGCCCGGCAAAGCCGGCCTGCGCTACTATTCCTGGGACACCTGGGGGCGCAGGAATGCGTCCGATGTGCCGCTCTTGGGCGACTGCATCGAATGGATGACGCTCGGACGCGTGAGCCACTTCAGCAAACCGCCCTCGTACGAGGGCTACTACGGCGACGCACTAACGCACTGGGCGATCAACCGCCACAGCGGCGGGGTCAACGTACTCTTCGCCAGCGGCGCTGTGCGCAAGGTGGGCGTCAAAGAAATCTGGACGCTACGCTGGAGTCAGGACTACGACACCTCTGGGCCGTGGACCAGGGCCGGCGGCGTGGAACGTGAGGACTGGCCCGCCTGGATGCAGAAGTTCAAGGACTACTGACGCGTATCTCGTATCTCGTTGCTCGTATCTCGCAATGGTAGGGGCTCTGCAGCGACCATAACACAAATCTGCGCTGCCGGGCGATGACATCGGGGCACGAAAGCACGCGATTTTGTTAATCCGGGCGGAAAAGACTGGACAAATCGGCCGGTTGTCGTATACTACGGTCACGTTTTGGTGGCTGCGTCGGTTTTTGCGGCTTGGAGGCCGTTCGGAAGCCGGAGCAGGGGATCGATGAACCGAATAACTCTATAAGGAGGTAGGGTTATGTGCGTTCACGCACGCCGTTTGGTCATGCCGTTTCTACTTGCTGCACTGTTTCTACCCTCATTTCTCGCCGGCTGTCGGTGCAAGGACTGCGAGGGCGCCAAGTGCGTGCCGCGAAGCCCGTGGCAGTCGCCGACGATCCAGGTGACGCGGTCTCTGTTGCTGGTCAACACTGCGGAGCTGCGGATCCTCTACATCGACGGGCACGACGCCACCCCGACGTGCGTCAGCGTCCAGGGCGTAGAGGAGTACCATCTGCTTCCCGGCTGGCACACGTTGACCGCGGTGTTCCGCTATGCCGCGCCGCCCAGCGAAGGCGTGCTCGCCGACGTCCAGGGTCAGGCCCTGACGCTGGAGCACGAGTTCCTGGCCGAGCACGAGTACGTGGCGGTCTATCGCGAGCACGAAGGGACCGCGCCCAAGGGCCAGATGGGCATCGCGGAGGTGGCGACCAACGTCCTGAACCCGCCGCCGGAATTGTACTGGACGCTCGACATCGTCGACGTCGGCGAAGCCAGTGCCGAGCCGGAGGTGGCCGAGGCGCGAAGCTACCTGTCCTGGGTGCGCGAGCCGCGCGGCACCGCCAAGCAGCCCGACGCATCCAACGCCTATTAGCGACGAGGCGGTCGCCCCGGTCTACGCGCGTCACTGCGCCATCGACGGAACGAGGTAACTCTATAAGGAGGTAGGGTTATGCGCGTTCGAGCCTTTCATGCGATGGGCGTGTGCCTGCTCGTCGGGTCGCCCATCGTCATATCGGTATCGGGTTGCAGCCGGCAATGTGGCGGCCCATGTACGCCGCAAAGCCCTTGGCAGTCCCCCACGATGCAGGCAACGCGATCGCTGCTGCTGGTCAACACGGCGGAGTTGAGAATCCTCCGCATTGACGGCCGCAACGTCCGCGCGTCGTGCATCGGCCGCGGCGGCGTCCGCGAGTACCACATTCGCCCGGGCGAGCATGAGCTGACCGCGTCGTTTCACTACGCCGCGCCCGTCGGCGCCGGGCTGATCGGCGAGGCGTATGGCCGCCCGCTCAAACTCACGCACGTCTTCCAACCGGGACATGAATACGTCGCAATCTACCGAGAGCATCCGTATCCGACGGTGCAGGCTGCCACAGTCGCGCAGGCGGTAGCCGGAACGGTCCTGCAACCTTACGAGGGGAC
This sequence comes from Phycisphaerae bacterium, assembly GCA_012744475.1. GTDB lineage: Bacteria > Planctomycetota > Phycisphaerae > Sedimentisphaerales > Anaerobacaceae > Anaerobaca. The sequence goes on from JAAYBV010000066.1 coordinate 15,258, forward strand.
GTGGTCGCTGCGAATCGTCGATCTGGCCGATGCGGAAGCGGACAGCGAGCGAGAAGCGCAACAGGCCCGAGTCTACGGCGCGCTGATCGGCGCATCGGCCCGCGTCGCAGACCAGGGCGCGTCACCGAGCGCCTACTGACCGGCGCGTCCGCAGCAGGACAACCGCCCCGAACGCAAGAAGCACAGCGGTCGCCGGCTCGGGGATCGGCTGGACTCTGTGCCGCACACACCGCACGGGCGTCGGCAGCAGGAACACGTCGGGCCAGACCCCGTGACACCATCGCCATCCGCAGCCGCATGGCCCGCCCAACAGGTTGTACTGCGTCACATCGAGGAACCGATAGCGATGACGGTCGAGATACACGTACCGCCATCGGTCCAGTTCGTCTCCGGCCGAGTCGATCGCGACGGCACAGCCCATACCCCCCAACGCGTCAGGCATCGTCGGGATACAGGCGGAGCCCTCCGGCGATCGAGGTTCAGGCAGACCGAGCCAGACGGCTGGCCAATCGTAGGGAAACTTGTGCGAATGGCAATCCATCTGCCAGGATGGCTGCGCGAATTCGTCGATATCGACACCGCACAACTCCGCACGAACGGCGCCCGTAGCCGCGACCGCAATGAAGACAATGACTGCTATCCTCCACATCCGCGTCCTCCTTGACACGCCACTGCCTACTTTCCGTGCACCGCTCGCCTCTCCAAACCAAGTGTAAACTCCGGGTAACGGTCCGATCAAGCCAGATCAGGCGAAGACCGTATCGAGAAGGACCATCGGCAAGCGACGCTTGCCGCTGCCACCCGTCTTATCCCGCCATCCCCAAGCCCTGCGGGCTTGCGGCTGCCACACCCGCGCGCCGCCAGTCGGCGCATGGGTCAGGTGACGTTTGCGAGCCGGCGTTTGCACTCGTCGAGGATCTCGGCGGTGCGCGTGGCGCCGACGCGCGTGACGCCGATCGCGCGGACCTCCAGCAGCTTGTCCAGATCGCGGACGCCTCCGGCGGCCTTGACCTGCACGCGAGCGGGGCAGTGGGCCCGCATGAGCTTCAGATCCTCGATGGTCGCGCCGCCTGTGCCGTAGCCGGTCGAGGTCTTGACCCAGTCGGCGCCGAGCGCGGCGCAGATCTCGCAGAGCCGGACCTTCTGATCGTCGTTCAGATAGCAGTTCTCGAAGATGACCTTGACCCTCTGTCCGTGCTTGTGAGTCAGGTCGATCACCGCGCCGAGATCGCTGCGCACGTAATCCCAATCGCCGCTGAGAACCTTGCTGATGTTGACGACCATGTCCAGTTCCTGGCCGCCGTCGCGAAGGGCCTGTTCTGCTTCAGCCGCCTTGATCGCTGTGGTGTGCCCGCCGTGTGGAAAGCCGATCGTCGTGCTGGCCGCGACCGTGCTGCTCTTGAGGATCTCCGCACACCGCTTGAGGTAGTGAGGCAGGATGCAGACGCTGGCGACGTCGTACTCGACGGCCAGCCGGCACCCCTGTTCGAGCTGTTGATCCGTCAGCGTCGGGTTCAGCAGAGAATGGTCGATCATCTTGGCGATATCGCTGTATGTGTAATCCATGGTGGCTCCTGATTGCGCTTCTCTGTGACGGACGACTTCTTCGATACCTGCTCAAGACTACGGGATGAACTGGCGAAGGAAACGTGCGCTCTGGCGAAGAGCTGCTTTGCGGGTCTCCAAAGACCCCTCGTAAGCCCGGTCTTCGACCTCGACGCACACCGGACCATCGTAGCCGGTCTCGCCCAGGACCGAGCAGAACCGACCCCAGTCGACCTGGCCCAGTCCCGGCAGCTTCGGGCTGTGGTATTGCAGCGGCGTCGCGAGAATGCCGACGTCGTCCAGCCGGTCGCAGTCCAGGCGGACGTCCTTGGCATGCACGTGGAAGATGCGATCCTTGAACTCCCACAACGGCTTGATGTAATCCATTTGCTGCCAGATCATGTGCGATGGATCGTAGTTGAGCCCGAAGTGTTTTGACGGAATCACTTCGAACATCCGACGCCAGATGCGAGGGCTGTGGGCGAGGTTCTTGCCGCCCGGCCATTCATCGTTCGTAAACAGCATCGGGCAGTTCTCGATGCCGATTCGAACCTCATGATCCTCCGCGAATCTCACCAGCGGCGCCCAGACCTTCCTGAACCGAGGCCAGTTGTCCTCGACGGATTTCGTCCAGTCCCGCCCGATGAAGGTCGTCACCTGGCCGACGCCCAGAAGCGCCGCCGCGGCGATGACCTTCTTGAAATGGGCTGTCACCGCCTTGGCCTCGTCCACCTTGGGTGTCAGGTAGTTGGGGTAGTAACCGAGCGAGCTGATACTCACTGCCGCGTCCTTCAGGACCGCGCGAATCTTCTGGGCATCGGACGACTTGAAACCGGCCACATCGACGTGAGTGACGCCGGCATAACGGCGCTCCGCCCTGCCCTTCGGCCAGCACATCAGCTCCACACAGGAATACCCGGTCTCCGACGCGAACTGAATCACTTCCTCCAGCGGCAGATCGGGCAGAATCGCACTGACGAATCCAAGCTTCATGAACGCTCTCCTTTCAACTCGACCCATCGCCGTTCCCGATGGCTCCGCAGAATGGCCTCGCACAGTAAGATCTCGCGGTGGCCGTCGGCAAACGTGGGAAAGCCAGGTGCTGCCGAGAAATCATTCGCCTGAATGTACTCGTAAAATGCCCGGAAGCACTGCTTGAATGTGTCGGGGAACCCTTCATTGTGTCCGCCCGGGTAATTGACGAAGTGCCGTGCCCGCTCGCCGAGCAACGCCGGATCGCGGATCAGATTCTCGTTGGGTCGCTCGCGGTGACCCACCCACAGCTCGTTGGGTCGCTCACTGCACCACGCCAGGGCAGACTTCGAGCCGGCGATTTCGTATCGCAGGCAGTTCTTGCGGCCGGCAGTAACCTGGGAGACCTCCAGACAGCCGCGAACACCGCTTTTGAAGCGAATCAGCACGGCTCCGTAGTCTTCTGTGGCGATGTCTACCGGCTCGGTCTTGGCCGGTCCGCCTGCCTCCTTGCCCTTGAATGTCTCGACCTCTCCGAGCGGGCGCTGCCGAATGGGATGGACCGTGGACAGGTCCGCACAAACCGCCTCGACTTCGAGGCCCGTAAGGGCATGCACCAGGTCCAGCCAGTGCGTGCCGATGTCCGCAATCGCCCGAAGCTCGCCTCCCTCCTTCGCCAGAACCCGCCAGTTGTAGTCCGTAGGATAGAGCAGCCAGTCCTGCACGTAGCTGCCGCAGACGGAGTAGACCTCGCCCAGGTCGCCGCGTCGAACGATGTCCGCCACCTCCAGACACAGCGGATAGTAGCGGATGTTGTAGTTGACTCCCGCTGCCAGACCGCTCTTGCGGGCCAGCTCGACCAACTCGTGCGACTCTGTCGAATTCATGGCCAGAGGCTTTTCGCACAGCACGTGCTTGCCCGCCTCCAGAGCCGCTCTGGCCATGGGATAGTGCAAGCGGTTGGGCGTGGCGATGTGCACGGCCTGCACCGTGCTGTCGTCGAGCACCTCGCCGAAGCTGCGGTACGCCTTCGGCAGGCCCATCTTGCCGGCGGCCGCCTTGGATTCCTGATCGGAGACCCCGAGAATCCCCGTGACCTTGACACCGATTCGCCCAAGGGCCTCGACGTGCACCGGGCCGATGAAACCGGCCCCGACGACTGCCGCACGTATCTCTGACATGAACCTGCTCCTTGCGATCGATTGCGTCTGTGACCGAAGACCGTATCCGCATCGACCGAACCTGTCAACTGTTGTGGATCGCGAGGCGGCCGCCGTCTTCTCAGCCACAGCAGGTGCAATACGTGCGGTCGGACTCCCAGACGGTGACGCTGTGCAGCCGGGCCGGATCGAACTTGCCCACGAGACGGCGCCACGCGAAGGCGGCCAGGTTCTCGACGGTTGGGATCGCCTCGCGGAACTCGTCGAGATCGGCGTTGAGGTTCTTGTGGTCCAGCAGCGAAATCAGCTCCGTCTCGACGGTCTGCTGGAACCGGCCGGTCTCGAACCCCGCCGCATCGGATGGCATCGACACCGTGACATCGACGATATAGTTGTGCCCGTGTCCGGTGGGGTGGGCGCATTTGCCGAAGACCTCGAAGTTGCGCTGCTCGCTGAAGGCGTCGTTCCAGAGCTTGTGCATCGCCGCAAACTCGAACTTCTCACTGAAACGCAGCACGTGCGGCTCTTTGGCATCCATCGTGAGCTTCCTGTACGGATTGAGGTTGAGAATCAGCCGGTCTACATCCGCGGGGCCGAATCGGCCCGTCAACTGCCGGCAAGCCTGTCCGAGCATTTCCGCAACGACGTCCAGACCGATCGGACAGCCGCGCCGGTATCGGTCGCGAAGGCCCTGCGCGAAGACGGGCACGGCGAACTGCCGCGCGACTCGGTCCATATCCATCACGTTGACGACGAAACCGGTGTCGGGCGCGACCGGACCGACGAGCTCGATCGTCAATTCCAGGAACAGGGCCAGGCCCTCGCCGGCCGGCTTCGATGCGTAGGCGTTGGCGCCGGGATGGTCCTGATCTCGAAACGGATTGATCGAGAATCGGACCTGGCGGGCCAGCCGTACCATGAGAGGCTCCTCTACACCGTGCCCTGGTGCATCAGGCTCAGCACCTCGTTGCGGCTGCGGGCGTCGCGCTTGAAGATCCCGCGCAGCGCCGAGGTCACCATGAGCGAGCCGGGTTTCTTGATGCCGCGAATCGTCATGCAACTGTGCGACGCCTGGAGCACGACCGCCACGCCCTGCGGCTTGAGGTTCTGCATCAGAAAATCGGCGATCTGGCCCGTCAGCCGCTCCTGCGTGTGCAGGCGGTGCGCGTAGCAGTCGACGATCCGCGCCAGCTTGCTGACGCCCAGCACCTTGCCCGTGGGCAGATACGCGACGTGAGCCTTGCCGATGAACGGCAGCAGGTGGTGCTCGCAGAGCGAATAGAAGGGAATGTCGCGCAGCAGAACGATCTCGTCGTACTCTTCCGTGAAGACGCTGCGAAGGTGCACGTTCGGGTCTTCGTACATCCCGCCGAGCAGTTCGGCGTACATCCGCGCCACCCGTTCCGGCGTCTTCTGGAGCCCTTCGCGATCCACGTCCTCGCCGACCGCCAGCAGGATCTCACGCACCGCCTTGCGGATGCGCTCCTGATCCACCTTCATCGCTTTCCTGGCCATTGCCTCTGTCCATCCCAATCGTGGAGGGCGACGCCTGCATCGCCCCTACCGGGTCAGATTCATAAGATACGTCACGAGCAGGCGCACGCCGAATCCGGTCGAGCCCGCGCTGGCGTACTCGGTCGCCTTCTGGAGGATGTCCATCCCGGCGATGTCCAGGTGCGCCCACGTCGTCTCGCCGACGAACTGCCGCAGGAAGGCGGCGGCGGTGGAGGCGCCGCCCCACCGGCCGCCCGTGTTGCGCAGGTCGGCGATCTTGCTCTTCATCTCGTCGGCGTACTCATCGCCGCTGGGCAGGTGCCAGACGTTCTCGCCGCTGTCGTCGGCCGCCCGGCGGAGCTGCGCGATCAGGTCGTCGTCGTTGCCCATCAGGCCTGCCTTGTACTGGCCCAGCGCCACCATGCAGGCGCCGGTCAGCGTCGCGATGTCGATGATCGTCTCGAACTTCTGCCTGGCGGCATAGGCCAGCGCGTCGCAGAGGATCATCCGCCCCTCGGCGTCGGTGTTCAGAATCTCGACCGTCTTGCCGCTGTACGTGGTGACGATGTCGCCGGGCCGATAGCTCGACCCGCTCGGCAGGTTCTCCGCCGACGGAATCAGCCCCCACACATCCACCGGCAGACCCAGTTCGGCCACCGCCTTCATCGCCGCCAGCACCGCGATTCCGCCGCTCTTGTCCAGTTTCATCTGGTCCATGTCCGCCGACGGTTTGATGCTGATCCCGCCGGAATCGAACGTGATCGCCTTGCCCACCAGCGCCACGCGCGGCAGCCCCTTGGCGGGCTTCTTCGCCGGGGTGTACTTCAGGATGATCAGCCGAGGCTCGCTCCTGGACCCGGCCCCGACGGCCAGAATCCCGCCCATCTTCTTGGCCTTGAGCTGCCCGGCGTCGAAAACGGTGCAACGAAGCCCCCTGGTTGCACGGGCCATTTCCATCGCCGCTTTCGCCAGGGCCGGCGGGTTGATGACATTGCCCGGCCGGTTGGCGAGGGTTCTGGCATAACTCTGAGCCCGGCCGACGACCGCCCCGTCGCCAAGCCCCTGGTTCAGCGACTTGAGCCGTCCGGCATCGGCGTCCACCACCTCGACCTTCAGCGCGCCGAGCCGCCCGTTCTGGCTCTCCGTCACGTACTCGTCGTAGCGATAGCTGCCGAAATAGGCGCCCTCGGCCGTCGCCTTACCCATCTCGGCGGTATCAAGCTTGCCTTGCGCCGCCTGGTGCAGGGCCAGCGACAGCGTCTGGAGCTTCATATTGACCGCTTGGTTGGCGGCGGTGGCGGCGGCCTTGCGGATCGTGTCGAGCGTCACCTTCTTCTGCTCGCCCAGGCCAATCAGTATCACGCGCCGGGCCGGAATCTTGCCATCGCCATAAACGAGCGCGCTGGTTCCCGCCTTGCCGGCAAAGTCGCCCAGCTTGGCCACGCGACCGAGCGCGCCGCCCAGCTTCTCATCCAGCGCCTTGACGTCTTTGTCCACGCCGGCCGCATCGGAAAATCGTCCCAGCACGAGCAGGTCTGTCTTGCACTGAGCCAACCCGACCTTCCGCGTCTTGATATCCACCGCAATGATTTGCTTCATCGTCACACACCGTATCTATATCAGAGATTAGAGGGCAAAGATCAAACTGGCGGAATCCACCATAGGCGGATGACTTCCTCCTCTTTACATTTTGCTCTTTGATTCTTGATTCTTGATTTTCCTATGCGCTCTTGGCCTTGTCCTTGGCCCGATAGTGCAGGTAGCTCTCGATGAACGCATCGAGTTCGCCGTCCAGCACGGCATCCACGTTGCCCGTTTGGTAGTCCGTGCGATGGTCTTTGACCATCTGATACGGCTGCAGCACGTAGCTGCGGATCTGGTTGCCCCAGGCGATCTCGCCCTTGTCGCCGTACAGCTTGGCCACCTCCGCGTCGCGCTTCTGCTGTTCGAGCATGTAGAGCCGGCTCTTGAGCACCGCCATGGCCCGCGCCTTGTTCTTGTGCTGGCTGCGCTCGTTCTGGCACTGCACGACCAGGCCGGTGGGCAGGTGCGTGAGGCGGACCGCCGAGCTGACCTTGTTGACGTGCTGGCCGCCCGCGCCGCCGGCGCGATAGGTGTCGATGCGAAGATCGTCTTCGTCGATCTCGATCTCGATGTCGTCCTCGAACTCGGGCAGGCAGTCGACCGCCGCAAAGCTGGTGTGCCGGCGCTTCTGCGAGTCGAACGGACTGATGCGCACGAGCCGATGGACGCCGACCTCGCACGAGAGCTTGCCGAACGCGAACGGGCCGATCACCCGCAGCGTCACCGAGCGGACTCCGGCCTCTTCGCCGGGCACGAGGTCCAGCTCTTCATACTTGAACCGGCTGGCGTCGAAGTAATGCGTGTACATCCGCAGCAGCATGTTGGCCCAGTCGCAGCTCTCCGTGCCCCCTGCTCCGGCGTGAATGCTCAGGAAGCAGTTCTTCGTGTCTTCCGGACGCGACAGCAGGCCCGCCAGCTCGATCTGTTCGCAGCGACGCAACAGCGAGCCGAGATCCTCCTCCAATTGCTCCAGCTCGTCGCTGTCCTCTTCCTCCGCCGCGAGTTGATACAGCTCGCTCAGGTCCGCCACCTCCCGCTGCAACTCCTCGGCCGGCTCGACCACCGCTTTCAGCGCACTGAGCTGGCTGGTCACCCGCTGCGCGGATTCCTGATTGTCCCAGAAGCCCTGGCGAGACATCTGCTGTGTCAACTGGTCCAGTTGCGCCCTCTTGCCGGGCAAGTCAAAGCCAGTCCCGAATCTTTATGACTCGGGCCTCGAGGTCGCCGATCGCGCCCTTCAGTTCCGCTATCTCCATAGAACCTCCCAACAGGTCTTCTCAAGTTAGTAGTGTGCTCGTAAGAGCATACCCGTTTGCAGTGTGCCCCTGAGGGCATACCCGTTCGTAGTGTGCCCGTGAGGGCATAGAACAAACAGCGAATCCACATTCGATAAGACCTTATACCACACTCGCCCCCCAAGTACAACGAATCCCCCATTTGGTAGTGCATAGCCATGGGGGGCAGCTGCTCTCCCGCTTGCCGGCCGGAGCGCTCTCTCCCCCTTTTGTCATGCTGAGCGAAGTCGAAGCATCTGGCCAGAGACGTTGCACATCCCGCGTTTCGCATCGTGCGTATCGTGTCAGCCCCTGGGGCCATCGACAGCGAAGGTTCTATTGCCCTGGCAGTACCTGACGACGAAGATGGTGTCTTCGATCCGGACGCCGTTTTCATACGTGAGACGAATCGGACACTGGGCTGTCTGAGCGTTCGAGGCAGAGCCCTCTCTCACGGGCTCGAAGCGGATGTCGTCGCAGACGAATTCCATTTCGACGATCTCGTCGAAGCGGTTCTTGCCCAGGCCGAACAGCTCATCGAGGAACTGCCGGCGGTCGCCGCCCAAGAGGTCCTCAAGCTGCTCGCGCCGATACGCCCTATCGATATACCTTCTGACAACGAGCTTCTCGTCGTGGTCCAGCACCGCCTGCCGGAACCCGGCCAGAAACACCCGCACGTCGTCCGATGCATACGCCCGTTCGCCCCCCCGCCGCCCCACCGCGCACGATGCACACAACACCGCCACACAAACCAGAACAACCTTGCCCAAAGTCTGCTCACTCATGGCACGCCTCCGAGCCCTTCTTACCTCGGCCTTGACCATAGGGTATCACGAAGAGAGCACAGGCCGTCAGGCCGAGAACGCAGATCGTGAAGATGATGCCGTTGGGGGTGCGGCCGGTCCACTCGGCCCAGGGCCATGGGAAGCGGAAGAAGGCATAGTTCAACAGGAAATAGAGCCACGCGCTGAGCAGCAGCGTGCGGCGTGCGAAGGCGTTCCCACTTGGCTCTTCCGGGGCCCGGCGCGCGTAGGTGATCGCGATTGTCGTCACGACCGCCAGCGGGACGATCAGGTAGACGAGCCAACCGACGACCGGGGCCACAGCCGCCTCCTTGTACACCAGTTGCCGAACGGTCTTGCCGGCGTAGGGAATCAGCATCACCGGAAACACAGCAAAGTAAGGCCACCAGCGTCCGCCGACGACCGCCACGATGGGAATGATCCCCATGATCAGCCCCAGGTCGTAGAGAAAGTCCACCGCGCCAAACGCTCCGCTCAGGATGGGTCTGCCGAGGCTATCGACCATCGAACGGTCCACAAACTCGACCGAGATCAGCAGGATCAGGTGAATCGCCAGCAGGATCCACTCCACGGGCGCTGAGAGGGTGACATCGCTTACGGCACGGTCCAGTTGAATCCACTTTCGGTTGAGCCACAGGCCGCAGCTCAGCAGCGCGCCCATGACCGCGCCATAGGTGGTCTCCATCATGTTCCACCAGTTAATGGCGGTCCCTTCGAGGAAGCTGCCACGCAGAAAATCGGGATTCCAGGCGTGATAAGCCTGGATGCTCTGTCCGAGTGGGAAGCCCAGCGCGCCTCCCAACACACCCCACCACACCAGACGCCGGGCCAGCCCGTCTTTACGCCAGTAACCGACGTAGACAGTCAAGACCGCCAGCGCTGCCAATAGACCACCCCAGCATTCAGGGCGAGGTTTCAGCACCTTGTCCGGCTGCCAATGCCAGTCCGCGGAGAAATACAGCACTGGCAATTCCCGGTTGGCCGGGTCGAAGGGCGAGTTGATCAGGGCCACGCCGGTGAAGTACGCCATGACCAGCCCCAGCATCAGCAGCAGCATCTCGAGCGGGCGATAGCGCGTACCGCCCAGCCCCATCCCCAGGAACGCGCCCGCGAAGCCGATCCACAGGCCGCCCTTGATCGCCAGGCCCAGCATGCCCCAGCCCAGCGCGGCCCAGTTGCCGACCAGTTCCGGATCGTGGGTCAGGCCGACGGTTTGGCCGTAGGTCATGGAGCCGCCGAATCCCATGGCGACGGTTCCCAGCGCCACCGCCCGGGCGGCGCCGAGCAGCGAAGCCCTGGGGCAGAGCAGAGTCACCAGGGTCAGACTGACCAGCAGTCCGGCGAGCATCGCCCCGGTCTCATGGCCGTACTGCCCCCGAATCCCCCAAGCCATCCCCCCGGCCATCGCCCCAAACACCACCGCCGCAAACCAGCCCACTGCGTTGCGTCCGTCGTCACTCAATGAATCGCTCATGGAACCGGGATCAGCCATCTAACCCTACAATCGGCACTCCGCCCGTCATGCCGCCAACAATACCACGATCCAGGCCTGAGGGATGAGCAAAAGATAAAGCGATACCTCGACATTCTCTCGCCTGAAGCAACAATTCTTGCTCATGCACGATGCGGATTCAGCCGATACTACTGTGTGTGCGGCGAGTAGCCCTCCGTCCGATTCATAGACTCAACAGGGTTCGTCTTGATTCGATCCGTGAGGCTGATAAATGAAACCATACGATCCGCTTGCATACGAGAACCTGGCACGCAGCGTCGTCAACGCCCTTCTGGAACAGGCTCCGCGGCCACTCCCACCGCAGGAACTCTTTGACGGTTCCGGCGTGTACGCAATCTACTACCGCGGCAACTTTCCCTGTTATTCAAGACTTGTCGAGTCCGAGAAACCCAAACCGATATACGTTGGCAAGGCTGTGCCCACCGGCGCGCGCAAAGGTGGACGCAAACCGTTGGCTGGTCGAGAGTTATACCAGCGGCTGACCCAGCACAGCAAGAGCATCCAGCAGGCAGAGAACCTCGAACTACAGGATTTCACCTGTCGCTACCTTGTGGTCGAATCGGTCTGGATCACCCTGGCCGAACGCTTCCTTGTCGAGCATTTCCAGCCTGTCTGGAACGTGGCCATCGACGGGTTCGGCAATCACGACCCCGGCGCCGGCAGACGCGCGATGAAACGCCCACTCTGGGACATCCTCCACCCAGGTCGACCGTGGGCAACCGGGCTGAATGCCGAGGTGTCCATGGCAGAGGTTCTCGACAAGGTGAGCGCCTTTCTCGGCAATATGACGTAGACACGCTGCTATCCGGGGGCTCGAAGCTCGACCGCCGTCTCGTGAAGCTCGACGCGTTGCGTCATCACCCCGGCGCGCACCGATGAATCGACAATGCTCGAACCGGTGCGTTTCTTTCGCACACGGTGCATTTCCTGGAGCGCGAAACCATGCAGTCCCGCAATCTCTGCGAGGAACCGGTCCGTCTCGATGTGGATGCCCTGGACGATGTTGTTGCCGATCACAACCACAACGAGGCCATCGGCCTTCATCACGCGGCGAGTCACTTCGAAGAACCGATGGCAGTCGTTGAAGTACTTGGCGGCGTAGTTGGCCCATCCGGCACCGCCATAGACGCCCTTCTCCGGATGGCGAGAACGAACGGCATCCAGGACATCGCGCAATTCCGGAAGATCGAAACTCAACTCGATCGGAGGACCGCTTCGCACGGTCTGCCAGAAGCAGCCGAAATTGTCGTCTTCAAGCTGCTTGAGCTGCCCATTCCCCTCCGTCAAACCCAGCCAGTGAAGCTGAGGACGGGTGTTGCGAACGTAGTGGTAGTTGTTGAGATACGGTGGGGACGTCACAAGCACGTCAATGCTCGCCGCAGGAAGAACGTCGGCGCCCTGGAGGTATGAGCATTCATACACCTTCGCCTGGGGCCGATGCCGGAACGACTTCATATGCCGTTGGAAGAACCTGACGTCGGCCTCAATCTCCCTGAGCTTGTCGCGAAAGACTCCGAACACATCCGCGTGTTCTACGAGCGGTCTTCCAGCCGCAGCGCGCGTGCTCAGACTGGGCTCGTAGGAGTAGTTGGAAAAGCCGACCATAACGGCCCCCAGGGCCAACTTCAGGGCTTTCTTGACGAACGCGTTCTTCTGTTCGCTGATGAAGTCCTGAAGCAGGAGGACATCGCGCTCCACGGTCGGACTGAAGAATGGCACTCTGCTCTTGAAGCCGCTCGGGGGCTTGGATTCCGGCTGCCTTTCTCTGTCCGGTCCGCCGTGCGCAAGGCTCTCAAGGCGGCTCACGACCTCGGTGAGCGGTTTCACGCTGTGCCGAATGCAGGACACCTTCAGATCGGACGCCAGAACGGCATAGGGATTGATGTCAAATCCGACAACGTTACAGCCTCGCATCAAGCCTTCGACCAGTGTGGTGCCAACTCCGGCAAAGGGGTCAAGGACGGTGACCGAACTTGGATCGCCGCAGACCGCGTTGCGGAACACTTCTTCCACAAAGGCCCCGGAGAACCCGGCGATCCACGGGACCCAGCGATGTAGCGGCTCGTTTCGATTCTTGATGAAGGCGGTATCACCAAAACCCGACTTGCCCTCGCCGGCCCCGTTCGCAGCGATCGCCTCAGTTCGTTCGCAGTTGGAACACCCTATGGACCTGCCCCCTGACGGATAGACCTTGTAGCGGAACCGATCCAGGCGTTCGATGGCAACGATGCTTCCCTCGTGCAGGTCGTGATGCTGGAAGAACCGGGCGATCCACGCGCGTTTTCGGAAGAAGCTTCTCGGGCTGCCGTTGCCGCTGCTTCGGGCGATGTCCGTCTGCACGGGCTCCGCCAGCCCGTCCACGATCAGGGTAAGCTGCTGGCCGGTCCCCTTTTGCGCGCTAGATGCGCCGAAGCATTCCTCCGGAAAGAAGTCGTGGTAGCCGGTTATGTAAAGATGGTGGTTCCGGAGGTTGCCGCCGGTAAGCGCGATAAGTCGTTTGCTATTGCTCGATTCAACACTCAATCGTGAGTCCCTTCACCCGAAATTGGCTCTGCAGAGATTATATCCGATCCCGGGACGAATTCAACGCGCAATGGACCACCGCACCGCGGAACGGGCGGAGCATCGATACTCGTGAACGAAACTCAGGACGAACACGTCGCAAAACAGGCCCGACAAGACCTCATATGCGAATATACCCTACCTGTTTATAGCTGTCTTGGAGCGTCAGGTTTCGTACCAAACACGCAACAGGCAAACGACAAAGTGCGCGTGACATGCAGATTTTTTTTATTCGTTGGCAAGCCGGGACTTCCGGCGGTCGAGGGCTCGAAAACGGGCGATCTTTTCGTACCAAACGTGCAACACCGTCCCATTGTAGAGGCGGGCCTCAGTCGCCGGCTCGCCTGGACGTGATGAGATTTTCGACCGGCGGCAATGCATGAAAGGAAGCGACATGGCGGACAGCACGAAACCGCGGACGCGACGCCAGCGACAGAGGCGCGACGAGAGGCCGCAATGCAGGGGTAAGTGCGCAGACTGCGTGTACCTGCTGGAGCCGAAGCGGCTGATGGACTTCCACGAGGGGCCGAACGGGCCGCTGATCCTGCCCATCTGCGCGCACCACGCCGAAAGCCCCGGCGAGCTGCGCGAGGTGCACCCGGCCCAGTGCTGCGCGAACTTCCGCGCGAGGCGCAAGCCGCCCGAGCGGGTCGAGGTCCAGCAGGACGAGCGGAGCGACGTGCGATTCATCCCGCTGACGCTGCGAATGGTGGCGATCATCGACGCCGCCGACTACGAGTGGCTCAGTCAGTACCGATGGTTCGCCAAGGGCATGGACGGCAAGTACTACGCCGGACGCGCTGAACGGGGCGAGATGATCATGATGCACCGCGAGATCATGAAGCCACCGCCCGGGATGGTCGTCGATCACATCGACGGCAACTCCCTCAACAACCGGCGCAGCAACCTGCGGATCTGCACGCCGGGACAGAACAATCACAACCGGCGATTCAAGGGCAACTGGTCGGGCTTCGCGGGGGTCTATCCCCAGGGCAAGAGGTGGCGGGCGATGATCTGCCATCGAGGCGAGACGCTTTACAGCGCCATCTTCGACGACAAGATCGAGGCCGCCAAGGCCCGCGATCGCAAGGCCCTCGAACTGTACGGCAGGTTCGCCTGCCTGAATTTCCCCGAGGACAGATCAAATATCAAAGGGCAAACAGCAAAATGACAAAGCAAAGTACAGACAGGCCGGAGGCGGTAGGCTGTAGACCGCAGGGACACATGACAACGGGTGGCAGCCTCAAGCCGAAGTGTAACGGAGGCTTGGGGATGGCGAGCGAGGGACGCTTGCGTTTGACACAGGACATGGGCGCGCAACGTCTCTGGCCAGATGCTTCGACTTCGCTCAGCATGACAAGAGAGGGAAGGAGCGCTCAGGGTGAAAAA